>DDSR01000456.1 GCA_002343455.1 Deltaproteobacteria bacterium UBA2385 | reverse complement strand
CAGATGGTGTCGACCCCGCCCGCCCCGTCGGCGCTGTCGTTTCCATCGCCCAGGCTGATCTTGTCCACGCCATCTCCGCCGTGGACCTGGTCGTTGCCCCCCTCGCCGCTGGCTTCGTTCGTGCCCGAGACGAGGTAGACCACGTCGTCTCCCCCGCCGGCCCAGACGGTGTCGTTGCCGTTGCCGGCGTTGATCAAGTCACCACCGTCATGGCCCCAGATGATGTCGGGGTCGCCATCCCCGTGCAGGACGTCCGCGTACACCTCGTCGTCGTCGTGGTGCGAGCCGTGGACCCGGTCCTCGCCCCCAAGCCCGTAGATGAAGCCGGTCACCTTGTCGACACCGGCGTGCTCCTCCATGTTGACGAGCACCGACTGCTGCGTGTGGTGGAAGTACAGGAAGTCCTGGTATCCGGTCCCCGTCAGGCTCATCTCGTCCATGTCGTCGCCATCCCAGGCGCAGTAGAAGGTCGACTCCGCGCTGCCGCTGACCTTGACCGAGCCGAAGGCGCAGTACTCGTGTCCGTCGCAGAGGTCGAACCCGCCGTTGTTGCGCACCATGTACATGATCGCCCCGATTCCCCCACCCGCCAGCCGGTCGGCCTTGCATTCCCAGACGTTGCTGCTGCCGTTGCGCTGGCAGACGGCAGGCGCGCTCTCGAACTCGCAGGCGTCCCGGCAATCTTCCCAGCCGTCGCAGAGCTCGAACTCGTAGTCCGAGTCGTACCAGATGTTCGCGATCGGCGACGCCCAGGCGGGGCGCGGGGCGGCCAGCGCCATCAAGAGGCTAAAGAGAAGGAGAGAGAGAGAGAGAGCAGCTTTCGTGCCATCGGGTTCCTCCGGGCAGCTGGTGGGACGCGCGGGTTGCGCCCCGAAACCGTAGCACAGGTCGGAACGGCGATTTCGCGGCGAGTTGTAAAATCCCGCGTCCTCACCCCGATCCGCCACGATGGCTGCGCGGCAGCCAGAGCTCGCTGGCCAGCCCCATCCTCTCCAGCCCCCGGATGACCCGCCAGTCGGATGGGGAATATCGAGCCCCTTCGGTCCCGTCCGACCAGGGCCGCTTGAAGCGAATGCGCAGGCCACCCTCGGGGAGCTCCTCGAGTCGAGTCGAGGCGAGGGCGGGCGCGCGATGGTCCGGGCGAGGGGACCGCCGCACGGCGCTGCGTCCGGCCACGGCCGCTGCCTGGATCACCGCCAAGGCCTGATCGGGATCCTCGTCCTGCTCGACGTCAATACCGACGCCTCGGCGCGCGAGGAAGGCCTCGGCCCGGTCGGCGAGGTCGGCGTCCCGCGTGCGCCAAGGCCGTCGAGGGCATTCACCGCCGCGTCCAGGCCCTTTTCGAGGTGGCCTGCTGTCCTGGCCACGCCACGTGCATGGGTGGATCGTCGCCTGCGTCCCGGGTGGTTGCCCCTCAGGGATGCCACCCCTCCCGACACGAGCTGTCAGCAAGCAATGACCGTCCTGTGACGGAAAGCCCCGGCCGGCCCCCTTAGTCACCCGCGCTATGCACACCTCTGCCCTCTGGACCCCTGGCCGCGAGGCCCCCGCCTTCGACCCCGCCTCCCTGCTCCTGGCGGTGCCGCGGGTGCGCGAGACCGCCCACGTCCTGCACGATCCGCGCAGCGGGGCCCGCGGGATGGGCCTGGGCGGCCAGGCCGCGGTCGAGGCCAACGGCGCCCCGAGCTGGCCCCTGCTGGCCAGCCTGCCGCCGATCTACCCGGAGTGGCTGGGCGACCGCTCCTTCTGCGAGGTGCACGGCACCCGCTTCCCTTACGTCGCCGGCGCCATGGCCAACGGCATCTGCACGGCTCGCATCGTGATCGAGATGGGCCGGGCCGGGATGCTGGCCTTCTTCGGGGCCGCCGGTCTGGATCCCCAGCGCGTCGAGGCCAACCTGGTCGAGATCAAGGCCGCCCTCGGCTCGGGAGAGGCCGGCAGCGGGGCCGCCTGGGGCAGCAACCTGATCCACTCGCCCAACGAGCCGGCGTTGGAGGCGCGCGTCGCCGACCTCTACATCCAGCAGGGGGTCCGCCGGGTCAGCGCCGCGGCCTACATGGGCCTGACCCCGATGATCGTGCGCTACGCGGCCACCGGCCTCAGCCAGCGCCCCGACGGCAGCATCCACCGCCGCCACCAGGTCTTCGCCAAGATCAGCCGGCCCGAGGTCGCGGCCCGCTTCCTGGCGCCTCCCCCCGGCGACATGCTCGACGCCCTCGTCGCCCGGGGCGAGCTGACGGCCGAGGAGGCCCGCCTCGCCCGGTACCTGCCGGTGGCCGAGGACATCACGGTCGAGTCCGACAGCGGCGGCCACACCGACAACCGGCCGCTCTCCGCCCTCTTCCCGGTGATCCTCTCGCTGCGCGACCGGCTGAGCGCCCAGCACGGCTACAGCCGCCCGATCCGGGTCGGCGCGGCCGGCGGTCTGGGCACGCCCTCCGCGGTCGCTGCCGCCTTCGGGCTCGGCGCCGCCTTCGTCCTCACCGGCTCGGTCAACCAGGGCGCGGTCGAGAGCGGCCTCTCCGACGAAGGCAAGCGCCTGCTGGCCCAGGCCGAGCTGGCCGACGTTGTGATGGCCCCCGCCGCGGACATGTTCGAGATGGGGGTCGAGGTGCAGGTCCTGCGCCGCGGCACGATGTTCGGGGTGCGGGCCAAGAAGCTCTACGAGCTGTACCGGGCCCACGCCTCGCTGGAGGCCATCCCCGCCGAGGAGCGCGCCCGCGTCGAGCGCGACCTGCTGCGCGAGCCCTTCGAGGACGCCTGGGCCTCCACCCGCGCCTACTGGGCCGCCCGCGACCCGGCTGAGGTGACCCACGCCGAGGCCGACCCCAAGCACCGGATGGCCCTGGTCTTCCGCAGCTACCTGGGGCAGTCCAGCCGCTGGGCCATCGCTGGCCAGGCCGATCGCCGCGCCGACTACCAGATCTGGTGCGGCCCGGCGATGGGCGCCTTCAACGCCTGGGTCAAGGGCAGCTTCCTGGAGCCGCCCGAGGCCCGCACCGTCGTCCAGATCGCCCGCAACCTGCTGGAGGGAGCCGCCGTCTGCACCCGCGCCCAGCAGCTCCGCAGCGCCGGCCTGCCGATCCCGGCCCAGGCCTTCGACTTCCGTCCCCGCCCGCTGAACTGAGAGAACAGACATGACCGCGACGAACCCCCTGAACCGTGGCTCCTGTGACATCGCCGTCGTCGGCGTCAGCGCCCTCTTCCCGGGCTCCACCGACGCCACGGGCTTCTGGTCGGACATCCTGGCCAACCGGGACCTGCTGACCGAGGTCCCGGCCTCGCACTGGCTGATCGAGGACTACTACGATCCCGATCCCACCAAGCCGGACAAGACCTACGCCAAGCGCGGCGGCTTCCTGCCCTCGGTCGACTTCGACGCCCTCTCCTGGGGCGTGCCGCCCTCGATCCTCCCGGCCACCGACACCGCCCAGCTCCTGGCCCTGATCGTGGCCCAGAAGGTGCTGGAGGACGCCTGGGGCAGCGACTTCATGAGCATGGACAAGAGCCGGATGAGCTGCATCCTCGGCGTCACCAGCGCCCAGGAGCTGCTCAACGCGATGGTCAGCCGCCTGCAGCGCCCGCACTGGATCAAGGGCATGCGCGAGGCCGGCCTGCCCGAGGAGGAGGTCCAGGCCGCCGCCGACCGCATCTCCGCCAACTACGCCCCCTGGCAGGAGGCCACCTTCCCCGGCCTGCTGGGCAACGTCGTCGCCGGCCGCATCGCCAACCGCCTGGACCTGGGCGGGACCAACTGTGTCACCGACGCGGCCTGCGCCAGCACCTTCTCGGCCCTGCACATGGCCGTCAACGAGCTGGTCCTGGGCGACAGCGACGTCGTCATCGCCGGCGGCGTCGACACCATGAACGACATCTTCATGTACATGTGCTTCAGCAAGACCCCGGCGCTGTCGGCCTCGGGCGACTGCCGGCCCTTCAGCGACAAGGCCGACGGCACCATGCTCGGCGAGGGCATGGCCATGGTGGCCCTCAAGCGCCTGGCCGACGCCGAGCGCGACGGCGACCAGGTCTACGCCGTCATCAAGGCGGTCGGCAGCAGCAGCGACGGCCGCAGCAAGAGCGTCTACGCCCCAATCAGCGCCGGCCAGGCCCGCTCGATCCGCCGCTCCTACGAGCGCGCCGGCTTCGGCGCCGAGACCGTCGAGCTGGTCGAGGCCCACGGCACCGGCACCCGGGCCGGCGACGCCGCCGAGTTCGGCGGGCTGCGCATGGTCTACGAGGAGAGCGAGCGCAAGGACCCGCAGTGGTGCGCCCTGGGCACCGTCAAGTCGCAGATCGGACACACCAAGGCCGCCGCGGGCGCCGCCGGTCTGTTCAAGGCGATCATGGCCCTGCACCACAAGGTGCTGCCGCCGACCGCCAAGGTCGACAAGCCCGATCCCAAGCTGGACATCGAGAGCTCGCCCTTCTACCTGAACACACGCACCCGCCCCTGGATCCGCGGGGCCGACCACCCCCGCCGCGCCGGCGTCAGCAGCTTCGGCTTCGGCGGCAGCAACTTCCACGTCGCCCTCGAAGAGTACCAGGGCGAGCACAAGGCCGGCCGCCTGCGCTCCTGGGGCTGGGAGCTGGTGACGCTCACCGCCAACAGCGCCAAGGAGCTCGAGGCCAAGGCCAAGGCGCTGTCCGCCTCGGCCGCCGATCTGCGCTGGGAGGCCTGGAAGAGCGCCAACGAGCCGCAGCAGGGCAGCCACCGCCTCGCCGTCGCCGTCAGCAGCCTCAGCGAGCTGAAGGCTCGCCTGCTGCGCGCCGCCGAGCGCGTCGCCGCCGGTCAGACCGGCTCGACCCCCGACGGCATCCACTACGGCCACGGCGACAGCGAAGGCCAGCTCGCCTTCCTCTTCCCCGGCCAGGGCAGCCAGTACCCCGACATGGGCGCCCAGGCGGTCGTCCACCTCGACGCCGCGCGGGCCGCCTGGGACCTCGCCGCCGACCTGGAGCTGGGCGAGGAGCCGCTCCAGCACATCGTCTTCCCCAAGAGCGCCTTCTCCGACCAAGAGCGCCAGGACTGGTTCTTCCGCCTCAAGCGCACCGAGCACGCCCAGCCAGCCATCGGGGTCACCAGCCTCGCCCTGCTCGGGGTCGCCCGCAGCCTGGGCCTGCACCCCGATCATGTCGCCGGGCACAGCTTCGGCGAGGTGATGGCCCTGCACGCCGCCGGCGCCTTCACCGCCGAGGACGCCCTGCGCGTCGCCCGCCAGCGTGGCCTGCGCATGGCCGAGGCCGCCGTCAAGGACGGCTCGATGAGCGCCGTCTCGGCCCCGATCGAGAAGGTGCGCGCGCTGCTCAGCGCCTGGGGAGAGACCGGCGTGGTGGTCGCCAACCACAACCACCCCGGCCAGGTCGTGCTCTCCGGCGGCACCGAGGCGATCGCCGCCGTCGAGGCCCGCTTGCAGGCCGAGGGCCTCGCCGCCCAGCGCCTGGAGGTGGCCACCGCCTTCCACAGCTCCATCGTCAGCGACAGCGTCGGCCCCTTCGGCGAGTTCTTGTCCGGCGTGCAGGCCACGGCGCCGACCCTGCCCGTCTGGAGCAACGCCCTGGCCGCGCCCTACCCCGCCGAGGTCCGCACCGTCCTGGCCGAGCAGCTCGCCGAGCCCGTGCGCTTCGTCGAGATGATCGAGGGAATGTACGCCGCGGGCGTTCGCACCTTCCTGGAGGTCGGCCCCGGCAGCGTCCTGACCCGCCTCGTCGGCCGCATCCTGGGCGAGCGCCCCCACCTCGCCCTGAGCATGGACCGCAACGGCCGCGATGGCCTCCACCAGCTCCTCGACACCGTCGGCGCGCTGTTTGCGGCGGGCCAGCCCGTCCAGTGCCTGGCCCTGTGGGAGGGCTACAAGCAGCCGGTCGACCCGGCCAGCCTGCCCAAGCCCAAGCTCGCGGTGGCCATCAACGGCACCAACGTCGGCAAGCCCTACCCGCCGAAGGAGGGCGCCGCCGGGCGCCCCGGGCCCAACCCGCCGCGGGTGGTCGAGGTGATCGAGAAGCCGGTCGACCGGATCGTCGAGAAGATCGTCGAGAAGATCGTCGAGGTGCCGGTAGAGCGGGTCGTTGAAGTTCAGTCCACTGTTCACTCGGGTGCATCCATGCAGTCTCCTCCTCGCGATGCCAACTGGCTCTCCGCCTTCTCCGAGGTGCAGCGCCAGACGGCGGACGCCCACTCGGCCTTCCAGGCGGCGATGGTGCGCTCGCACGAGGCCTTCCTGAAGACGGCGGAGACCAGCATCATGGGGCTGGCCAGCCTCGGCGGTGGCTTTGCGCAGCAGGCGCCGGTCCATGCGGCTCCGGCGCCGGTCCATGCGGCTCCGACGCCGGCCTACGTGGCGCAGGCTCCGGCCTACGTCGCTCCGGCTCCGGCCTACGTCGCTCCGGCTCCGGCTCCGGTGGTCGCGCCTGTGGTTGCGGCTCCCGCTCCCGCTCCCGCTCCCGCTCCCGCCATCGCGCCGGTCGCGAAGCCGGTGGTCAAGCCGGCGGCGGACATCGAGGCGGTGATGATGGGCGTCGTCGCCGACAAGACCGGCTACCCCGCCGAGATGCTGACCCTCTCCATGGACATGGAGGGCGATCTCGGCATCGACAGCATCAAGCGGGTCGAGATCCTCTCCGCCGTGAAGGAGAAGGTCCCCGGCCTGCCCGAGGTCGACCCCGCCGCGCTGGGCCGCCTGCGCACGCTGGGAGAGGTCGTCGACCATATGCGCGGCTCGATGCCGGCTGCCTCTGTCTCTGCGCCCGTCGCGGTCGCCGCCCCCTCGGCGGACATCGAGGCGGTGATGATGGGCGTCGTCGCCGACAAGACCGGCTACCCCGCCGAGATGCTGACCCTCTCCATGGACATGGAGGGCGACCTCGGCATCGACAGCATCAAGCGGGTCGAGATCCTCTCCGCGGTGAAGGAGAAGGTCCCCGGCCTGCCCGAGGTCGATCCCGCTGCGTTGGGCCGGCTGCGCACCCTGGGCGAGGTCGTCGACCATATGCGCGGCAGCATGCCCTCCGTGGCTGTCGCTGCTGTCGCACCTTCGGCAGACATCGAAGCCGTCATGATGGGCGTCGTCGCCGAGAAGACCGGCTACCCCGCCGAGATGCTCTCCCTGTCCATGGACATGGAGGGCGACCTCGGCATCGACAGCATCAAGCGGGTCGAGATCCTCTCCGCGGTGAAGGAGAAGGTCCCCGGCCTGCCCGAGGTCGACCCGGCCGCGCTGGGCCGCCTGCGCACCCTGGGCGAGGTCGTCGATCATATGCGCGGCTCGATGCCCTCCGTGGCTGTCGCTGCTGTCGCACCTTCGGCAGACATCGAAGCCGTGATGATGGCCGTCGTCGCCGAGAAGACCGGCTACCCCGCCGAGATGCTCTCTCTGTCCATGGACATGGAGGGCGACCTCGGCATCGACAGCATCAAGCGGGTCGAGATCCTCTCCGGCGTCAAGGACCGCGTCCCCGGCCTGCCCGAGGTCGACCCAGCCGCGCTGGGCCGCCTGCGCACCTTGGGCGAGGTCGTCGAGCATATGCGTGGGAGCGCGCCGGCTCTGGCTGCGGCTCCGGCTCCGGCTCCGGCTCCCGTCGCCGCCTCCCCTGTCGCGGCCTCACCGGTGCTGGCCACCAAGCTGCCCGCGCTGGGTCGCTACGCCCGCGAGGCCCTGCCCACGCCCGCCTCCGGCATGGTGCGCGCTGCCCTCCCCGCCGGCGCCAGCCTCGTCGTCTGCGGAGGCCCCGTCGGCCTGCGTCGGGCGCTCGCCCAGGCCCTGGAGAGCCGCGGCCAGCCCGCCCAGGCCGTTGATGCCTTGCCCGAAGCGAGCACCCAGGGCCTCGTCCTGCTCGCCGGCCTGGAGGAGGCCAGCCCCGACGCCGCCGCCCTGAGCGCCTTCCGCGCCGCCCGCGCGGTCGCCCCCGTCATGGCCGAGCGAGGCGGCCTCTTCGTCGTCGTCCAGGATACCGGCGGTCGCTTCGGCCTCAGCGAGCTCTCCGCCGAGAGCGCCTGGCGTGGCGGAGGCGCCGCCCTGGCCCGCACGGCCGCCCAGGAGTGGCCCAAGGCCGCCGTCAAGGCCATCGACCTGCAGCGCGGCGCCCGGGCCGAGGCCGAGCTGGCCAGCGCCCTCGCCGAGGAGATCCTCTCCGGCGGCCCCGAGCTCGAGGTCGGCCTGCTCGAAGACGGAGGCCGGATCAGCCTGATCGACGCCGCCGCCCCCCTCTCCGGAGGGAGCTGCGTGCTCGACCAGTCCGACATCGTCCTCGTCACCGGCGGCGCCCGCGGCGTCACCGCCGCCACCATGATCGCCCTGGCCGCCCAGACCCGCGCCGGCTTCGTGCTCCTCGGCCGCACCGCCCTGGAGGAGGAGCCCGCGGGCGTCGCCGCCATCGCCGACGAGGCCGGCCTCAAGCGGGCCCTGCTCGCCGGCCAGAAGGGCGTCACCCCCGCCGAGCTGAGCAAGCAGGTCGGCCGCATCCTCGCCAACCGCGAGATCCGCACCACCCTCGCCGCCATCCAGGCTGCCGGCGGCCGGGCCCGCTACGAGCCCACCGACGTCACCGACCCCCTCGCCCTGCGCGAGACCCTGGGTCGAGTACAGTCCGACTGGGGCGCTGTCACCGCCCTGGTCCACGGCGCGGGTGTCCTCGCCGACAAGCGCATCGAGGACAAGACCGACGAGCAGTTCCAGCGTGTGTTCTCGACCAAGGTCGACAGCCTCGCCCTGCTGCTCGAGGCCCTCGCCCAGGCCCCGCTCAAGGCCATCGTCCTCTTCAGCTCCGTCGCCGCCCGCTGCGGCAACCAGGGCCAGGTCGACTACGCCATGGCCAACGAGGTCCTCAACCAGGTCGCCCAGGTCCAGGCCCAGGCCCGGCCCGGCTGCCGGGTGCGAAGCATCGGCTGGGGCCCCTGGGAGGGCGGCATGGTCACGCCGGCGCTCAAGGCCCGCTTCGAGGCCATGGGCGTGCCCGTCATCCCCCTCGCCGCCGGAGCGAAGATGCTCGTCGACGAGCTCTCCGGGGCGGACGACGGCAATGTCGTCGTCGTCATCGGCGGGGCCCCGCGGGTCGGCCAGCCCCTCGCCGCCGAGGGCGCCCGCGAGCTCGAGCTCAACCTGCGGGTGCGCCGCGACAGCCACCCCTACCTCGCCGACCACGCCATCCAGGGCACCCCCGTCGTCCCGGTCGTGCTCGTCGTCGAGTGGTTCGCGCGGGCCGCCCGGGCCTTCCGCCCCGACCTCAAGCTCGTCGGTGTCCAGGACATCAAGGTGTTGTCCGGGGTCAAGCTGTCGCACTTCGACAACGGCGGCGACAGCCTCCGACTGAGCGTGCGCCAGATCAGCAACGGGTCGGGGGTCTCCCTGGCCTTGGAGCTGCGCGGCCCCGACGGTCGGCGTCACTACAGCGCCACCGCCCAGCTCGCCGACCGGCTCCCCGTCGGGGCCGGCGCGCCGACGCACACGCTGCCTGCGTGGGATGGGCCGGTGTACGGCGGTGTGCTCTTCCACGGGCCGGACTTCCAGGTGATCGCCGACGTCGAAGGTGTGAGCAAGGAGGGCGGCGCCGCCACCATGCGCGGCGTGCGCCAGAGCGGCTGGCGGGACGAGGGCTGGGCGACGGATGTCGCGGCCATGGACGGCGGCTTGCAGCTGGCGTTGTTGTGGACCCAGGAGGTGCTGGGGGGCAAGAGCCTGCCGACGGGCGTGGGAGCCTTGAGGTTGGCGAGTGAGGCGCCGAGCGAGGGGCTCGTGCGGTGCGTGCTGACCGGGCGCCGGGCCAGTGGGAGCAAGACGGTCTCGGATTTGATCTTCGTGGACAGCGCGGGGCGGACGGTCGCGGAGCTGGACGCGGTGGAGACGCACTTGTTGCCGCAGGCGTGAGGGGAGGCCGGGGGGCGCGCAGGCAGCTGCTGCTGCTGGTGTTAGAGTCGACTCATGTCGAGCGACACGAAGGGGAAAGCCTCCCGAGATCCCCTGTACAGGGGTGACGCCGCAGACCGCGTCGGCCTCCCTAGCCCTGGCGCATCACCGTCGATTGTGCGGCATGTTCTCTACCTGGAGGGCCTCGGCCGCGACACGCCCTACCTGTCCACGTCGGAGTCTCTGGACGCCGCCTCGCACTTCGCCGGTCAGTCCGGCCGCGTCTGGAAGACTGGGGCAACCAGGCTGAGCGCCGCCATGATCAAGCACTGGTCTCGCAAAGACATCGCCCAGCTCCTTCAGGGGAAGGGAAAGGGCCGCGCTACATGGCCGTCGGCCTTCGAGGTCGCCCAAGCGCGACGCTACGTTGAAGAATGGCGCGAACACTTGGCGGACTTCAGCGAGATGACCGAGCTTGGCGATGATGACCTGCGAGAGTTGGTCGACTCGCTGTTCGAGAGGTACTGAATGCAGTTGATCTCCTGCTCAAACTGTGTCTTCAACCCCCTGCAGTACGGGTCACTCGGGCTGACCCTCGGCTATTGTTCCGAGTTCAAGTGCGTTCTCCGCCAAGCCGACTCCACGACCTGTGGGCGGCTATTCAGGAAGGACCTTCCCCTGGCCTCTGCCGAGGCGGCCAATGTCAATCATCGGATCTACTTCGACTCGGAACGGATTCAGAACACCCGAACACGGTTGGCCATGGACGGCTTGCCCGAGTTCGTCGAGCCCGACGATTCCATCCTTCAAGCCGACGCAGTTGGCGAGGTCGTCACCGAGTACGGGGCCCTCGGCACGAAAATCGAGTCCATCGCACAACTTCGGAGGATCGAGGGCGCACGGGCAGAGCTTGGGATGCTGAGCCTCGGGAGGAGCTATGTTCGACGCTGCGTATCGCGCGACGGTGCATGGACGAGCGGGTTGCACATCCTGTGGTGGACCCGCATGCGCTTGGCGGATGAGCCGAGTGTATCGGTGTCGGACTTCCGGCTTCAGAACAACGCAACGCTGGACAAGCAGCGAGAGCTGGCGATCTGGTCTCTCGTGATGCTACGCCTCACCTACATCTCGGACATCGGCGTACATGCTGGACGTCATGACAAAGCCATAGGGGAGCTGGCCTCGTTCGTAGACGATGCGGCTGAGGAGTCGTCCACCAGCCTCCGAAAGCTGATGCGTTGGGTACGGCGGGCCGGCATTCAAAGGTTCGACAAGGCCCTCAGCAAAGAACGCTATGTAGAGCTGGCCCAAACCCTACACCTTGACCGTTAGAACGCACCCCGCACGGCGGCCAAAGCTCACCCCTCCCACCCCTCCACCCGGTACCCCTCCTCCGGCTCCCGGACCAACGGCGGCGCGGCGGCGACGGCCAACTCCAGTCCCAGCCGCACACGGGCCGCCCGACACAGCGCAGCATCCACCGGCGCCTTGAGCAGCTTGCGCAGGCCGCTGGGGCTGAGGCCGAGGGCGAAGCCGGTCTCGGCGCGGCCGATGTCGGACTCCTCGGCGAGCTGGGCGGCGGCTCGGCGGGCGGCGACGACGAGCGCGGTGCGGCCATCGAGCTCGGGCGGCGCGCAGGCGGCGGCGGCGGCGGCGAGCGCGACCCGGGCTGCGCCGAGGGAGCGGATCTGTTCGGCGTCCGGCGGCTGGATGGGCTCGACGGGGAGGCCGACGGCGGGCAGCAGCTCGCGGAGCCGGAAGCGCGGCAGCAGCTCGACGATCCGCAGGGTCGGCCCAACCCGCGCGCCGACGAGGTCCTGGAAGCAGGATCCACTGTACAGGGCGGGGTGATCGGGGAGGCCGTGTTTGAGCGGCTGGACGGCGATATAGTGCTGGGCGAGCCAGCTCGCGTGGCCACGGGACTCGACGGGGCGGACCCGCACGGCCTCGAGGGAGGCGCGGCAGAGGGGGCGTAGTCCGAGGGCCAGCGCGCGGGAGAGGCGGCCGACCTCGTCGCGGGTGGCGAGGACGACGAGGTGCAGGTGGTCGTCGACGACGCTGAACAGAGCGAGGCTGGGTCCGGCGAGCCGCACGATCGCACGCACGATGGCGCGACGTTCGTCCTCGGTGGGAGCCATCGGCAGGCGGCCGTCGGTGGCGAGGGTGAGGTGCCAGGGGGTCATTGCGGGTCGGTAGCCTGGAAGGAGATCGGCGTCGAGGGACCAACTCGGGAGATGAGAGGTCATCCCCAGACTTAGGGACGCTATTGCGGGACCAACTCGGGAGATGACGGTCACCGGGCGACTTAGGGACGCAATTGCGGGA
>DDSR01000455.1 GCA_002343455.1 Deltaproteobacteria bacterium UBA2385 | reverse complement strand
TCCCAGCCGTCGCAGAGCTCGAACTCGTAGTCCGAGTCGTACCAGATGTTCGCGATCGGCGACGCCCAGGCGGGGCGCGGGGCGGCCAGCGCCATCAAGAGGCTAAAGAGAAGGAGAGAGAGAGAGAGAGAGCAGCTTTCGTGCCATCGGGTTCCTCCGGGCAGTTGGTGGGACGCGCGGGTTGCGCTCCGAAACCGTAGCACAGGTCGGCGCAGCGATTTCGCGGCGAGTTGTAAAATCGTCCATCCACCGCCCAGGCCCCGAACTCCAACGCGCTCACCCCGACCCGCCACGATGGCTGCGCGGCAGCCAGAGCTCGCTGGCCAGCCCCATCCTCTCGAGCCCACGGATGACCCGCCAGCTCAGATCCAGACCCCCGTCCAAGGCATGCCGGGCGCTACGCGGATACCGGTGGTGGCTGTTGTGGTAGCTCTCGCCGTTGGTGACGACGGCCATCCAGGGCACATCCCGGGACCAGTCGCCGGTGGGCCAGGGCTGCCGCCCGAAGGCCGGCCAGTGACAGACGCTGTTGACCGACCAGGAGCTGTTGGTCAGGAAGACGTGGACCGTCCACAACCAGAACAGACCCCAGCCCCCCGCGACCGCCCAGCTCAGCCCCACCTGCACCAGGAACAGAGCCGGCATCACCAGGGGCCTGTCGAGCAGGCGCATCAGGCGCTCCTGCACCAGGTCCGGGCAGAGGCTGACCCAGTCGGCCTGGCGGCTGCCGAGCAGGCGCTGCAGATCGTGCCGGAGGATCACCGCCTGCTGGCCGAAGCCCGAGAGCGCGAAGGCGATGGCCAGGGCCGGGTTTCGCGTGCCGATCAGCCAGCCGCTGTGGGCGTGCCAGAAACCTCGGGTCGGGCTGTGGGGATCCTCCTCCGCATCCGACTTGGCGTGGTGCAGCCGATGCAGGCCGACCCACATCATCGGCGAGCCCCCGTGCAGGGCGCCCAGCAGGGTGAAGCCGGCTCGAACCGCCGGGGGGCAGCGAAAGGCACGATGCGTCAGCAGGCGGTGGTAGCCGACGGTGTTGCCCAGCCCGCCGGCGTTCACGGCCAGCAGCCAGCACAGCAGGAAGACGAGCGCGCTCATGGGCGCTGGGTATCCCGCCGGCGCCTATACGTTGCGCCCGCGCATCTCCTCGGCCAGGGCGGCCACCAGCCGGGCCACCTCGGGGTCGTCACCCGCCTCGGCGAAGGCCTGCTCGGCCTCCCAGCCCGCGGTGAAGGTCTCGCCGCTGACGAAGCGCAGCCAGGCGCGGTGCACGGCGATCAGGGGATCGCCGGGGTTGAGGGCCTCGGCGCGCTCCAGGCTGCGCTCGGCCTCGGCCAGGTCGCCCTGCTGGACCTCCCGCCTGGCCCGGTTGAGCAGGGTCAGCCGCAGCTCGGCCGAGTCGGCCTCGTCCGCCCCGAGCTGGTCGAGGCGCAGCTCCTCGGTCAGCGGCTCGGGCAGCTCGACCATGCCCAGCTCGCCCAGCGAGGGCTCCACCAGGAAGGAGCGCATCACCAGCCCCGAGGTCGCCTCCTCCGCCCCGAAGAGCGCCGCGACGGGCCCTCCGCCGGTAGTCTCGTCCACGCAGTCCTCGTCCGCGCAGTCTTCCTCGCTGCCGTCCTCTCCCGAGGCGAGCAGCTCGGGCGGGACATAGCCCACCGGGTAGGTCGGGCCTTCGTCCAGCTCGGGCAGCGGCGGGAGATCGGGCTTGCGGCGCATCCAGAACCTCTACCTGGATGATGCCCCAGGCAGCCCCCGAAGTCGAGCCCAATCCTGCTGAATTCAGCCCGCGGCCGCCTTGAGCTGCGCCAGCATGTCCTTGAAGCCCGAGCCCTGGAACCAGCGCACCATCAGGCTCGGCACGCTGCCGGCCGGGTCGTAGCGGAGCTCGTAGAGGATCGTGCAGCCGCCCTGGGGGGTGGCGCGGATCTCCCAGAGGCCGTCGTCCACGCCCACCTCGACGTTGTCGCCCGAGGCGGCGGCCTGCGAGGCCGCCTTGGTGTGGGTCCAGCGGCGCCCCCCCTCGATCGCCGACGAGCTGACCTGCAGCACGACCTCGCGGTCGGAGATGCCCGAGGCCTGGTGGACCTGCAGGACCTGCCCGTTGCCGTCCTGCAGGCTGCCCAGCACCCGCGACTGGGCCACGCTGGAGAAGATCGCGGCGTGCCGGTTCCAGTCCCCGAAGGTGGCGATGACCTTGTCGGCGGGCAAATCCCAGGCGCACTCCGCGCGCAGGGCGGTCAGCTCGCCCTCGGCCTGCTTGGAGTAGCGGCAGCCATCCCGCTCGCCGATGGGGGACCAGGCGGCCAGGGCGGGGAGCGAGAGGGCGAGGAGCAGGGTCGACATGGAACCTCCGAGGGGTCGAGGCTAGCACGAAGGACCCGCTCAGGGGGCGGCGACTTCCTTTCTGGGCCGCAACACCCAGAAGACCAGCCCGCCCAGCAGCGCCCCGACCCCCAGGGCGACCGGCCAGCGCGCCCCGCGGTCCACGGTGGGCCGGGTCAGCTCGCGGAAGGCGTCGGCGTCCTCGGCGGGCATCCCGGCGGCCTGGGCGCGGTCCAGCGCGGCGAGCGCGTCTTCGGCGCGGCCCTCCATCCGGGCCAGCTCCCAGGCGTGCCAGGCGGTCTTGACGTGCTGGGGGGCCAGCCGCTCCAGCTCGGGCAGGCAGGCCCGCAAGCCGGCGGCGTCCTCGCGCTCGCTGGCCAGGTGGCAGAGCAGCCGCGGGATCATCGGGTCCTCGCTGGACTCCCGGGCGGCCTGGGCCAGCAGCTCCTCGGCCCGGGCCAGGTCCGCCGCGCTGCGCTGTGCGCCCGAGGGCAGGTCCAGCAGGACCATGGCCAGGGCGACCCGGTTCTCGGGCCGCGCCTTCAGGGCCAGGGCCTGCTCGCAGCGCTGCAGGGCCTGGTCGCGCACCCCGAGCTCCTGCAGGACCAGGCAATGGCGCCGCCGGGAGTGGTCGTCCTCGGGCAGGCGCTCGACCAGCCGGGCGTAGAGCTCGCCCGCGGCGGCCAGGTCCCCCCGGGCCCGAGCCTCATCCGCCTGCGCGAGCAGGGCGGCGGCCTCGGGATCGGCCTCCCTCAGCTCGGCCGCCACGGCCTGCTCGAAGGCGTCGCTTGCGGTCGCTGGCCCCCCCGCGAACAGGGAGAGGAGCAGCCAGGCGACGCCCTGCACGGAGGCTCAGCCGGCCTTGGGGAGCTTGACGTCCAGGCGGACCAGGACCTCGTCCTTGATCAGGTCGTCGGGCTTGCCGGGGTAGACCAAGCCCCAGGTCTTGCGGTTGAGCGTGAACTCGGCCTTGACGGAGTGCCCGCCCTCGACCGGGGCGATCGTCGCCGGGAAGCTCAGCTCCTTCTTGGCGCCGAGCAGGTCCAGCACGCCGGTGACGGTGTGGGTCCCGCCCTCGCCGCCGGCGGTGATCGAGGTGGTCTGGAAGCTGGCCTTCGGCATGCGCTCGATGTCGAAGAAGTCGGGGCTCTTCAGGTGGCCGGTCAGCTTCTCGGTGTCGCTGAAGAGCGAGGTGACGTCGATCTCCACCGTGGCGCCGAGGACCTGGTCGCCGTCGACCCGGGCGGTGCCGCTGAAGCGCTGGAAGCCGCCCTTGTGATCGCCGCTGACCTTGGCGCCGACCCACTCCAGGCTGGACCCCTCGTTGGAGAAGCTCACCTCGACGCCCGCGGGCGCCTCGGCGGGAGCAGCCGGGGCAGCGGGAGCAGCAGCGGGGGCGGCGGGGGCGGCCGGCACGTCGCGGACCTCGGCGGCGGTCTTGCCGTCGATCTCGCTCTCGCAGGCGGTCAGGAGGAAGAAGGGGAGCAGCAGGGCGTGGATCTTCATGGGGTTCTCCGAGGTGAACCCCGCCGATAACGTGGACGCCGGTCCTGTCGAAACGTACACCCCGTTGCGGGACCGGGCCAATCTGCCGACGCGGCCGCTTGCTGCTACGTTGGAGACCTCCCCACCCTCACCCGCAGGACTGCCCCATGGCCGCCGCCACCCTCCTGGTCTCCCTGCTCCTGGCCTGCTCCGGCAAGGACCCCCTCGACTCCGGGGGCGGCGACGGGGGCAGCGGCGACGGGGGCAGCGGCGACGGGGG
>DDSR01000028.1 GCA_002343455.1 Deltaproteobacteria bacterium UBA2385 | reverse complement strand
GGGGCCGCAGGAGGGGGGATTCGTCAAGGTCTGGGTAGACTATGAAGATGAGGAAGAGAACGAGATTCCCTGCTTCGACGCCGCCGGCATCGCCTTCATCGAACACACTAACTGAGGGACGACCCCATGTTCATCCATCTCATCATCAACGCCCATGCCGCAACCTGGGTTGTGGACCAGTCCGGGAAGGGCGACGCTCTGACAATCGCCGAAGGCATGGCCTTGCTGGAGGACGGCGACACGCTGGAGATCCGGGAGGGAGAGTATGTCGAGTCCGGTCTTGTCGTCGCGCGGGACCACTCGGTCGTGGTGGGAGGAGTCGGATCGGAGCGTGTGGTGTTGCACAGCGATGGTTTGAGTAGCGGAGGATTCTATCTTTCAAACGGATCGCGACTGGAGCTGTCGGGCCTGGAGTTGACTGGCTTTGAGTATGGAGTGAGCTACGGGGCATCGTCGGGTCTGGTGGTCGACGATGTGGTGTTTCGTGGAAACTCATACGGAATCCTTGGGACAGGTTTGGATGAGATATTGGTCAGCCGGTCCGTGTTTGAGAGCAACGACTACAATATATTCCTCTACTATGGTGCAGATGTTGTACACGTCGTGAGCTCGATTATTCTGGGTGGATACTCCGGTATCTATATCAGCCGAACCGTTTCGTCGTCGCGCGGAACGGTTGGGTTTGATGAGTTGAACGTGGTCGGAAACACGTTCGTGGGCTTGACATCTGCGGTTCGGGTCTGGTCGGAGTACGGAAACGAGATGGATGGCCTGGTACATGTTGCCAACAACGTGTTTCACAATACGGATAGCGGCCTCAAGTACACCAACACCTATTTTGAGGATGGATGTCCGTCGATTGAGGTCGTCAACAACCTCTCGCACACGGATGTGGACCTGATCGTTGAGTCCGGCAACGAAGTCTGCGGCGACTCGTTCATATCCGAGTACGACAACCTCGTCACCGACTTCGACTTCGTCGACTTCAGCGACGACGGCGACTGGACCAACGACGACTTCCGCCTGCCCTTCGGCTCTCCCGGCATCGACCTCGGCGTGGACGGTTACAGCCTCTCCACCACCGACCTGCTCGGCAACCCGCGCAGCGCGCCGGGCACCTGCGGGGCCGAGGCCCGGCCCGACGCGGGGGCCTACGAGCTGGTGGTGGACCTGGACGGAGACGGCCATTGCGGTCCCGAGCACGGTGGCGAGGACTGCCAGGACGCCGATCCGACGATCTACCCGGGCGCCGAGGAGATCTGCGGCGACGGCATCGACCAGGACTGCGACGGCCTGGACCTGGAGTGCGAGCCGGAGCCGGAGCCGGAGCCCGAGCCGGAGCCCGAACCCGAACCCGAGCCCGAGCCGGAGCCCGACACGGGCACGCCCTCCGAGGACGATGACACCGGCGACGAGGACCCCGCCGACGAGGAAGACCCCGGCAAGGGCGGCGGCTGCGCCTCGGCGCCCGGCACCGCAAGCCTGCTGGCGCTGCTGCCGTTGCTGGCCCTGGGCCGGCGTCGGCGGCAGACAGGCTGAGCCTCAGCGGCTGCACCTCGCCCTCATCGGGCTAACCCCCGCGGATGCCTCTCTCTCCCGCCTACCGCCCCGATCCCCGCCACCTCTCCCTGGGTCCCGAGCTCTCGGACCCGGCGACGCCGGCCTCATTCCCCGCCCACCGGCTGCGCTTCCGCAACCAGCGCCACGCGGCCACCGTCGGCCTGGACACCCTCAGCGACAGCGAGTGGCTGGACCACCTCGCCCGCTTCCATCCGCTGCCGGACAACCTGGAGCGGCCCCTGGCCCTGCGCTACCACGGCCACCAGTTCCTCTCCTACAACCCCTACCTGGGCGACGGGCGCGGCTTCCTCTTCGCCCAGCTCCGCGACGGGCAGGGCCGGCTGCTGGACCTGGGGACCAAGGGCAGCGGGACCACCCTGTACAGCCGTGGCGGGGATGGTCGGCTGACCTTGAAGGGCGGGGTGCGGGAGATCCTGGCCACCGAGCTGCTGGAGGCCCGCGGGGTGGACACCAGCAAGACCCTGTCGATCGTGGAGACGGGCGAGGAGCTGGACCGCCACGACGAGCCCAGCCCGACCCGGGCAGCCGTGATGGTGCGGCTCAGCCACGGCCATGTGCGCATCGGCAGCTTCCAGCGATTGCACTACCAGCGCCAGAAGGCCGAGCTGGACCGGCTGCTGCGATACGCGGCCGCGACCTACCACCCGGCCATCGTTGATGCGCCCGATCTGCCTGCGGCCTTCCTGGGGGCGGTGGTGCGGGCCTGCGCGGACACGGTGGCCGCCTGGATGGTGGCCGGCTTCGTCCACGGGGTGCTGAACACCGACAACATCAACATCAGCGGCGAGAGCTTCGACTACGGGCCCTGGCGCTTCACCCCGACCTGCGACCCGGGCTTCACCGCGGCCTACTTCGACCACTCCGGTCTGTACGCCTACGGTCGCCAGGCCGCCGCGGTCGCCTGGAACCTGGAGCAGCTCGCCCAGTGTCTGCAAAGCCTCGGCCAGGCCAGCACCCTCTCGGCGGCGCTGGGCAGCTACCGGGCGGAGTTCGCCCGCGCCTTCGTGCGGCGCACCGTGGCGGGCCTGGGGGTGCAGTCGCGGGGAGAGGCGGCCGACCAGGCCCTGACGGACGCCTGGTGGCACTGGCTCGAACAGAGCCGGGTGCCCTTCGACCAGGCCTGGTACGACTGGTACGGAGGCGAGGCCGCCGAGTCCCGCGCTCGCGCCTCGATGCTGCCCTATCGAGGGGCCGCCTGGGAGTCCGTGCGCGGTGTGCTGGAGGGGACCTTGCCCGCTCGGCCCGAGGCGCTGGCGGAGCGCTACTTCAAGGGCGGAGGTCCCGAGGGGCTGCTGATCAGCGAGGTCGAGGCGTTGTGGGATTCGATCGACCTGAAGGACGACTGGGGGCCGCTGCACCGTAAGATCCACCGCATTCGACGCATGGGCCGGGCGCTGGGCCACGGGCCTCCGCGAGCGGAGCTGGACGAGCAGACCGGCTCGCTCAGTTCATGACCAGAAACCCACCCGCCAGCCCGACCAGCGCGTAGAGCTCCGGCACGCCGGTCGCCAGCAGCGCCTGGCCCTGGTCCATCTGCCCGTTGTTGATGCTCTTGATACAAGCCGCGGCGGTCTTGGCCTGGCCCAGGGCCGAGAAGAGGCAAGGCAGGCCGCAGAGGATGCCGGCCAGGGCAACCTTGAAGCTGACCTGGGGGTCTCCCCAGCCGGCCTGGTAGGTGCCGATCATCAGGAAGCCGATGGCGAAGCTGTACAGACCCTGCGAGCCGGGCATGACGGCGGGGATGAAGGCGGCGCCGCGGCGGTCCTTGTCGCAGGCGGCGTAGGCCGAGAGCGAGATGGACAGCGCGTAGCCGGAGCTGAGGATGCCGATGCCGATGAAGGCGAAGCCGATCATCAGCATGGCCTTGTCGGCGGTGCCGAATGGGGGCGTGATCCCGGTCTGGGCGAAGGCGGGGTTGGCCGCGAGCAGGAGGAGGGCGGCGGTGAACAGGCTGCGGAGGAGGGTCATGGGGGTCTCAGGGTTGAGGAGGAGGAGAGGGGCTCAGGCGGCGGTGCCACGGGCGAGGCTGCGGCTGCGCATCGGCTCGTACCAGGCCTGGCCGCCATCGAAACACTTGCTGCCGAACTCCAGGAAGATCAGGCGGTTGGTGTGGATGTAGAGCGAGAGCAGCGAGAGGACGAAGACGAAGGCGTGCCCGACCAGCCCGACGATGATCGTTCCAGGCAGGGGCAGCATGGCGGCCATGGTGTTGATGACGGAGGCCATGATGGCGCCGGAGAGGCCGATGCCGAACAGCCGCATATGGCTCATGATGTCCTGACCCAGGCCGGTCAGGCCCGAGTACAGGGTCCAGAACACGTTGGCGATGTGGGACTTGGGGCCGAAGACCGGGTCGGGGTAGACCAGCCAGGCCAGGATGCCGGCGACCCCCAGGACGGCGCCGCCGGTGGCGACGACGCTGCCGATCTGGGCCACCTGCCCGGGCGCGGGGCTGGCGATGATCAGCCCGGCGACGCTGTCGGCGGCGAAGCGGCTGATGGCCATGGCGATCGCCCCCAAGGCGACCAGCAGGCTGCCGGTGGCCACGGTCTTCCAGCCTCGCTGCCAGATGGCCGTGGCGTAGGCGGTGGTCATGGTGATGGCGCCGATCACCAGCGAGAAGATGAAGGTGGTCATCGGATCGGCGGCGAGCTGGGTCGGCGGGGCGTTGCCCACCAGCACATCCTTTCCGATCACCAGCCCGAAGTACTGGCCACCGAGGACGCCGACCAGCAGCGAGAAGGCACCGGTCCAGATGAAGACGTTCCCGAAGGCCTTGTTGCCCTTGAAGAGCAGGTACAGTCCGGTCCCCAGCAACATCAGCCCGTAGCCGGCGTCGACCAGGCAGAGCGAGCCGAAGACCATGAAGAGCATCATCACGATCGGCGTGAAGTCCTTCTCCCAGTAGCTGATGCCGGAGAACTCGCGCACGATGGTCCCGAAGCCGGCGATAGGCCGCGCGTGGTGCAGCTTGACCGGGACCGCCGAGCCGGGCTCGGGGTTGTCGACCTTCAGCCCAGCGGAGAAGGGCAGGATGGCCTTCTCCAGGTCGGACTGGTTCTCGGCGGGGATGAAGCCGCAGACGGCGTAGAGCGGCCCCTCGTCCAGCCCGGTGCCGAGCGCGGTGAGCACGGCGGCCCGGTCGGCCAGCTCGTCCAGGCGCCGGTCGATGTCGGGGAGCCGGTGGGCGAGGCCACCCAGGAAGCGCTCGATCCCGCGCAGCTCGGCGGTGATGGCGTCGCGCTCCTGGATCGCGGACGAGAGCTTCAGGCGAGGCAGCCGGACCGGGGTGCTGGGCAGCTCGGAGGGGCCCTGGCTGAAGATGGCGACGTAGACCTCGTGCTCGTCCTGGTCGGCGATCGCGTGGGCGATGTCGGTCCAGTCCAGCATCCGGAAGTCGGTCGGGGTGAGGCGGACGAAGGTCACGGGCGCGCCGTGGGCGGCGAGGTCGTCCAGGTCCAGCGGGTCGATCTCGCCCCAGGGCTCCAGGGCCGAGACGGTGGCCTGGGCGGCGTTGTGCTCGCTGACGAGGCGGTCGCGGCGCTCCAGCTCGGCGCAGACCCGGTGCCCGAGCTCGTCGACGGGCAGCTGCTCGGGCAATGGGGGGGCCTCCACGACCGAGGCGATCGCCGCCCGGGCGCGCTGCAGGCGGGCCACCTGGGCCAGGGTGCCCTCGCCCTGCCCGATTGCGGCGCTGAGCTCTTCGGGGGGGCGCATCGGCGTGATGTGCAGCAGCCCCGCCGCCTGGATGGCTGTCAGCGTGGCCTCGGCGTCGGCCATGCGCCCGATGACCGTGGCGCGCAGCATCCGTGTGATGCTCATGCGCGCTCCCGGGCGGCCTGCGCGGCGTTGGCCAGGGCCTTGCCCTTGGCGATCTTGGCCCGACCGACCGCGGCGACCTGCATATCGCCCAGGGCGATCTTGATGCGGCGGATGGCCTCGGTGGCCTCGGGGATCAGCACCAGCTCGAAGAGGTTGACCTTCTGGGTCGTGCGGCGCAGCTCGGCGGTGACGAGCGCGTACTGCTGTTCGATGATGTTCATCTCGGTGTGGAGCTGTACGAAGCGGCGCAGGCGAGGCAGGACCCGGCTGACCCAGGCGGGGGTGCCGAAGCGGGAGAGCTCGACCGAGGAGAAGCGCACGCTCTCTAGGGTGGGCACGACCACGCCGGCGATGGTCTTGCTTCCGATGACGAGGTCGCGGGGGCGGGTCAGCTCGACGAGGTCGACCTGGGCCGGCTCGCCGAAGAGGGGCAGCAGCGGGGTCCAGCCCTCGCGGGCCTGCTGGAACTCGGCCCGGCGCAGCTCCAGCTCGCGGCGGATCTTGAGCTGCTCGGCCTGGAGCTGCTCCTGCTTGAGCTTGAGCACCGGCAGGAACTGCTGATAGGTCTTCACGTCCCGCCGGAAGCGGGTCAGCTCGACCTTGTTCAGCTTGATCTTCTCTGCCATGGGGAGACCCGCGCGGGGAGGGGAGGGAGGCTCAGGCGGCCCGGTTCTTGGGCCACCAGGTCGCCAGCAGCTTGCCGGGGATGGTGGTCTGGGCTTCCGTGAAGTGGTTGGCCAGGATCTCCCAGCCCAGGTCCAGCTGCTCGACCAGCGAGAGGTTGACGGCGAGGTCCATCATCCGGGTCTCGAACTCGCTGGCGTAGGCGAGCAGGTGCTGGTCGAAGGTCGAG
The DNA here is from genome assembly GCA_002343455.1 of Deltaproteobacteria bacterium UBA2385. Taxonomy (GTDB): domain Bacteria; phylum Myxococcota_A; class UBA796; order UBA796; family UBA2385; genus UBA2385. Next base: position 13,990 of record DDSR01000028.1, on the reverse strand, counting down.
ACGGAGAAGCCCATCGACTGCTGCTGCCGCACCTTTCGGGCGGCGTCGTACAGTCGGATCATCGCGTTCATCAGCGGGGCGTGGTCCGGCCGGGTCTTGCCGTTGACCAGCTGCTTCAGCCGGGAGAGCGAGCCGAAGGGGTCGATCACACCGCCCTTCAGGTAGAACTGTCCTTCGGTGATGTAGCCGGTGTTGTCGGGCACCGGGTGGGTCACGTCGTCGCCGGGCATCGTCGTCACTGCAAGGATGGTGATCGAGCCGGAGCCCTCGATGTCGACGGCCTTCTCGTAGCGTGAGGCGAGCTGGCTGTACAGATCGCCGGGGTAGCCGCGGTTGGCCGGGATCTGCTCCATCGCGACGGCGACCTCCTTCATGGAGTCGGCGAAGGCCGTCATATCGGTCAGCAGGACCAGCACGTCCTTGCCGGCGGTGGCGTAGCGCTCGGCCGCCGCCAGGGCCATGTCGGGCACCATCATGCACTCGACGACCGGGTCGGCTGCGGTGTGTACGAAGAGGATCGTGCGCTCCTTGCTGGAGGCGAGCTGGTCGCGGAAGTAGAGGTAGTCGTCGTACTTCAGGCCCATGCCGCCCAGCACGATCACATCGGCCTGGGCCTGCAGGGCGATCCGGGCCAGCAGCTCGTTGTAGGGCTCGCCGGCGACGCTGAAGATCGGCAGCTTCTGGCTCTTCACCAGGGTGTTGAACATGTCGATCATCGGGATGCCGGTCTGGATCATCTGCGAGGGGATGATCCGCCGGGAGGGGTTGAAGGAGGGCCCCCCGATCTCGATCGGCTCGGCCCCTTGCAGGCGGGGGCGGCTGTCGATCGGCTCGCCGACCCCGTTGAAGGTGCGACCGAGCAGGTTGTCGCTGGAGAAGTCGAGCTGCACCTGGCGGCCGAGGAACTCCACCTCGTCCCCGGTGGAGATGCCCTTGCTGCCGGCGAAGACCTGCAGCGAGACCTCCTCGCCCTTCAGCTTGATCACCTGGGCGTAGGTGCTGCCGCCGTCCCGGGTGCGGATCCGGGCCAGCTCGCCGTAGCTGACGCCCTTGGCCCGCAGGGTGATGACGGGGCCGACGATCTGGTCGATGTGGGTGTAGACCTTGCGCATGGTTCCTCGGTCCGCCCGCAGGCGGGGCATTCGTTCAGGCGGCGCGGGCGGCGGCCGAAGCGTTCAGGCGGGAGTGGACCTTTTCCAGCAGGGTCCGGTAGTCCTCGCTGCCCTCGGCGGCGAGGTTCCAGTCGCGGACGGTGGCGGTCAGCTCGGTGAAGGTCTCGCGAGCCTGGTCCTTGCTGCGGAAGCCGAAGTCGTGGTCGACGACCTGGGCGGTCAGCTTGAGCAGCAGGGCGGTGCGCTCGTTGCTGGGGCTGGAGTCCACCTCGGAGAAGGCGTTCTGCTGCATGAAGACGGAGTCCAGGAACTCGGCGGCGAGGTAGCGCTCGAAGTCGGCCTGGGCGAGGTCGTCCTCTCCGACGACCTTCATCTGGTCTCCCACCTTCTGGCCGGCGATGTACAGGCGCTGCAGGCGGTTGACGAGGTCGACCCAGCCGGGGAAGTAGGCGGCGTCGAGCGCGGGGCGCAGGCGCTCGAGGTACTTGCTCCAGGACTCGGACGGCGAGATGGCCGGGAAGCGCTTGGCATAGCTGCGGGCGTAGGTGAGGCCCAGGAAGCAGCCCACGACGGCCAGGGTCGACTGGGTGACGGGCTCCTCGAAGTTGCCGCCGGCGGGCGAGACGGTGCCGATGGTGGTGACCGAGCCCTGGGAGGGGCCCAGGTTGGGGTCTTCGAGGCGCACGATGTTGGCGCGCTCGTAGAAGGCGGCGATCAGCGAGCCCAGGTAGGCGGGGAAGGCCTCTTCGCCGGGGATCTCCTCCAGCCGGCCGCTCATCTCGCGCAGGGCCTGGGCCCAGCGGCTGGTGGAGTCGGCCAGCAGCAGGGCGCGCAGGCCCATCTGCCGGTAGTACTCGGCCAGGGTGATCGCGGTGTAGACGCTGGCCTCGCGGGCGGCGACCGGCATCGAGCTGGTGTTGCAGATGATGATGGTGCGCTCCATCAGGGAGCGGCCGGTGCGGGGGTCGATCAGCTCGGGGAACTCGCGCAGGGTCTCGACGACCTCGCCGGCGCGCTCGCCGCAGGCCGCGATGATGACGATGTCCGCCTCGGCGTAGCGGCTGACGGACTGCTGGAAGACGGTCTTGCCCGAGCCGAAGGGGCCGGGGACGCAGGCGGTGCCGCCCTCGGCGACGGGGAAGAAGGCGTCGACGATGCGGGTGCGGGTGGTCATCGGCTTGCTGGGCAGCAGGCGCTCGGCGTAGCAGCTGACCGGGCGCTTGACGGGCCACTCCTGGACCATCGTCAGGGCCCGGACCTCGCCGGTGGCCAGGACGCGCACGGTGGCGACGGTGGCGTCGACGGTGAGATCGCCGGGGGGAGCGACGTCGATCACCTCGACCTGCCCGATGATGCCGAAGGGCACCATGATCCGGTGGGTGAACATGGCCTCGGGCACGGTGCCCAGGGCGTGGCCGGCCGAGAGACGCTGGCCCAGGCGGGCGATCGGCTGCCAGGCCCAGGTCCGCTGGCGGTCCAGGGTGGGCAGGTAGACGCCGCGCTGGAGGAAGAAGCCGCAGCGGTTGGCGAGGGCTTCGAGCGGGTTGCCCAGGCCGTCGTAGGTCGAGGAGAGCAGGCCGGGCCCGAGCTCGATCGCCAGGAGCTGGCCGGTGAAGCTCACCTCGGCGCCGACCTCGATGCCGCGGGTGTCCTCGAAGACCTGCATGTCGCACTCGCCGCTGCGGATGCGGATCACCTCTGCCTTCAGGCGCAGGGCCTCTGCCTTCAGGCGCACGGCTTCTCCGCCGAGATCCGGCAGGGTGATGAAGGCGACCTCGTTCATCCGCACGTCGCCGCTGAAGGCGACGGTGACCATGTTGCCGCTGACGCCTTGTACATGTCCAGAGGAGGTGCTCATCGTTGAACCTGGGAAGGTGAAGGGGCGGTGGCGGCCAGGATGCGTTCCAGCATCTGGGCGCCCTTCTCGGCGCTCCACTGGGCCTGGCGCTCGGCGATACGCAGGTGCAGGTACAGGGCCAGGACGGTCTCGATGCGGAAGGTCTCGGTGGGGGTCAGCGCTTCGATGCGCTCCCACAGCACATCGTCCAGGGTGCGGGACATGGCGATCATGTCCTCCTCGCCCAGGGCCTTGACGACGCGGGGCACCCAGCCGAAGCGACTGCCCAGGCCCAGCAGCGGGTCCTCCCAGTTGGCGATGATCCGGGGGGCGGAGGCGTCGAAGTTGCCCTGCATCTGGACCAGGAACTCGTCGCGGCTGCGGCCCTCCTGGCGGCAGAGGACGGCGGTGACGACCTCGCCGATGTCGACGCGGAAGTTGGCCCAGCGCACCAGGAACTCGGTCCGGGCCCGCTGGGTGACGTCGTAGTAGTGCCGACGGAGCAGCTCGTGCTGGGGGCCGGGGCGGAGGAGCCAGGGCTGGAGGCGGTCCAGCGGCACGCCGTCGCGGCGCTCGTTGACGATGGACGAGACGGTGGCCTCGGCGTCCAGGCCGGCGAGCTGGGCGTTCAGGGAGAGGCGGACGGTCTCTTCCACCGACTCGGTCTGCAGGAGCAGCTCGAACTCGGCGCGGTCCCCCCCGTGCAGGTTGTCCCGGCAGCGCTGGACCAGCTCGGCCCGGGTGATGGGCGGCGGCTCCCCGCGGTGTACGCGGGGCAGGCTGGTGATGAGGTAGACGAGCGACATCGAGGTCGGCTCTCCGGCGTCAGCCTTGGGGGTCCTTGGGGCTCAGCGCGCTGCGCAGACCGGGCTCGACCAGCCGCCCCAGCTCGCGGGCGACGGCGTCCTGGCTGACATCCCAGGAGAAGTGCTCGCCCTGGCGGACCAGTCGGAAGCCGCCCAGGCCGGCCTCGTCCGTGATCTCCAGGCCTGCGCCGATCGCCTTGGCGCCGATGCGGCGCAGGATGGCCGCCTCGAGCGCCTGTCGGCGGGCGCTGTCCACGGTCAGGCTGCTGCCGCTGGCGCGGTCGCCGAGCAGCTCGACAATCAGCCCGGCGACGGCGTTGTCGTCGCTCAGCGCCTGGGCGGCCAGCTCGGAGGTGGCCGGGCCGAGCACCTGGCTGCTGAGGCGCTCTTGCAGCCGGAAGACGAAGTCCCGGGCGGCCATGCGCAGCTCGGCGTCGAGCTGGCGTCGGCGGCGCTCGGCGTCGGCCTGGGCGGCCGCCGTGATGCGCTCGGCCTCGGCGCGGGCCTTGGCCAGCACCTGCTCGGCCTCGCGCGTCGCGGCGTCCACGCGGACCCTGCGCTCGCTCTCGCCCGCCTCTACACCATCGGCCTTGATCTTTGCGATCAGGTTTGCGATTCCGCTCGCAGCCTCGTTCATGGCTCCGCTCCGGTGAACCGGGCGCTTCCGCGTCTCGGGCCCACGGGCATATCCCTGGACCGGCGGGTCTGTCGAGGAGCTTCAGCTCGGCCCCGAAGGCTCAGGGCGTGAAGCTGGCCAGCTCGAAGCCGTCCCCGATGACCGCGCCGACCCCGACGGCGAGGTGCTGCTCGTAGGCTGCGCCGGAGCCGCTGTACTGCACGACCAGCGTGTCGAAGCTGCCGGCCTCGACCGTGACGCTGTCGGTGCCGGTCACGGTGGAGGTCTGGGAGTAGGAGAAGGGCGTCTCGCCGCCGGCGGAGCTGGTGGTGCTGCCCTCGTAGCTGGCGGTCCAGGAGTCTCCCTCGGCCAGGTTCTTGGGCGAGACCAGGGGCGGGGTGGTGTAGCTGGTGGTCGTCCAGCCCGAGTAGCCGCTGGAGCCGCTGGTGCCCTCGTAGGTCATCTCGGAGCCGAGGATCTTCACGCCTTCGCTGCCGCAGGAGTACCAGGTCGCCATGGTCCAGGACTGGGTGTAGCCGGTCCCCTCGATGTTCCCGGTGCCGTCGATGCGCCAGGCCTCGGCGCCCTTGTAGGTCTCCATGCCGACGGCGACCTGGGTCCAGCTGCCGGTCGTCGGGCCGGTGTAGATGTAGCGCCAGGAGGCGCCGGTCTGGTCGACCGGGAAGACGTTGCTGCAGTCGCCGCCGCCGCCGCCGCCGCCATCGCCGCTGCCGCCGTCTGCACCCCCGTCTCCGGCACCCCCGTCTCCCGAGCCCCCGTCTCCGGCTCCCCCATCCGTGGAGCCGTCGCCGGTGTCGTCGGACTTGTCACCGCAGGCGGTGAGGAGCAGGGCCAGGATGATTCGCTTCATGGGTCCTCCAGGTCGGCGATGGTAGCCGGCCCGTTTCAGACCCGCTGGCTTCAGCGCGAAGAACCGTTGGCCTTGTAGCTCTCCAGCCAGGCAATGATGTCGGCGCTCTCCAGCAGGGGCTGGCCGTCGATGACCAGGCAGGGGACCTGGCTCCCGCCGGTCAGGGCGCGCAGCTCTTGCGCGGCCAGGGTGTCGTGGCGGGTGTTGCGGACCGGCACCTCGATGCCCAGGCCCTGCAGCGCCTGGTAGACCCGCCGGCAGTAGGGGCAGGTGTCGTAGGCGTAGAGGGCGAGGCTGCGGGGCTGGTCCGGAGAGGGGACCCCCAGGCGCCGGGAGAGCTCGGCGGGCTCGGCCGGCGTCGGGCGCTGCCGAGGGCCGAACAGGCGAGAGAGGATGGACATGGGGACGGGTTAACCCGATGGGGTGCTGCACCTCGCCTCGATGACCGACGCCTCCTGGCTCCGCGGGGCCCTGCTCCGCCTGGACGAGGTGCTGATCGACCACGCCCACTGCGAGAAGAAGGCCGCCAGCACGGCGATCAACCTGATCTTCCGCTACGTCGACCAGGGCCCGCTGGTCGCCGCCCTCTCACCCCTGGCCCGCGAAGAGCTCGAGCACTTCGAGCAGGTCCTGGGCCTGCTCGCCGCCCGGGGGCTGGTCCTGCGGCGCCTGGAGCCGGCCCCCTACGCCGCCCGCCTGCACGCCGCCGTGCGCCCCGCCGAGCCGGAGCGCCTGCTGGACACCCTGCTCTGCTGCGCCCTGATCGAGGCCCGCTCCTGCGAGCGCATGACCCTGCTGGCCCAGGGCCTGACCGAGCAGGGCGAGCTGGAGCTGGCCGACTTCTACCGCTCGCTGCTGGCCAGCGAGGCGCGCCACTTCAGCACCTACACCGACCTCGCCGCCCACGCCTTCGGGCGCGAGGCCAGCCGGGCGCGGCTGGCGGAGCTGGCGCAGCACGAGTCGACCTGCCTGGTGCACGCGCCGGGGCGGCTGCACGGCTGAGGCTCAGGCCCCCTCCATCTGCCGCCAGGTCAGGTTCAGGCGGGGGCCCACCGGGCGAGCCGTTCGGGGGAGGGCGTGCTGCCAGCCGGTCAGCGCCTCGCCTGAGAGCAGCAGCAGGCTGCCGCTCTCCAGGTCGAGGGCCACTCCCTCGCCTCCACCGCAGGGGCGTAGCCGGAAGCGCCGGGTGGCCCCCAGGCTCAGGCTGGCGACCGCGGGCTGGCCGCCGTGGGGGTAGTCGTCGTCCCGGTGCCAGCCCATGCTGTCCTGGCCGCTGCGGTAGAGGTTGAGCAGCACGCTGTTGAAGGCGAGGCCGGTGGCCCCCTGGACCTGCTGCCGCAGGGCCTCCAGCCGCGGGCCGAGGGGGCGCGGCGGGTGGCTCAGGCCGGAGTAGCGGTAGCCGTGGGGGCCGTACATCTGGATCAGGCGCGGCATGGGCACGGTGCGGCCGAAGATCGTGAAGCTGTGGGCCTCCCAGGGGGTCTCGGCCACCAGCTCGGCCATGATCCGGTCGGCCTGCTCGGGGTCGAGGAGGGGCGACAGCAGGCGCAGTCCGTCGACGCAGCTCGGAGGGGCACCCCTCAGCCCAGCCGGCCCCGCCACGCCTCTTCCTTGAAGCCGACCAGCGCCGGCTGCCCGTCGATCTCCACCACCGGGCGGCGGATCAACATCGCATCCCCCTGAAAGCGGCGGGTCCACTCGGCCTGGTCCCAGTCGGCCTTCTCGGCGGGCAGCTCGCGGTAGGCGCCGCCCGAGGTGTTGCGCATCGGCCCGCTGCCGAAGGCCGCGACCCAGCGGGCCACGCGTGCGGGCTCGGGGGCCGTGGTGCGGAAGTCGACCCAGTCGTGGTCGAGGCCCTGCGCGTCGAGCCAGGCGCGGGCCTTCTTGACGGTGCCGCAGCTGGGGATGCCGTAGACGGTGATCTTCATGGAGTCCTCCCGGACGGTCTCCTAACCGCCCGAAGTGTGACAATCCGCGGGTCGCGGCGCGGGGGCGGCAACACTGAGGTAGACTCGCGGGAATTGCGAGGTGATCCCGTGCCCAGGTCCCGCACCAAGAGCCCGTCTCCCAGCCCCCAGGAGACCGTCGGCAACGACGGCCTCGCCACCGTCGCGCCGACCGGTCCGGCCAACAGCCAGGTCCAGGCCTCGCTGGCGGCGAACCGGACCGACCCGGGCTTCAAGGGGGATCTGCCCTCCTTCCAGCGGCGGATGGAGTCCTCCTTCGGGGCCTCGCTCTCCAACGTGAAGCTGGTGGGCGGGGACGCCGGCCAGGCGGGGCTCCCGGCGGGGGCGATCGCGCTGGCGCGCGGCAGCTCGGTCTGGGTGGGCGAGGCCTTCGCGGCGATGGGCGCCCAGGGGCAGGAGCAGGTGCTGGCCCACGAGCTGGCCCACGTGATGCAGCAGCGGCAGGGTAAGACGGTGGACCCGGGGGCCGGGGGCGCCGAGGCGGACGCCAACACGGCGGCGGCCCAGGCGCTCGCCGGACAGCAGACCCAGGTGACCGTCGGCACCGCCGGCGGCGAGAGCCACGAGTTCGATCTGCGGGGCACGCTCTCGGCGATCGGCGACGGGGCGATGGACCTGGCCATGCGCCAGATCGAAGACGCCGCGCAGCTCATCGCCTTCCTGGGCCGCTTCGGCGAGGCGGCGGCCAAGAAGGCGATCGACTTCCTGGTCACCCACAAGGTCGAGATCGTCGTCGGGCTGCTGACGCTGAACCCGGGCACGGGCCTGCTGGTCTACGCCTTGCGCAAGCTGCCGGCCGAGCGCATCACCGAGTTCCTGCGCAGCAGCGAGGTCGCGACCGCCGCCCGCATCGTCGGCATCGCCATCGCCGCCGGGGCCATCGCGGTCATCGCCGTGCCGCTCTTCGCCCTGGGGCCGGCGGTCGGCCCGATCCTGAAGGAGCTCTCGGGCCCGACCCTGGTGCTCTTGTACCGCCACGCGCCGGAGCCGATGCGCCGCTACGCGCAGGAGCTGCTGGTCGAGGGCTGGCCGGTCGGCCTGGGCCTGGAGATGGACGGCGCCATCGGCGCGACCTTCGGCTACCCGGTCTACCTGGGGGTCGAGGCCTTCTTCTCGGTCAGCCACTTCACGGCCGGCAACTTCAAGCTGCGGCGCGGCGGCATCATGACCGAGGCCTTCGACACCGGCGTCGGGGCCGGCGGCTTCGTCGGCCTGGGCGGGCGCGGCGGGGGCCGAGGGGCGGGCGGCCAGGAGGGCGGGCTGGGCATCGGCGCCGAGGCGGCCGCGCAGTTCCAGGCCGGCCTGAAGCAGGTGGTGCTCCAGGAGTTCGACTTCCCGGTCACCCAGGACACGGCCTTCGGCTCCTTCCTGATCGCCCTGATGCAGGCCGACACCAGCGCCTCGATGAGCATCCTCAGCCTGTTCAGCAGCACCATCCGTAGCTTCAACCCCATGAGCTACAACACGATGACGAAGATCGAGATGAAGGAGTTCGCGGAGGGCAACGCCCTGGCCCAGGCCGGAGTCCGGACGGGCGGCGCGAACACCGAGCAGGGCGGCGGGACCTGGAACAACCAGGAGGGCGCCCGCGACAACGGCTCGACCAAGTGGTGGCAGCGCTGGATGCGGGCGGGGGTCTTCGCCAACCTGCGCGGCGAGCTGACCCAGGGCATGGAGCAGCGCAACCTGGAGTTCACCACCGACTCCGAGGGCGTGCGGGTGCCCTCCGTGATGGAGGTCGACGTCTACGGCGAGGGGGCCGCGGCGGCCAGCATCGTGCACGCCATCCCGGTCATCTCGCAGGCGCTGCCGCAGCTGCCCAGCTTCGACGGCGGCGGCGGCATCCGGGTCACCTGGCGCATCACGGGCCAACCCAACGACACCGAGCCGGTGGTGGCCGAGCCGCGCTGGCAGATCTACGCCAAGACCGGCGACATGGACCGATACAACGGGGCCGCCAGCGAGACCTCGATCTCCATCGGCAACATGACGGCCGACACCTTCAGCTCGGTCGAGACATTCCTGGCCAGCATCCAGGCGGGCAGCACCTTCAAGCGCCGCTTCAGCGTCGGCGCCCAGCTCGGCCGCAAGTACTTCCTGGCGGCCAAGCGCCAGGGGGCCTTCAACGTGATGTTGCCGGCCGAGTACCGCAGCTACGGCTTCCGCATCGAGGGCTACATGGACCTGGAGAGCGTGCTCTCCGCCGACCAGGTGCGCTCGATCTTCCGCTCGATCATCGCCGCCAGCAGCCGCTACACCGAGGGCGGCGCCCCGCTCCAGCAGCTCTACACCGATGTGACGACCTTCCTGGCCACCGGCAGCGGCCCCGCGCAGGTCACCACCCAGATGCGCACCATCGCCGACACCCTGCTCTCGGCGGTCCGCAAGCTGCACCTGCACGGCCTGGTCGGGCTCTCGGTCGCGGCGGGCGCCCAGGTCTCGGCCGGCGCCAAGCTGCGCCTGCATGGCCGGCTGGGCGGGCAGATCACGATGGACCACGACCTGCTCAGCTCGATTGGCGGCACCGTCACGGTGGACGACATCACGAACCTGATCCGCAACGGCGGGCAGGCCGCGACCGGCGCGCTGGACGTGCCCGGCGACTCCGGGAACTGAGAGCCTCTCCTGGCGCGCCTGCTCTTCACCGGCCTCTCGCAGAGCCTCGCCCACGCCGGGCGGCTGCTGCGACTCGCTCGCGACGCGGAGGGCCTTGGCCATGAGCCGGTGCTGGCCGGAGCGCCGGGCCGCTTCGCCGATCCCGGGGTGATGGGAGAGCAGGCCCTGCCGGTCGAGGTGCTGGCCGAGCCGCCGCTGGAGGAGCTGCTCCGTCCGGCCCGAGGCCTCTCCTCGCGGCTGGTCGAGTCCGAGCTCTTCGAGAGGGCCCTGGCCGCCGATCTGGAGCTGCTGGAGAGGTGCAGGCCCGCGCTGGTGGTCGTCGACAACCGCCGCAGCATGATCGTCGCCGCCGAGCGCCGAGGGCTGCCGACGATCAGCCTCAGCACCGCGGCGCTGCTCGGTCCGCACTGCGCGCTGGTGCCGACGCTTGACCAGCTCGCCCGCATCTACGCCCCCTGCGTGGGCCTGCCGCCCGAGGCGATCCTGAAGGACCCGCGCTGGCAGGGGTCCTCGCCCGAGACGCCGGTCCCGCTCCAGCCGGGCTTCCTCTCCATGGGCATGGTCGACCTGGCCAGCTCGGGCGGTCGGGCCCGGCAGTACGCGCACGAGCTCTGCTTCGGCGACCGCAGCCTGGTCCTGGACCCGCCGGCCCTGCTCCCGGCGCGGTTCTTGCCCCAAGGCGCCAGCCAGCCCGGCCCCCTCTTCCCGCGGCTGCCCGCCCCCGGCCTCGCTCTCCCGCCCCGCGGCGCTCGCCCGCGCCTCTACCTGAGCTTCGGCGCTACCGGGCGGCCCGAGGCCTTCCTCGACGTGATCCAGACCCTGCTGGATCAGGACCTGGAGCTGGTGATCAGCACCGGCGGCCTGGTGCCCCTGCCGCGACACCCGCGGGTGGCGGGGGCCGATCTGCTCGACGCCGACAGCGTCTTCCCCCAGGTCGACGCCGTCGTCTGCCATGGGGGCACGCTGACGGTCTACCACGCGCTGCGCTACGGCCGGCCCGTCCTGACGGTGCCCGGGCACATCGAGCAGGCCATCACCGCGATGGCGGTCGAGCAGGCCGGCTGCGGGCTGCACCTCTCGGCCATGCAGGTGGCCCTCGACCCGGGCTCGCTGGTCCAGGCCTGCCTGCGCCTCGCCCGCGACCCGCTGCTGGCTGAGCGCGCGGGGCAGCTCGGGGCCGGGATCGAGCCCGAGGCCGCGATGCTCGCCTGGAGAGAGGCCCTGGCCGCGCTGCTGCCTTGACAGCCGCCGGCCTATCGCCCAGTCTCTGAGAGGAGGACACCGATGTCGACGCTCCGTGCCTTCTTCGCTGTCTGCGCCCTGGTCGCCCTCGGCTGCGGCGGGGCCACCCCTGGAGGAACCGTGAAACACTGCTTTGAGGTCATCGACGGCGCCGAGCGCACCCTGATCATCGTCGAAGAGGGCGATCCCGCCAAGGTGACCATCCAGGACCCCGACGGGGGCAACAAGCAGGTCACCCTGGGCCGGACCGAGCCGGGCGCCTTCGTCTACGGCGACGGCAGCCGGCTCAGCTACGATGCCACGAGCGTCCGCGGCACGGGCGGGCTGATCGAGGGCATCGTCGGCAGCCGGATCTCCTGCCCCTGAGCCCTACTCGACCGTGAACCACTGCACCTCGACGCGGCGGTTCTGCTCGGGGTCGCGGCCGATGGGCTCGTCCCAGCCCAGGCCGACCGTCTCGATGCGCTGCTCGTCGACCTTGTGCACCTCGACCACGGCGCCCTCGACGGCCACCGCCCGGCTGCGCGAGAGGTCGACCGCCTTGAGCGCCATCTGGCGGACGAAGGCCTCGCCGCCCTTGGCGCGGAACTCGGCCACGAGGCTGTCGTCGACGTGGCCGCGCAGCAGGATGGTCGAGCCGGGGCTGAGCTGGAGCAGGCGCTTGAGGTCGGCCAGCCGCTCCAGGTTGCCCGGGTCCTGCATGTCGAGCTTCTCGGAGTTGGGCTCGAACAGGAAGCGGATGTCCTTGGACAGCAGCGGGTCCTGCTCGACCGTGCCCTGGGCCTGGCGGATGGGGGCGATGGAGATCTGCTGCTCTTTGTAGGTACCGGCGGCCTCCAGGGCGGTCAGCGCCGCGCCGTCGAGGAAGCGGGCGCTGTCCACCGCGTCGCGGATCAGCTCGCGGCCGTAGGCGTAGACGGCGAGCTGGTAGATGCCGCCGAAGCTGCCGGCCATGTCGATGGCGCCGGAGAAGAAGGCCTGGGACTCGGGTAGGTTGCTGAGGTGGACCTTGGCCAGCTCGGCCTGGGCCTCGGCGGGGGTCCAGCCGAAGGCCGAGGCGATCACCGGGAGCTGGGCGGTCTGCTGGTCACGCACGAGGCGGTTGCCGTGCAGCAGGCCGTCGACCAGCCCCTGCACCATGGCAGGCGAGGCCTCGGCGAAGCCGCGGTTGACGAGCAGGATGTCGGCCACGACCAGCAGGTTCTTGTTGCTGGTCAGCAGCCGGGCCTTGCCGCCGGAGCCCTCGATCACCTCGCTGGTCTTGGGCTCCCAGGTCAGGACACCCGCGAACGAGCCGGCCCCCTGCAGGTCAGCCAGGAACACGTCGCCGGCCACGAAGGCGTCCTCGGCGAAGCGCAGGTGGATCGCCTCGGGGTCGAGGGGGGCGGCCTCGTCCAGCACCGTCTTGACCGGGATCCCCGCCTCCTGGGCGAGGTAGCGCAGGAAGAACTCGGCCTCGGTGAACTGGCTGGCCAGGACCACCTTGCCCTTCAGATCGTTCAGGCGGCGGATCTCCTGGCGAACCACCAGCCCGTCGGCCCCGCGTGAGAAGCCGATCTGCGCGGGCACGACCACGTTGAGCTGCTTGCCGTAGACGGCGAGCACGTCGACCGTGGTGGCGCTGACGCCGATGCGGCCGGCGTTGAGCGCCGACCAGCTCTCCTCCTCGGAGAGCTTGATCTCGACCTTGAAGCCGTGCTGCGTGAAGAAGTAGCTGTCCTCGCTGGGCTTCAGGCCGCCGTTGGCGACGATCAGCCCGGCGTAGCCGGCGTACTCGGAGAGCTCGACCACCACGGTGTTGTTGACCGGCGTATAGGTCCCGGCGCCCTCCAAGCGGGGCACGGCGGTCTCGGACTCGATCAGGCCCTCGACCGGCGCGGCGGCGGCTTCTTCATTCACGGCGACCGTCGGCTCGACCGGCTTCGCCTCGTCTGAGCCTCCACGAACGATCAGGAAGGTGCCCAGGCCCGCCAGGCCGATGATCATCATCAGCGTGAGCAGCTTTCCGAGTCCAGTCGTCTTCGGTCCATCGGCCATGGGGCCTCCTTCAGCTTCGCTGGCCCTGGGGGGGGCGTCGCAGGGGGATGGGGGTGTCGCTGGGCTGGGGCTCCAGCCCGTAGAGCGTGCGGTGCTCGCTGAGCCAGGCCTGGGTGGAGGCCAGCGAGCTGGAGATCCGGTCGACCCGCTGGGCGGTCGAGGTAGGGTCGGCCTCCAGCAGGGCCATGTCCCGCTGCAGGGCGACCTGGTCGTCGATGCGCTGCAGCTCGGCCTCGATCACGGCGAGGCGGTCCTGCGCGGCCCGGGCGGCCTCGATGCGGCGGTCCAGCAGCTCGGCCTGGCTCTCCAGGCTGCGGCGCAGGGCCTCGTCCAGGCGTTCGCTGGCGAGCTGCGTGTCCAGGCTGGCTCGCCGCTTGACCAGCATCGGCAGCGGCTCCGGCCAGCCCGCCATCGCCTCTTCGATGCGCACCCGCGTCTCGTGCAGGTCGAAGGCGGCGGCCAGCAGATGGCCCAGGGCGTCGCTCAGGGCGGCGTCTTCGCCCTCTTCGGGCAGCAGCTCCTCGCACTGCCGGTGCAGCCGCTGCAGGCGCGCCCGTCCCAGCTCGTCGAGCGAGGCGAGCCGCTGGTCGAGGCCCTCGCCCGCCGGCTGGCGCTCCCTCTCGACCAGGGCCCGGAAGCGGGCGTTGTGGGTGAGGGTGTAGAGCCAGGCCAGCTCCAGCCCCGCGCCCAGCAGCCAGAAGCCAGGGTTGAGGAGGCCCGCGAGGGCGAAGCCGGCCAGGCCAAGCCAGTTGGGCGAGACCGGCATGCCCAGCGGGCGCCAGGAGAACGCGGCGGAGAGGTAGTCGGAGAAGCGCAGGGGCATGGCAGGCGGCAGGCTAGCACGGGGGAGGGCGGGCTTCCGCTCTCGGGGTGGAGATTGTCGGGC
>DDSR01000445.1:7633-7861 GCA_002343455.1 Deltaproteobacteria bacterium UBA2385 | reverse complement strand
CACTTCGACAACGAGATCGACATCGCCGGCCTCGACGCCCTTCGGGCCACCGGCGCGGTCGAGAAAATCGAGATCAAGCCCCAGGTCCACGAGTGGCGCTTCCGCGACACCACCCACGGCCCCAAGGGCGGCGGGCACAGCATCATCATCCTGGCCGAGGGCCGGCTGGTGAACCTGGGCTGCGCCACCGGGCACCCCAGCCTGGTGATGTCGGCCTCGTTCACCAAC
>DDSR01000445.1:0-7595 GCA_002343455.1 Deltaproteobacteria bacterium UBA2385 | reverse complement strand
GCCCAAGCACCTCGACGAGAAGGTGGCCCGCCTGCACCTCGAGAAGTTCGGCGCCGAGCTGACCGTCCTCTCCAAGGACCAGGCCGACTACATCGGTGTGCCCGTGCAGGGCCCCTTCAAGGCCGAGCACTACCGCTACTGATCCAGGCGCTCAACTGCCCCCGCGTCGTCCTCGATGCGGGGGTTCCTGCGCGGGGGGCGCCCCAGTCTCCCGCGCTTGCGCTATCTTGACATCGGCAGGGACTCGAGCTCCCGCCCGAAGGCCCAGCACCGGAGCCCGAAGGCCCTGCACCGGAGATCGATGCGCCGCACCGCCTCCCCAGAGCTGCTCACCGCACGCCTCGCACTAGGCGCCGGTCTGCTGCTGATGGGAGCAGCCCGGCCGATGGCCACGACGCAGCGGGACCAGCAGCTGGTCCGCGTGGATCTGCAGCCAGACCAGCCGCTGTCCGACCGCACGATGCGCCGGATCCTCAATCGCCCTCCCGCCAACCCCGGCTCACACATCGGCGAGGTGGCCTGGGATGGTCGGGCCTTCCTGGTCGAGGCGAGGGTCGACGGACCGAGGACCCTGATCCTGGTGGACGCCAACGGTCATGTCTCCCGCCAGCGGGTCCAGCAGTCGGGGACGGTCAACATCGCGCCTCAGCACAGCTTCGACTCGGCGCCGCCCTACACGCTGCTGATGCTCTCCTCCCGGGGCTCGGGCCTGGTCAGCGACGCCCAGCCGGTGATGGTCTCGATCGTGGGCCGCTGAGCGCGGCCTGGGACGCCCGCTCCGGGCAGGCGTTATAGGGGGCGCCCAGGAGGTGCGGGGTCATGGTGCTCTTCTCTGACTCCATGCTGGAGGATCTTCGAGCCCTCCCCGGTTCGGACCACAGCTTCCTCAAGCAGCTCGCCCAGCCCGACGGTGCGCCGTGGCGTGCCTGGCTGCAGGACAGCGTCGACACGGTCGCCGGCCCCGCGGCGGAGCGCTGGCACACGGCGCTGAACAGCCTGGACAACCCGCAGTTCTTCCAGGGGTACGCCGAGATCGCCAGCTCGATGATCCTCCACGCCCAGGGCTGGCGGCTGGTCGATCTCTCCTGGCCGGGTCCGTCGCTGGTCTTCCGGGACCCCTCTGGCCAGCGCTTCACGAACCTGGTGCTGGCCTTCATGCGCCAGGAGCGACAGGCCGACCGCGAGACCATCGCCCGCCTGGTCCGGTCGCTCTCGCGGATCGGCTCCCGCTCGCGGATCGTGGTGTTGATCCGCCGCTGGCTGCCGCACGACTTCAACCCCGAGCCCGTGCGCCGGGCGATCGACATGTGGCTGCGCGAGGTCGATCGCAACGGCTGGGACGGTCGATACGCCGAGTACCGGGACGAGCACGTCAGCTTGGAGTTCGCGCTCTCCGGCGAGACCGCGCGGGATGGCCAGGACGTGGTCGCCATGGCCCTGGGGCCCTTCGACGCGCACCGCGCCATGGCCGCGATCGAGCAGCGCGTCGTCTACGAGCTGGACGCCCTGCGGCTCTCGGCCTGGTCGGACCTCCCGGTCCTGCTGACGCTGGTCAGCGACCTGCCCTGGCGCCTGCCCGACGGGTACCTGCGGGAGCTGTTCTACGCCAAGCCCTGCCGGCAGGAGACCCACATCGACGGCCTGCGCAGCAGCGCGACCTTCGATCAGGACCCGGGGGCCTGCCTCTTCCGCGATCCGCTCTACCGGGCGGTCTCGGCGGCCATGCTGCTGCAGCGCCCGGCCGATCGGGTCCAGCCCGAGGCCCTCTGCAGCTACGTCAACCCCTGGGCCGAGCGCGCGGTGGCGGCCAGCTCCCTGCCCGGCCGGGTCTTCGCCGTCCATGCCCAAGGTCCGTCCTCGACCACGATGACCTGGCTGGACCGCTGAGGGACCACCCCCGCTCGCCCCGGTGTCGGGGCGATGGTAGCCTTTGCCTCCCCTGGCGCCTGGCGCCTCCTCTGCGACCCTGACCCGGGCAGACCATGCTCTCCACGCTCCTCCTCAGCTCCCTGGCCCTGGCCGGGACCATCAACGCCTCGTCCACCGCCGACACCGAGTGGGGCCGCACGCCCGCCGCCCTGGCCGCGGACGGCCAGCTCTCCACCGCCTGGCACGAGGGCGCCTCGGGCGACGGCGAAGGCGAGTGGCTGGAGCTGGACCTGGGCAAGGCCACCGCGCTGAACAGCCTCAGCGTCTGGCCGGGCGATATGCGCCAGGGCAAGCGCAGCTTCCGCGAGAGCGGCCGCCCTCGCCAGATCCGCATCATGGTCGATGGCAAGCAGGTCGGCGAGGCCGTGCGCCTGCTCGACCAGATGCAGCGCCTGGACATCCCGATGAGCGTCACGGGTCGAAAGATCCGCATCCTCGTCGACGAGGCCTACCCCGGAGCGGTCTACAGCCACACGGCGATCGCCGAGGTGGCGGTCAACTTCCCCGACCTGGGCGCCGCCTCGGCCTCCTGGCAGAGCTGGGTGTCCAGCGCCGCGGCCGCCAAGGCCCAGGAGAAATTCGAGGCCGAGCTGCAAGAGAAGTACGCCGTCTACAAGGCGGCCGAATTCGGCGATCGGGACGCCCTGGCCTGGATCCTCGACTCGGTGGCCGAGGGCGAGCCCCACCTCCGGCAGGAGGCGCTGCGGAGGGTCGACGTCGGCTACCGGGCGCAGGCCATCCGCAGCTCCGCGCGCGCCCAGGAGGCCGCCCGCAAGCTGAAGGACGCCAACGCCATCCCCGCCTTCGAGATGGCCATGCTGCGCTCGGTGGGCGAGGAGCGCGTGATGCTGGCCGACACGGTCGAGATCTTCTACGCCTACCAGGAGCTGATCGGCAACAAGGGCCGGCAGGCGCCTCCCTGGGGCGAGTCCGGCTACTGGAAGGGGGCCCTGCGCAGCTTCGGCGAGCCGCTGGCGATCGAGCGCGACGCCGAGGGCAACCTGCTGGTGGCCGACATCGGCAACAACCGGGTGCAGCGCTTCGGTGAGAACGGGCTGGTCAACCGGGTCTGGGGCGGCACCGAGCCCGAGATCACCGAGGCCTGGTTCCAGGCGGGGCGGCCCTTCTACGCCTCGGGCGCCGAGCCCGGCAAGGACGGGGGAGCCTTCTGGAACCCGCTCGACGTCGAGCTGATCCCCCAGAAGGACGGCACGGGCATGGCCGTCCTGGACTCCTCGGGGCGGGTGCAGGTCTTCGACGCCGCCGGCAACGCCACCGCGAGCTGGATGGTCAGCAGCGAGTCCAAGCCCGCGCCCAAGCTGGGCGGGCAGGGCCACCTCGCCTGGTTCCCCAAGAAGGGGCGCCTGCTGGTGATCATGGCGGAAGAGGGGATCGTCTACGGGCTGGATGGCACCGAGCACGCCCGCTGGGAGAGCAAGCACGGCAGCCCGGGCGCGGTCGAGGTCTACAAGGGCAGCATGCTGCTGATGGCCTTCCGCGACCAGATCTGGCGCTACAGCATGGACGGCTACCCGCACAGCGTGGTCATGGACAGCTCGACGCTGGGCAAGGGCTTCGAGGACCTCGATCTCAGCATCGACGAGGGCGGCCGCCTGTGGGCGCTGACCGACGACGGGGTCATCCACAAGTTCAAGAAGCCCGGCAAGGCCGAGTTCCAGGTGCGCATCGCCGGCTACTCCCTGGCGGCGCCGCGCTTCGCGGTCCACGACGGCATCGTCTGGTACACCAACGACGACACCATCGTCCAGGTCGACGCGGTCCAGAAGTACCTGGACTCCCAGGGCGGCGGCGACGACGGCGCCCTCGATCTGGACACGATCGGACAGTGAGCGCGCTCCTGCTGCTGCTGCTCGCCTGCGAGACGGCTTCTCCTCCCGAGGCGCCAACAGCCGTGGAAGCGCCCCCGGGGGTGGTGAAGGCCGAGGCGCCCGCAGCCCCCACAATCGAGGCGCCCACGCCCAGCCCTCCCCAGCGGGCCGAGCGCCACCCCGCTCCCCTGCCCTCCTCTCCCGCCGTCGAGAGCGCCCGCGGCCTGCTCTCCGGGGTCGTCGACCGCTGGGCGGTGGACCCCGAGAACCCCTGGGCCCTGGCGCACGGGCTGGCCGCCCGCGGCGTGGAGCTGAAGCTGGCCGACGGCAGGGGCGCGGTCGACCACCTCTTCGAGCGCTATGCCGAGCCCTTCGAGGTCGAGGGCCGCACCCTGCTGCGCTTCCCGGAGAGCCTGGGCGAGGTGCGGGTCGAGCCGCACAGCGACCTGCTGCTGAAGAGCCTGGTCGAGAGCGGGGCCAGCCCCGACCGCAGCGTCACCGTCAAGGGCCAGCCGCACCGGCTCGCGGACCTCTGGGCCGGAAGCCTCGCCCGAACCTGGCTGGTGCCTGCCCGCAACCACAGCCGCTACAGCAGCCCCGACGACATCGCCTGGAGTCTATACGGCCTCAGCGGCTGGGCCTCTCCCGGCCTGAGCTGGACGGCGATGGACGGCACGCCCATGCGAATGGACGAGCTGGCCGACTTCGCCGCGACGGTGCTGCACAAGGAGACCCGCTTCCTGGCCAGCGCTCGCGACAGCGGCCAGGCCTTCCAGCGCAAGGGGCAGGGCATCTTCCGCTACACCTGCGGCGGCGCCCACCTGCTGGCCGGCGTCAGCCAGGCCCTGGCCCGCGGCTTCGGCTCGCCGGCCACCCGGGCCGCCTTCCAGGATCAGCTCGGCCTGCTGGTCTACCGCTTCCCGATCGAGTCGGGCATCACCCGCCAGGCGGTCGAGGCCTACCCGGAGCACGCCGACAAGCTCTGGGTGCAGCGGCTCAAGTTCGCCGGGCACTTCCTGGAGGGCAGCAGCCAGCTGCTGATCCAGGGCTTCGGCGCCCCCAGCCCCGAGCTGGCCGCGGTCCAGCAGCAGGCGGTCGACGAGGTGGTGGCGGCCATCACCGCGCTCGAGGAGCGGGGGCTGCTGGACCAGCTGCCCCAGGTCCGGGCCCGCGACGAGCAGCTCTACCTGGACATCGTCGGCGACAGCGCCCACGCCCTGCACGGGCTGAACCTGGTCCTGGGTCAGGACGAGGTGCGCTGGTAGGGGGCCTCAGTCCGTGGGGAACTGAACCCGCGTCTGCTGGATGAGCAGGTCCGCCAGGGAGCTGATGATCACATTGGCCTGCTCGCGCACCCAGGGGATGTCGGCGCCGGCCATGCCCTCGGCCATCGCCAGCGCGTTGGCCCGGCAGAGGTTGGCCACGGCGACCTGGCCTTGCCGGGCGGCCAACAGGGCGGCGACGTTCATCGACCAGGTCCAGGTGCTGCGGCGGACCTCGTCGAACTGCGCGTTGGCCACCGCGTCGACAAGGCGGGCGATCTCGGCGCGGCGCTCGTCGTCGCTGCGGCCGGCCGACTCCCCGATCACGCTGACGGCCTGCTGGGCAGCCTCGATCATCGCCTCCTGCCCGAGGTCCATCCCCATCGCCCAGGCCTCGCCCCGGAGCGGCTCCAGATCATGCAGCAGGTCCAGCTCCAGCCGGGTGGGCAGGCCCTCGAAGGGATCGAGCTCACGGACCCGCTTGAGCACGGCGGGCTCGACGTGGCTGAGCATATGGGACCAGCCCGGCGGCTGACCGCGCCCGCTGGCCCGGAAGGCTCCCTCGACCACCGCCAGGGCCAGGGGCAGGTCCAGCTCGTGCATCCGGTGGGGGATCTTGGCGTCCTGCATGATGCGGCGGACCTGGCTGCGGCTGGCGTGGCCGTGATCCTCGTCCCGGAAGCCCTGGATGGGGCCGGCCGCCCCGCCGCTGACGCAGCTCTCTTCGGGGCCGTGGGTGGAGATCAGGTAGGGGACGTAGCCGTCCTCTTCCGGCAGGCCGATCAGGGCCTGGGCAGAGGGCAGCACCCGCACCTCGGCGCCCAGGGTGAAGCTGGTGCTGAGCTGGACCTCGGGCAGGCTGTGGCCCTGGCTGCGCAGCCGGTGGGCCGCGGCGCGAGCGGCCTTGCGGACGGCCTTGTCCCGGGCCTCGGAGGCCTGGGCGACCCGCTCTCCCAGCGCGAGGCGCGTCGCCACCTCGATGGCGGCCAGGGCGGCCTCGGTCTCCAGGGCCTGCACGTCGCCCGAGCCGCGCAGCCAGGCCAGGGCGGCCTCGTCCGGGCCGGGGGAGGCTCCGTCGCGCCAGGCGAGGAGGAGGGCGTCGACACGAACGGAAGAGACGGAGAGCTTGGCGGCCACAGCGGGATCCTTGGGCGGGAGTGGCGGGAGGGGGGAGCCACCCCCGGCCGAAGCCGGGGGTGGGTAGCGGGTGTCCGTAAGCCGGGTTCTGTCGACCGGGGCGAGTCGCCTCTCCCCGGCGGGCGATCATTCCTCTAGCCCTGCCGTTACCGACAGGGTCAAGCAGTCTACCCGGGAGCTTCGGGCGGGCAGCCCTCAGACGCTCCCCTATATGACCTTGCTCCGGGTGGGGTTTACCTGGCCGACCCTGTCACCAGGGCCGCCGGTGCGCTCTTACCGCACCGTTTCGACCTTACCGACCCCTCACCGCCGGTCGGCGGGGAGAGGCCCCGGCTCTCGTCCCGAAGGACGCGGAGACCGGACGCGTGCGTGGCGGTTTGCTTTCTGTTGCACTGTTCCTTCGAGTCACCCCGACCGGGCGTTACCCGGCACCCTGCCCTGCGGAGCCCGGACTTTCCTCCCGTGGCTTGAGAATCGGCGAACCGACCCCGCCGCCACCGGCGATCGCCTGTCCACCCGCTACTCGGGCGAGCTAACCGGCTGCTCGTCTTCGGGCTCCACCGTTCCCAGCAGGTAGCGCGTGCAGCTGCGACAACGCAGCAGCCGGCTGCCTCGCTTGACCTCGAGCACGAACTGGGGAGGGTGCACCATCCGGCAGGCGAGGCAGGCGCCGCCTTGCAGGCGGGTCATGGCGTCGCGGTGCTGGCGACGCAAGGTCTCGTACTCCCGCAGCTCACCCTCGGGCACGGCGGCCTTGCGGGTCAGCCGCTCCTTGTTGAGGCGGTCCAGCTCGGCCCGCAGGCGGCCCCCCTCCTGCTCCACGACCCGCTGCTGCTCGACGAGCCGCCGCTGCAGGGTCTTCAGCCGCTCGCGCACCGCCATCGCCTTACGATCGAGCTGCTCGCGGCCCTCTTCCAGCTCCATCCAGCGCAGCTCGGCCACCTCGGCCTGCTGGTCGTAGGTCGCGAGCTGGTGCTCGCCCGCGACGTAGTCGGGGACCTCGCCCCGATCGAGCTGCCCCCGCAGGCGCGACCGCCGCTCGGCCAGCTTCTCGATCTCGACCTGCACCGAGGCGGCCTCGGCCACCATCGGCGCGGTCCGCTCGGCCAGCTCCCCCAGCTCGGCCTGGGTGGCGGCGATCTGCTCGCCTGTGGACTTCACCTGCGCGTCCAGCTCGCGGATGCCGTCCCAGGTGGCGTCGCGCTCCCCGTCCAACAGGTACAGGCTCTCCAGCAACAGCAGCGTCTCCGTCATCGACCGCTCCCCAGGGGGATCAGAGGGGGTAGGCCCACCAGGACTTGAACCTGGGACACTCCGGTTATGAGCCGGGTGCTCTGACCAACTGAGCTATGGGCCCGTGTGTACGCGCCGCCTAGCCTTCGATGAAGGTGCGCAGGCGCTTGCTTCGCGAGGAGTGGCGCAGCTTGCGCAGGGCCTT
>DDSR01000112.1:4059-5450 GCA_002343455.1 Deltaproteobacteria bacterium UBA2385 | reverse complement strand
GGCTCGGGCAAGTCCTCGCTGGCCTTCGACACGATCTACCAGGAGGGCCAGCGGCGCTTCATGGAGTCGCTCTCCTCCTACGCCCGGCAGTTCCTGGGCCAGGTGGAGAAGCCGCGGGTGGAGCGGGTGGACGGGCTCTCGCCGACGCTCTGCATCGACCAGAAGACGGTCAACCGCAACCCGCGCAGCACGGTGGGCACGGTCACCGAGCTCTCGGACCACCTGCGGCTGTGGATGGCCCGGCTGGGCACGCCGCACTGCACGGAGTGTGGGCGCACGATCGCCACGCTCTCGCCGGGGCAGATCGCCGACTCGCTGCTGCGCGAGCACCCCGGCGAGCGGCTGCACGTGATGGGGCCGATCGTCCAGGACCGCAAGGGCGAGTACCGCAAGGAGCTGCGCGAGGCCCTGGCCCAGGGCTACCTGCGGGCCCGAGTAGACGGCGCCCTGCGGCGGCTGGACGAGGAGCTCGATCAGATCGTGCTCGCCCGCTACGAGAAGCACACGATCGAGCTGGTGGTGGACCGCCTCGCCGCCCGGCCCGAGGCCCGCTCCCGGCTGATCGAGGCGATCGCCGCGGCCCTGAAGCTAGGCTCCGGCGTGGTCACGGTGCTGGTGGGCGAGGAGGAGGCCCCTACCCACCTCGCCTTCAGCTCGCAGCGGGCCTGCCCCGAGCACCCACAGGTCTCCATCCCCGAGATGGAGCCGCGCCTGTTCAGCTTCAACGCGGCGCAGGGCGCCTGCCCCTCCTGCAAGGGCATCGGCTGGCTGGAGGACTTCGATCTGTCTCTGATGATCGACCCGGACCTCCCCTACGACCAGGCCTTCCTGCCCCTGCCCGAGGACGACAGCCGCCTGCCCTTCAGCAGCCTCTCCCGACCCCTGCTGCGGGAGATCGCGACGGCCCTGGGGGTCAAGGGCAGCCCCCTCTGGAAGGAGCTCCCCAAGGAGACCGTACAGAACCTGCTGGTGGGCGGCGAGACGATCCGCTTCACCCTGACCCGCGAGCACGGCGACCGAAAGGTCACCAGCCAGCGGAGCTGGGCGGGCCTGCTGCCATCGGTGCAGCACTGCTGGACCTTCAGCCGCTTGAAGCGCCTGGAGGCCTTCCGCCGCAGGGTGGTCTGTCCCGAGTGCCAGGGCGAGCGCCTCAACCGCCTCGCCCGCGCCGTCACCTGGCGTGGACAGACGATCACCTCGCTCTCGGCCCTGCCGGTCGACGATGCCCACGCGCTGTTCGCGACCCTGCGCCTGGACGCCTCGGAGTCCTCCATCGGCGCGCCGATCCTGCGGGAGATCCTCTCGCGGCTGGACTTCCTGCGCAAGGTGGGCCTGGGCTACCTCAGCATCGACCGCGGCTCGGGCACGCTCTCGGGCGGCGAGGCGCAGCG
>DDSR01000112.1:0-4048 GCA_002343455.1 Deltaproteobacteria bacterium UBA2385 | reverse complement strand
AGCTGCGCGACAAGGGCAACACCGTCCTGGTGGTCGAGCACGACGCCATGACCATGGCCCGGGCCGATCACCTGCTGGAGATTGGCCCGGGCGCGGGATCGCTGGGAGGCCACGTCGTCGCCGAGGGCAGCCCGCGGGCCTTCCTGAAGAGCAGGGGCCTGACCGCCCAGTACCTGCGCGGCGAGCTGCGCATCCCCATGCCCGCGATCCGCCGCCCCGGCAGCGGCACCCTGACCGTACGAGGCGCGCGCGAGAACAACCTCAAGGGGGTCGACGCCCGCTTCCTGCTGGGCGCCTTCAACGTGGTCACCGGGGTCTCGGGCTCGGGCAAGAGCAGCCTCGTGCTGGATGTGCTGACCCCGGCGCTGCGCAAGCACCTGGGCGAGGAGGCCGTCCCCGGGGCGCACGATCGGGTCGAGGGCCTCGACCAGCTCGACAAGATCGTCTTCATCGACCAGGATCCGATCGGCCGCACTCCGCGCAGCAACCCGGCGACCTACACCGACGCCTTCTCGCCGATCCGGGATCTGTTCGCCCTGCTGCCCGAGGCCAAGGCCCGCGGCTGGAGCAAGAGCCGCTTCTCCTTCAACGTCCAGGCCGACAGGGGCGGCGGCCGCTGCGAGGAGTGCGAGGGCGCCGGGGTCAAGACGATCGAGATGCAGTTCCTGGCCAATGTGGAGGTGCCCTGCGAGGCCTGCGGCGGCAAGCGCTTCAACGCCGAGACCCTGGAGCTGCACTACCGCGGACGGACCATCGCCGATGTCCTGGCGATGACGATCGAGGAGGGGGCCCGCGTCTTCGCCCGCCACCGGAAGATCCACGCCATCCTCTCCACCCTGGAGCAGGTCGGCCTGGGCTACCTCTCCCTGGGGCAGACCAGCACGACCCTCTCCGGAGGTGAGGCCCAGCGCATCAAGCTGGCCGCCGAGCTGTACAAGCGCGCCACCGGCCGGACGCTGTACCTGCTGGACGAGCCGACCACCGGCCTGCATATGGCCGATGTGGGCCGCCTGCTGGGCGCCTTGCAGGCCCTGGTCGAGGCCGGCAACACCGTCATCGTCATCGAGCACGACGCCGATGTGATCAAGTGCGCCGATCACATCGTCGACCTGGGGCCGGAGGGTGGAGGCGCGGGTGGACAGATCGTCGGAGAGGGGCCTCCCGAGCAGATCGCTGCCCTGAACACACCCACCGGTCGCCTGCTGGCCGAGCTGCTGGAGCGGGAGGGCAAGGCGGTGCTGACGGGAGAGGGGGTCGGCAGCTACGACTTCCGGCCCCCCCGGGCGAAGCGCCGGGCCAGCGAGGAGCGCGAGCTGGTCCTGACCGGCGTGCGCACCCACAACCTGCGCGGCGTGGACCTGCGCATCCCGCACGGGCAGATGACGGTCATCACCGGGCCCTCGGGCTCGGGCAA
The DNA here is from genome assembly GCA_002343455.1 of Deltaproteobacteria bacterium UBA2385. GTDB lineage: Bacteria > Myxococcota_A > UBA796 > UBA796 > UBA2385 > UBA2385. The sequence goes on along the minus strand of DDSR01000112.1, from coordinate 2,634 downwards.
GACCTCGCTCGCCTTCGACACCCTCTTCGCCGAGGGGCAGCGCCGCTACGTCGAGGCGCTCTCCACCTACGCCCGCCGCTTCCTGGGCCGGATGGACAAGCCGCCCCTGGACTCGGCCCTGGGCCTGGCCCCGGCGATCGCCATCGACCAGCGCAACACCGGGCACAACCCGCGCAGCACCGTGGCCACCGTCACCGAGATCTACGACAGCCTGCGCCTGCTCTACGCCCGCATCGGCCGGCCCCACTGTCCACGCTGCGCGATGCCGGTGACCGCCTGGTCCCCCAGCCACGCCGCCCGCCACCTCCAGGCTGTGGCACCGGGGCCGGGCTGGCTGCTCGCGAAGCTGCCGCCGGGCTCCAAGGTCGGGGATCTGCGGGCCGAGGGCTACACCCGCTACTGGGACCAGGCCGAGGGTGAGCTGGAGAGCCTCGCCGCCAGCGCGGAGGTCCCCGGCTGGCTGGTGATCGACCGCTTCGATCCCCTCCAGGTCGAGCGCCCCCGCCTCGCCGAGGGGGTGGCCATGGCCTACGGCTGGGGAGCCGACCGCTGCCGCTTCCTGGCCCGCTCGGGTACACAGATCGACCTCTCCCGCGCCGCCGAGTGCCCCACGCACGGGGCCGTGCTGGCCGACGAGCTCCAGCCGCGCGACTTCTCCTTCAACGCCCACACCGGGGCATGCACGAGCTGCGCCGGCCTGGGCCGCCTGCGGGCCGTCGACCCCGAGCTGCTGCTGCCCGAGCCTCACAAGCCCCTGCTCGACGCCGTCCACGGCTGGGTCAAGGTCGGGGCCTTCACCAGCACCCGCAACCGCACGATGGCCAAGGCCGTCTTCAAGCACTTCTCCACCCCCTGGACCACCGCCGTCCAGGACTGGAGCGAGCCCCTGCGCCGGGCGATGCTCTACGGTCTGGACCAGGATCTGGAGATCAAGTTCAGCCGCAACTGGGGGGACGGCCCCACCAAGATCGAAGAGAGCCGCAGCTGGCCCGGGCTGGTGCCGATCATCGACCGCTGGGACGGCGACACCGCCTGGCTGCGCCGCGACGCCCCCTGCCCGGAGTGCGAGGGCGGACGGCTGAAACGACCCCAGCTCTTCGTCACCTTGGGCCCCGGACAGAGCGCCCGCAAGGCCGAGGACGGAGCGCCGCTGCCCGGCATGTCGATCGCCGACGTCTGCGCGCTGACGGTGAAGCAGTCCCGGGCCTTCTGGGAGGGCCTCGCCCTCGAAGCGACCGAGGCCATGATCGCCGAGCAGGTCCTGCGGGAGCTCCAGTCCCGCCTGACCTTCCTGGACGATGTGGGGCTGTCCTACCTGCAGCTCGAGCGCGCCGCCGACACCCTCTCGGGAGGTGAGTCGCAGCGCATCCGCCTCGCCACCCAGCTCGGCAGCCACCTCACCGGCACCATCTACGTGCTCGACGAGCCCACCANNGGCGAGGCGCAGCGCATCCGCCTCGCGACGCAGGTCGGCTCGGGCATCGTCGGCACCGCCTACGTGCTCGACGAGCCCACCATCGGCCTGCACCCGCGGGACACGCAGCGCCTGCTGGGGACCCTGCGCGGGCTGGTGGATCTGGGCAACACCCTGGTCGTGGTCGAGCACGATCCCGAGGTCATGCGCGCCGCCGATATGATCGTCGATATGGGCCCCGGGGCCGGCGAGCACGGCGGACGGATCGTCGCCCAGGGCCCGCCGGACGCCCTGCCCGGAGGGGTCACGGCGGACTTCCTCAGCGGGCGGCGCAGCATTCCCGTGCCCGCGCAGCGGCGGGTGCCGAAGGCCTGGCTGGAGGCGCCGGCCATCACCCAGAACAACCTGCGGGATGTCTCTGTACGCCTGCCGCGGGGCTGCCTGACGGTGCTGACCGGGGTCTCCGGATCGGGCAAGAGCACCCTGCTGATGGACGCCTTCGCCCCCTGGCTGGAGCAGCAGATCGACCAGGCAAAGAAGGCCCGCCGCCGGGGCCTGCCGGAGCGACTGGTGATCGTCGATCAGAAGCCGATCGGCAAGTCCCCGCGCTCCTGCCCGGCCAGCTACGCCGAGCTGCTCGACCCCATCCGCAAGCTCTACGCCCAGCTCCCCTACTCCCGCGAGCAGGGCTGGGCGCCCGGCATCTTCTCCTTCAACGCCAAGGAGGGCCGCTGCCCGCACTGCGAGGGCCGCGGCGCCGTCCTGGTGGAGATGCACTTCCTCAGCGACGTCTGGGTGCCGTGTGAACAGTGCGGGGGCCGCCGCTACCAGGATCGGGTGCTGGAGGCGCGCTGGAAGGGCCTCTCGATCGCCGACCTGCTGGACCTGCCGGCCGAGGAGGCCGTGCCTCTGTTCGAGAACCAGCGGGCCATCCACCGCCGCCTCGCCGCCCTCTGCGATGTGGGCCTGGGCTACCTGCGATTGGGCCAGCCCGGCAACACCCTCTCGGGCGGCGAGAGCCAGCGCCTGAAGCTGGCGACCGAGCTGGCCGCCCCGCAGCCGGCCCGCGGGCGACCGGCCAAGGAGTGCGTCTACCTGCTGGACGAGCCCACCACCGGCCTGCACTGGACCGACGTCGAGAAGCTGCTGGTCGTGCTGCACCGCCTCGTCGACCAGGGCCACACCGTCCTGGTGATCGAGCACCACCTCGACGTGATCAA
>DDSR01000182.1 GCA_002343455.1 Deltaproteobacteria bacterium UBA2385 | reverse complement strand
GAGGCCCCAGCCCCACCCGCTGTCTCTGGATAACGGCCCTCGGCGCCCCCTAGGGTTGACAACACGCGGGGATCGGGCCACTCCCGGACATGATCCTCGCCCTGCTCGCCCTGGCCTGCTCCGACACCACCTTCAGCAAGGGTGTCGAGACCAACTCGGCCTCGCCGGACATCGAGGTCTCGCCCTCCTCGCTGGACCTGGGCGCCGTGCCCCTCTCGCAGACGGCCGAGGCCAGCTTCACCGTCTCCAACGTCGGCGACGCCGCGCTCTTCCTGGAGGGCGTCGAGCTCGACCAGGTGGCCGCCGCCTTCGAGCTGGTCGACTTCGACGGCGGCCAGAGCCTCGCCCCCGGGGCCAGCCTGGAGGTCCAGGTGCGCTACCTGCCCTGGTCCGACGCCGACACCGCCCAGGCCCTGATCCGCAGCGACGATCCCGACGAGCGCGAGCTGGCCGTCGGGCTCAGCGGCCGGGCGGCCCGCCCCCGACTCCAGGTCGAGCCCAACCCGGTCGACTTCGGGTCGGTCGAGCTCTGCGCGCAGGACAGCACCGAGCTGGTGCTCCGCAACGTCGGCGAGGACGTGCTGGTGCTCGACCAGTCCTTGCTGGTCGGGGACCCCTACCGGCTGGATCCCGAGCTGCCGACGCCGCTCTCGCTGGCGCCCGGCGAGTCCACCTCGACCACGCTGCGCTTCGCCCCGGCCGAGACGGGCGCCAACAGCGGCGAGCTCTGGATCGCCCACAACGAGGCCTCGGGCTCGACCCGGGTCGCCATCGAGGGGCGCGGCGTGGTCGACGGGCTGGAGGTGGCCACGGACTACTTCCGGCAGCCCGACGGCCCCTGGGAGAAGGCCGACCTGGTCTTCTTCGTCGACCGCTCCTGCTCGATGAAGGACGACGAGGCCAATATGCGGGCCAACCTGGGGCTGCTGGTCGAGGACCTCAGCGCGGCGGGCACCGACTGGCAGGCCATGGTCACCGTCGACGACAACGGCTGCCACACCGGCAGCTTCTTCGACGAGGGCACCGCGGATCTCGGCGACGCCTTCGGCGAGGCCCTGGCCAGCGCGCCGGGGACCTTCACCGAGGCGGGCCTGACCATCCTGGCCAACGGCATCGAGCGCGCCGTCGGAGGAGGCTGCAACGACGGCTTCTTGCGCTCGGACGCCAAGACGATCGCCGTGGCCATCTCCGACGAGCCCGAGCAGTCCCCCAAGAGCTGGGAGCACTACGTCGAGCGTATCCAGGGCGTGGCCCCGTCGGCGGCCATCGTGGCCATCGTCGGCGACCTGCCCGACGGCTGCGCGACCGCCTACCCGGGCACCGGCTACGTCGAGGCGGCCCTGGCCAGCGGGGGCACCGCGCTGAGCATCTGCTCGGGCGACTGGGGCCGGTACTTCGCCAGCATCGGCGGCCTCGTCCACGGGGAGGCCGGGCAGCGCTTCCTGCTTAGCGGGCAGCCCGAGCCGACCTCCATCCAGGTCGACGTCGACGGCGAGATCTGGACCGACTGGGTCTACGAGGAGGCCACCAACGAGGTCGTCCTCGGCAGCCGCCCCGAGCCCCTGGCGCTGATCACCGTCCGCTACGACCTGGGCCGCAGCTGCCCGGAGTAGGCCACGGGCGAGCGCTCACCAGCGCAGGATGAGCGCCACGCCCTCGTGGTCGTCCAGGCCCTCCTCCTGGAAAACCACCGTGCCGCCCTTGGCGATCACCAGCTCGATCAGCTCGTCCACGACATCGTCGATCACGCCGGGGGCGGTCGGATCTTCGACCCGGGTCAGCCGCGAGCCGCTCTCGTCCAGGACTCCTGCGGCGTTCAGGGTCGGGTCGACCAGCAGCAGGTGCCCTCGGCCCTCGGCGGCGGCCCGCCAGACCTGCTCCAGTCCGGAGACGGCCTTGTCGTTGCCGACAGCCTGCCCGAGCTGGTCCAGGACCTCCTGCCGTCGGGTGGCCAGCCCCTCCTGGGCCACCTCCCAGGCCAGCCGACCCAGCTCCTGGACCGAGCGCTTGTCGTAGCTGCCCGAGACCGTGCCCAGCAGCTTGTCCCCGACGCTGCCGACCTCGGCGAAGAGGGAGAGGTAGCGGTCGACGCCGACGACCACCAGGGGCAGATCATCCTCCTTGTCGAGCGCCACCAGGGCGGCGTCCACGTCGCGGAAGAACTGCTTGTGCAGGTCGTCGCGCAGCCGGCCGACGTTGACGCCCGCGGTCTCGGTGATCTTGCCGCCGCCCCCGGGGCCGCGGAAGACCATCGGGAAGCCGTCGCCGATGTGCTCGCTCAGGTCGGAGAGCACGGCCTCGTACAGGCGGGTGGGCTTCTCGGAGAGGACCAGCACCCGGTAGCGGGGGCTGCGGTTGAAGGCGAAGACGACATCCCGGGTGGCGTAGCTGTGGTCGACCACCACCCGCGGCTTGACCGCGTAGGGCAGGTGGACCACCTGGGAGTGGCCCTCGCTGGCGAAGATCGCGAGGCCGTCGAGGGTGTGGGCCCAGTCCATCTCTTCGACCAGCTCCTCCACCTCGGCCAGGATCTGCGCGACTTCGCGCTTGCCGAGCTCGTCTTGCAGCCGCTCGGCGGCCTCGCGCAGGAGGTTCCGGCAGACGATCGGATCGGCCTGGTTCTCGGGAGAGGTCCGGTGCGTGGGCAGAAGGATGCTGAGCATCGGGTAGCCCTCGTGGGCCTGCAGGGCGAGGAGATCAGCACGCTTCATGGGACACATCCTTTTGTGAGCTGGACAATGTCATAGGCACCGCGGGCCCCTTCGGGAAGCATGCGCGCCTCCTTCGGACGGGCTAGGCGCTCGCCATGCTCGCCCGCACCCTCCTCCTCTCGCTCGCCCTCACGCTGGGCCTCGCCCTCAGCCCCGGTCTCTGCTCCACCGCCACGGCGGCGCCGACCCGGCGCGGCAAGGAGCTGACCGTCCAGCAGCAGTACGATCTGGGCCTGAAGTACCTGCAGCGCGGCAACCACGCCAAGGCGCTGGAGACCTTCAACCGCATCCGCAACTACCACCGCGACGATCCGCTGGCGATCAAGGCCGAGCTGGCGGTGGCCGATGTGCACTTCCGCAAGAGCGACTGGGATCTGGCCCGGCTCGCCTACGAAGACTTCATGCGGATGCACCCCCGGCACCCCGACATCGACCACGTCGTCTACCGCATCGGCATGAGCCTCTACCGCAAGGCCCCCCGGCTGGCCGCGCGCGACCAGACCTGGACCCGCCAGGCGGTCAACACCTGGGCCGGCTTCGAGGCGCGCTTCCCCGAGAGCGAGCACCGGGTCGAGGTCGCCGAGCGCTACCAGGAGTCTCGGGAGCGGCTGGCTCGGAAGGAGCTGCTGATCGCCCGCTTCTACCTGCGGCGCGAGGCCTGGACCGCGGTCAGCGGGCGGGCCAACGGGCTGGTCAAGGGCTGGCCCGAGAGCGCCTCCACCCCCGAAGCCTGGGGCCTGCTGGCGGTCGCCGGCGCCCACCAGGGCGACCAGGGCCAGGTGGACGCCGCCTTGGAGCAGGTGGGGAAGACCGACCCCGCGCGCGCCGAGCGCCTGCGCCCGCGCACCCAGAAGGCCCTCAGCGAGGCCGAGTAGTCAGCTGAGTCACTGAGGCGCAGAGGCACAGAGGCGCTGGGTCGCTGAGGCGCCGGGGTGCTCAGGGCTGCCGGTCCTTCTTGGTCAGGAAGCCGCGGGCGGAGAGGCCCAGGTCGACGCTCCAGACATCGGTCGGGTTGTTGACCGCGTAGATGGTCCGCGACACGCCGACGCTGGTCGTCACGGCGTTCCCGGTGCGGACCAGGGCCTTCAGCCCCGCCTGTGCCGACATGAAGGTCAGCGCCGAGAGGCGATCCCGGTCGAGCACGATCGAGGTGTCGGCCAGCATCTCCTCGATGTCCACCCCTTCGGGTCGGCTGATCCAGGCGGCCGTCGGGCCGATTGCCACCGCCCGCGAGGGGGCCAGGAAGAGCTCTCCCTCGGCCCAGAACTCCGCGCCGGGGGCGTCGACCGCGTCGTAGCTGCGATTCTTGGAGCGGTAACGCCCTCCTCCCTCCAGGAAGGCGCTCCAGTAGCCGTTCCCCAGCCCTCCGGTCCGGCCGAACGAGGCGAAGCCCCCGACGTCCATCGTGCCCTCTCCCCGGTTGGTCAGGCGCTGCCGGGTCGAGGCGGTCAGCTGCCCCAGCCGGAGCTCGGTGCCAATCGCCGCCGAGAGCGGCGCGCCCACCAGCTGGTCGAGCCACTGGCCCTTCAGCCGGGCGCGAATGATGCCCACGCCGGAGGTCGGCTCGCAGGCCTTCAGCCCCAGCGCGTCGCAGGGGAAATCCGACGGCCGGTTGTTGCGCACCGACTGCCAGGGCAGGACCAGCTCGCCCTCCAGCCGGGGAAGCAGGCCCAGGCTGGCGATGGCCTTGACCCCGAAGGTCTGCATCCCGTCGGAGACCTGCAGCACATCGTCGGCGCCGCTGCCGCTGGAGAGCGCGAGGTGATCGAAGCGCTGGGCCTCGACCCCCAGGTAGAGGGTGTGGTCGCCGGGGGAGAGGGACCAGGGCCCGCTGCCGGCCTGGGCGAGGGGAGAGGCGAGCAGGGCAGCGATCAGCAGGGTCATCCGGACTCCAGCAGGGTGGGAAGGGGGAGTCTACCTCCGCTGAGCGCTCCAGCTAAGGCTTCCTTCCTTCCCCCGGCTGCTGTAGGTGCCCATCATCCCGGTGCCGCGCACGACGCCGCTGAAGGACAGGCCGCTGCCCCCCTCCTCCGCGAAGCTCAGGCGGTTCGAAGCGGCGCTGATCGACCCCGAGATGCGCGAGACCCGCTCCGAGGCCCCCTGGGTGATGGTCACGACCCCGGAGATCCGCTCGCCGTCCTGGCTGGTGATCTGCACCGTCAGGGGCAGGTTGTTGGCGGTGCCGGACCAGGTCCCGACGATGGCCGGTGGGGGAGGGGGCGCCTCGGCGGCCGGCTCGAGCTCGGCGACGGGCTCCTCTGCGGAGGGCTCTTCAGCGGCGGGCTCTTCAGCGGCGGGCTCCTCTGCGGCGGGCTCCTCAGCGGTGGGCTCCTCCACAGAAGGCTGCTCTACGACGGGAGGCGGCGCCGCGACCGGCTCCTTGACGACCGGCTCCACAACCGGCGGCTCCTTGACGACCGGCTCCACAACCGGCTCCTCTACGACCGGCTCCTCTACGACCGGCGCCGGGGCCGCCGCAGCCGCCGCGAGGGGCTCGGGCTGGGGCGAGGGCCCGTTGCTGGGAGCTGCCGTGTTGGGAGCTGCCGTACCAGGGACGGCGCCGCTGAGCGCGGGCGTCAGGGCCGACGAGGCCGCTACGGGCTCGGCCGGTTCGGGCTGCATCATCCACCACAAGCCGGACACCCCCAGCCCGGCCGCCAGCGCCAGCCCGGCCAGCGTCGGCACCGAGAGCCCGCGCTTGCGAGGGGGAGGCTCGTGCTCGTCGGACTCCTCGTCGACCTCGGAGTCTGCTTGGGTCTGGGCCCCGGGACCGGCGACCCCGATGCTCATCCGAGAGGTCTCCTCGGTCTGGCGCGCCGGCGAGAAGGCCGCCGGGTCGAAGGCGGGCAGGTCGGTCGGATCGGCCACCAGCGTCGCGCCGGAGCCCAGCGGCATCAGGGGCGCGGGGGCCTGGGCCTGCTCGACGGTCGGGGTCGGGAGCGGCTCGGGCGAGGTGCGGACGGCGGAGGAGTCGGGCGAGAGCCGGGTCGACTCGGGGCGCTGCAAGCCCTCGGGGATCGCCTCGGCCTCCAGCTTGGAGACCAGGGCGCGCAGGACCGGCTGGTCGGCGAAGAGCGCGTCCGCCAGGGCGTGGCAGTCCGGAAAGCGGTCCTCCATCTCGACGGCCAGGCAGCGGTGGACGGCCTGGGCGAGGTGGGCCGGCACACCGGGCTGAAGCTCGCGCAGGGGGCTGAGCTGCCCCTCGATGGTGGCCTTCAGGGTCTTGTAGGTCGTGTCCTGGGCGAAGGGCCGGCTGCCCGAGAGCATCTCGTACAGCAGCGCGCCCAGGGCGAAGATGTCGGCCCGGTGGTCGATCTGGCTGCTGTCTTCGATCTGCTCGGGGGCCATGTAGCCGGGGGTGCCCATCGTCACCCCGGCCTGGGTCTCGCCCTCGCGCAAGCCACCCGAGGCGATCTTGGCGATGCCGAAGTCGCTGACCTTGGGCAGCCAGCGGTCGCCCTGGCGGGTCAGCAGGATGTTGGCGGGCTTGAGATCGCGGTGCAGGACGCCCAGGTCATGGGCCGTCGCGACCGCCGAGAGGATGCCGGCGAACATCGGCAAGGCGACGTCCAGCGGCAGCGCGCCCTGCTCGACCAGCAGCTCCTGGAGCTGCGTGCCGGCCACGTACTCCATCACCAGGCAGGGCATGCCCTGGTGCTCGACCACGTCGGTGACTCGAACCAGGTTCGGGTGGTGGAGCTGGGCCTGGATCCGGCCCTCCAACAGCAAGCGGTCGGCCAGCGCCGGCTTGAGCAGGTGCAGGATCTTCAGCGCGTGGGTGCTGCCCAGCCGGGTGTGGCGCACCTTGTAGACACGCGCGATCCCGCCCTCGCCCAGCAGGCTCTCGATGCGAAAACGCTCCGCGATCAGGTCACCGGCGTGCAGTTCGCTCACAAGTGCAGGGCTCCGAACGGGAGTAGCGAGGAGGCGGCGCTCACCATGTTGGCCCGAAGGAGAATCCGGGTCAATCGCCTGCCCCTGCGATAACCGGCCGCGATGCAGGAGCGTGCCCCATGACCTTCACCCGACGCCACGCGCTGATGTTGGGGGTGGGGGCCTTCGCCTCGGCCTGCGGCGCACGTCGGATCGAGGGGCCCCTGGTGCGCTCCTCGCCCTGGCGCGTCCGGCCGAGCTCGGTGTCCCTGGCCCCGACCGTGCTGCTCCAGCCCGAGCAGATCCTGATCGCCCCCGACGGCATCGCCGTCTCTTCGCGCGATGCGGGGGTGGAGCTGCTGCAGACCCCGCAGACGCTGGACCCCGTGGCGCAGCGAGCCATCCTGGACGTGTTCTACGCCAACCACCTCGTCGGCAAGCTCTGGCACTCGGGCGGCTACGACTACCTGGTGGACACTGGAAACCAGGTCCGATCGATCGCCCTGACCTTCAGCCAGCAGGCCCTCTACGCCTCGCAGGCCCAGCGGTGGGCCGACACCACCTTCGGCGAGCTGTTGACGGCGGCGGGCCTGAGCTGGCACCCCCTGGATCGCTCCATCGCCCAGGCGCTCCGCCCCCCCCAGCGCAGCATGCTCCGCGGCTCTCAGCCCCTGGACGGCGAGGACAACCAGAACCTCCCCGACTACACGCTCAGCCCCCAGCCGCTCGACCCCGCGCTCCTGCCCGCCGAGCTGCCGGCCGACCCCATCCTCCAGCCGATCATCGTCCACTACTACGCCCACAACGGGGGCTGGTTCGTCGGCCAGTCCCGCGGCTGCGCGGCCGGCGCCCGCTTGCGGCTGCTCTGGGTGCTTCACGACCGGACCAGCGGCGAGGTGCTCGGCTGGAGCGACTGTGCGGCCCGCTATGTCGAGCCCTACTTCTACACGCCCAACGACAGCCAGCTCCAGGACTACCTGCTCCAGGCAGAAGAAAAGGCGCGCTCCAGCCTGGAACGCGCCTTCCTCGCCTGAGGGTCCGGACTCCCGCGCCCCCAAACCGATGTGCCGGGTGGGGGCGCGAGCCGTCCGGGACGCTCAGCCCTGCTCGGGGTTCGGACGCTCGTCGATCTTGACGCCGCGGGCGTGCACGGTGACGCAGCGGCCGCCGAAGAAGGGCATGCCGAAGGGGGAGAAGCCGGTGGTGTGCGACTCGGCCCGGATGTCGAGCACGTGCGAGGCGTCGGGGATCTTGTCCAGCGCGTGGTAGAGCGCGCGCTTCTCTTCCTTGGTGGGGCCGCCGATCGGCAGCGCCGGCAGCGAGAAGCCGCCGGTCACGGGCGCGGTCAGGCCGGCGCCCTCGTTGGTGAAGAGGTGGCCCCAGTCGATGCCGAAGATGTAGGTGCCGCAAGCCTCTTCGGTGGTCTGGCCCATGACGGTGAAGCCGGCGTCGGCGAAGGGGATCGGCGCCTGCGGGGCCTTGGCGCCCTTGAGCGAGCAGCCGGTGAGCAGGAGGGCGGAGGCGATGAAGAGTGCGCGCATGGAGGTGGTCCTGTTTGAGGGCGGAGCCCGCGGTCACGGGCGGAAGATGGCCTGTTTCCCGCCGAAGCGGGTCGCAGGGCTAACCGGTCGGCGCAAGACGGGCCCGCCCCCCTGATCGTAGTGTCGCGGTGTGTCACGCAAGGTCGCTCGTGCGCGCCCGCCAATCTGCCAGGAAGCAAGCTGTGGACGGTGTGCTTGCGGGTTGGCACGGCCATTGCTTCCTATCCGGGCAACCCTAACGGAGGTGTCTGGTGTCTCGCTCTCTCTCCCTGTCCCTGTTCTCGGTCCTCACCCTGGTCGCCCTCGTCGGCTGCCAGCCTCCCTGCGACGAGGGCGGCTGCGTCCAGCCCGATCCCGCCCCCAGCGTCGCGCTGCGCTCCGGCGCCTGGGCCTTCGAGGTCACCGACGCCCACTTCATCGGCGAGTGCGGCGGCGTGGACCCGCGGGACATCATCGGCCAGGAGCTTCGCGGCGACCTGCGGGTGGAGAGCCCCGGCCCCGCCACCCTGCTCCTGGACGGCGTTCGGCTCCGTGGAGGCTTCAACGGCCGCATCCTCGAGCTGGTGGGCGACCTGGAAGGCTCGGTCGAGCCCCACCCGGGCGTAGACGAAGAGGAGCGCGAGGAGGAGCGCGAGGACGAGCGCGAAGATGAGGGGACGGTCGAGGTCGAGCGCGGCGTCGACTGCGGCGGCGACGGGGTCGAGGAGCCGCCCTGCGAGGTCGAGCCCGCATCGGGCCCTGCGGGGGGAGGGGGCTCCTCGGCCGGCGGACCTCCGCCCGACATCCACCTCGTCGCCCAGGCGCTCGACGCGCGCCGGCTGGAGGGGACCCTGGTCGTCGCCTCCGCCATGCCCGGCGGCCGCTGCACCATCGAGGCCGAGCTGAGCGGCCGTCACCTCGAGGGAGGAGGCGACGACCGGCCGAGGGACCCGGACGATGATCGGCCCGACGACGATGATCGGCCCGACGACGAGGATCGGCCCGACGACGAGGATCGGTCCGAGGACGAGGATCGGCCCGACGACGAGGATCGGTCCGAGGACGAGGACCGGACGGGGGACGAAGACTCAGACCGAGGCTGATCTCTCTCTCGTACGCGTTAGGCGGCCTCCGTCCCACTCCACGGAGGTCGCCCATGCGTCCCGTTCGACTCACGCCTGTCCTTCTCGCGCTCCTGACCCTCGCCTGCGTCCCGAAGAAGGACTTCGACGCCCTGCAGGCCGAGCTCGACGGCGAACGCACCCGCCTCGCGGCCGAGCTCGCCAGCCGCGACGCCAACATCATCGACCTCCAGGACGCCCTTCGGCGCGAGCAGGAGAACGTCACCGACCTCGAAGAGCAGATCGCCACCCTCCGGGACTCCTGGGAGAAGGAGGTCGGCATCCTCCAGGGCGAGAAGGCCGAGCTGGTGCGCACCAAGGCCCAGCTCAAGACCAGCGTGGAGGAGATCAAGGCCGCCCTCGCCGAGCTGGCCGAGCGGAAGGCCCAGGCCGACGAACGGGTCGCGGCCTACCGGGACATGCTGTCGCGCTTCCAGAAGCTGATCGACGCCGGCCGCCTCAAGGTCAAGATCGTCAACGGCCGGATGGTGGTCGAGCTGGCGACCGACGTGCTCTTCGCCAGCGGCAAGTCGGACCTCTCGGATGGGGGCAAGACCGCCCTGGCCGAGGTTGGCGCGGTCCTCAAGGACATCCCCGAGCGCTCCTTCCAGGTCGAGGGCCACACCGACAACGACCCGATCAAGACCGCTCAGTTCCCCAGCAACTGGGAGCTCGGCAGCGCTCGGGCGGTCACGGTGGTCCGGGCCCTGATCGAGGCCGGGGTCTCGCCCGAGCGGGTCTCCGCGGCCAGCTTCAGCGAGTTCCACCCCGTCGCCGGCAACGACAGCGCCGAAGGCAAGGCGGCCAACCGCCGCATCGAGATCGTGGTGGTGCCGGATCTCTCGCAGCTCCCGGGCTTCGACGAGCTCAACGCGATCGGCCGCTGAGCGTTCACCCGGCGCCCCTTGAGCCGCAGGCTCTGCGTCAAGGGCGTGACAGGGTGGCCGAATGGGGGTGACGGACGGCGACGGTCGGACCTGGGGGCGATACCCTCGGGGCCTAAACTGGAGCCCCCCATGGTCCGTCCCCTCGTTCGCCTCCTCCTCTCCGCTTCCCTGTTGAGCCTCGTGGCCTGCTCCGGGAAGGGGGGGATCACCTACGACACCAACGAGTCGGACACGGACACCGACACCGGCACCGTACCGGAAGGGCGGCCCCTCTCCGAGCTGGTCGAGGGCGACCTGGTCATCACCGAGATCATGCAGAACCCGCTGGCGGCCGACGACGCCGTGGGGGAGTGGATAGAGGTCCACAACCCCGGGTCCGAGGCGGTCAACCTCGATGGTCTGGTCATTACGGACGATGGCACCGATCTGCACGTCGTCGACGCGCCGGTTGTGGTCCGGGCTGGGGGCTATGCGGTGCTGGGCCGCAGCATGGACGCCGCCACCAACGGCGGCGCCCCGGTGGACTACGCCTACGGCGAGGACCTCACCCTCGGCAACGGCGCCGATGCGCTGGAGCTCGGCTTCGGCAAGCTGCGCTTCGATCGGGTGGCCTGGGACAACGGGCTGACCTTCCCCGATCCCAACGGGGCCTCCATGAGCCTGCTGCCCGGCGCGACGAACGCCACCGACAACGACCTAGGCGGCAACTGGTGTACGCCCTCGGGGACCTTCGGCGCCGGCGACCAGGGAACGCCGGGCGCGGCCAACGGCGACTGCTCCAGCGACACCGGGGACACGGGCGACACCGGGGACACGGGCGACACCGGGGACACCGGCGAGCCCGAGTACGAGGTCGACCTGCTGCTGGCCGGGGACCTCGTCATCACCGAGATCATGCAGAACCCGGCCGCGGTGGGGGACACCGAAGGGGAGTGGTTCGAGGTGCACAACCGCACGGCCTTCGAGCTGGACCTGATCGGCCTGCGGATCAGCGACGCCGGGACCGAGTCCCACACCGTCTCCACGTCGGTGCCGGTCGCTGCCGGCGGCTACGTGGTCTTCGCCCGCAACGGCGACTCCTCGCTCAACGGCGGCGTGACCGTCGACTACGAGCTCAGCGGGCTCAGCCTGGGCAACAGCGACGACGAGGTCTTCCTCTCCAACGCCTTCGAGGTGCTGGACGGGGTCAGCTACGACGGTGGGCCGGACTTCCCCGACCCCAACGGCGCCTCGATGAACCTCGACGCCGGCCTGCTGGACGCGATCAGCAACGACGACGGCGCCAGCTGGTGCGCCTCGACCGAGACCTTTGGGGCCGGCGATCTCGGGACCCCGGGCGCCGAGAACAGCCTCTGCCCGGCTGACACGGGGGACACCGGCGACACCGGCGACACCGGCGACACCGGCGACACCGGCGACACCGGCGACACCGGCGACACCGGGGACACCGGCGACACCGGAACCGGCGAGCTGGAGGTCGACCTGCTGCTCGCCGGGGACCTGGTCGTCACCGAGATCATGCAGAACCCGCTGGCCGTCGACGACACCTACGGCGAGTGGTTCGAGGTCTACAACGCCTCGGGCATCGACCTGGACCTCGAAGGGCTGGTCATCGCCGACGCCGGAACCGAGAGCCACACCGTCACGGGCAGCCTGCCGGTGCTGGCCGGGCAGTACATCGTCTTCGCCCGCAGCGGCGACAGCGCCCTGAACGGTGGGGTCACCGCCGACTACGTCTACAGCGGGACCACCCTCGGCAACAGCGACGACGAGCTGATCCTCTCCAACAGCCTGGAGGTCCTGGACACGGTCGCCTATGACGGTGGGCCGAGCTTCCCGGATCCGACCGGCGCCTCGATGAACCTCGACTCGGACCTGCTGGACGCGGTCAGCAACGACGATGGGACCAGCTGGTGCACCGCGACCACGGCCTTCGGCGCCGGCGACCTGGGGACCCCGGGCTCGGCGAACGTCGACTGCGATGCGGTTGACACCGGGGACACCGGGGACACGGGCGACACCGGGGACACCGGGGACACGGGCGACACCGGGGACACCGGGGACACGGGCGACACCGGGGACACGGGCGACACCGGGGACACGGGGACCACCGAGCTGGAGGTCGACTTCCTGCTGCCCGGGGACCTCGTGATCAGCGAGATCATGCAGAACCCGAACGCCGTCGACGACAGCCTCGGAGAGTGGTTCGAGGTCTACAACAACTCGGGAGTCGACCTCGACCTGGTCGGCCTCGTCATCAGCGACGCGGGCGGAGAGAGCCACACCGTCACGGGCAGCCTGCCGGTGCTTGCCGGGCAGTACATCGTCTTCGCCCGCAACGGCGACAGCACCCTGAACGGCGGGCTCACCGCCGACTACGCCTACAGCGGGACCTCCCTGGGCAACGGCGACGACGAGGTGATCCTCTCCAACACCCTGGAGGTGCTGGACGCCGTCTACTACGACGGAGGGTCGACCTTCCCCGACCCGACGGGCGCGGCGATGAACCTCAGCTCCACCCGGATGGACGCCCTCAGCAACGACGACGGTGCCAGCTGGTGCACCGCCACCACGCTCTACGGCTCGGGTGACGCCGGCACGCCGGGCGCGGCGAACGAAGACTGCGACCCGAGCGACACCGGCGACACGGGCGGCACTGTGGACACCGGCGGCACTGTGGACACCGGCGACACGGGCGGCACTGTGGACACGGGCGGCACTGTGGACACCGGCGGCACTGTGGACACCGGCGACACGGGCGGCACTGTGGATACCGGCGAGCCTGCCTTCGGCGTCGACGATCTGATCGCCGGCGACCTCGTGATCACCGAGATCATGCAGAACTCGTTGGCCGTCGACGACACCTACGGCGAGTGGTTCGAGGTCTACAACAACACCGGCGTCGAGCTGGACCTGGAGGGGCTGAGCATCACCGACGCCGGCAGCGACTCGCACACGGTCGTGGGCAGCCTCCCCGTCGGGGTCGGACAGTACGTCCTCTTCGCGCGCAACGGCGACAGCAGCATCAACGGGGGCCTGGCCGCCGACTACGCCTACGGCGCCAGCAGCCTGGGCAACGGCGACGACGAGGTGATCCTCTCCAACAGCATCGAGGTCATCGACGCCGTGTATTACGACGGAGGCGCCGCCTTCCCCGATCCCAACGGCAAGACCATGAGCCTCTCGGCCTCTGCCACCAGCGCCACCGCAAACGACGAGGGCGCCAACTGGTGCGAAGCGGTCGATGTCTACGGCTCGGGCGACTACGGCACCCCGGGCGCGGCCAACCCCGTCTGCGAGTAGCACCTCTGCTATAAGGGCCTCATGCTGCTGCCCTACCTCCTCAGCCTGACGGCCCACGCCAGCCCCTTCAAGCCGATGCTCCGGGCCGATCTGGCCGCCTCCTACTGGGACGAGGGGGCCAAGGTGGCCGCCTACCCCGGCGTCCAGAAGCGGCTCTGGGGCCCGGACGGCAGCGTGCTCTTCGGCGACACCTTCCTGCGCATCGAGGGCGTGGCCGTCCTCACCCCCAGCTACGCGCGCCTGGGACCGCGGGTCACCTTCTCCCCCATCGCCGTCTTCGAGCTCTCGGCGCACTACCTGGGATCGGCCTACTTCGGCACCTTCTCCAGCATCAAGGGCTTCGACGACCCCGACGTCGTCTACACCGACGACGTGGTCGACGCCGCGGTGCGGGGCCCGGGCCTGGGCTCGGTCTGGGGGGTCGAGGCCACGCTGCAAGGCAAGGTCGGGCCCGTCATCGCCGCGACCTTCGGCGAGCTGAAGGGCTGGGACGTCTGGCCGGCCGAGCGGGTCCAGGGCGACTACTGGTGGGAGCCCGAGAGCGAGCTGCTGCTCTCCTGGCACGACAACACCTGGGCCCTCAACGCCGTGGCGCTGTACGAGCACGTCTTTGACGAGGAGCGCGGCCGCAAGCTCTACCTGGGAGCCATGTACAGCCAGTCCACCGGCGTCGACACCGGCGACCGTTTCGCCCGCCTGGGCCCCATGGCCAACATCGCCTTCAGCGACCGCTGGGGCTTGCTGATCCTGACCCAGGCATACCTCGACGACCGCATCTACACCGAGCCCCTGCCGCCGTACATCGGCCTGCGTCTGCGCCACACCTGGAAGCCTCAGGGCTGAGCGCCCAGGAGGGCTCTACGGAGCCAGGGCCTCGCGCGCCCCGACCATCTTCAGAACCGTCCGGGTGGCCAGGCCCGCCCGCGAGAAGTCCTGGCCGGTCTCTGCCAGCAAGGCGGCGCCGGCCTCGGGGGGGACCGCGCCCAGCAATGCCGAGATGTCGTAGTCCGGCGCGGTCTCGACGTCGTACTCGGCGTTGTCCATCAGCTCGGAGGGGAAGGAGGCCACCAGCGCCGCGTCGATGGCCCGGGCGTGGCGGGCCGCCACCGCGGTCAGCTCGTCGACCAGCTCCTGCGCGCCGGAGAGGTCGGTCAGGAACTCCCCCCGGCCGGCGAGGGCGCCGTTGAGCACGGTCGCCGTCTCGTCCTCTCCCAGGTAGCCGCGCTGCAGGGCGGTCGCGACGAAGTCCTCGTAGACGAAGTGCCGGTTGGCCTCGATCTGGGTCATGCGCGTGGCCACCGCGTCCTTGTCCGGGGAGAGCACGTAGCCGATGTACCAGCCGAAGCCGACGCCGGGGATCGCCCGCGAGTGGTAGGGCTGGGTCAGGTCCTGGGCGTAGTGGGCCGCCCAGGCGGCGAAGCGCAGGCCCCAGTAGTCGTGGCCGCTCTCGAAGGCGGCGCGGGAGAGGCGCATGAACAGATCGATGCGCTCGGTGACCATGCCCTCCTCGGCGTCGCTGAAGGCCACCGTCAGGACGTTCTCGTGGTCGAACTGCATGTGGAAGGGCGCCTTGCTGCTCTCTCCCACCGGCTTGCCATACGGCTGCTCGCCGTAGCCGTAGTCCGAGAAGCCCCACAGCTCGTGGTCCAGCCCCCAGTCCGGCTCGTCGACGAAGGTCGAGAACACCGCCCGCGCCGGCACCTCCTGCCCGGCCTGCACCACCTCGATCCGGACCTGCAGGCCCCCCTTCTCGACCAGGTAGGGGCTGGCCGCGCTCGGCTGCACGGCGAAGCCATGGCGGGCCGCCTGCTCCCCCGGCAGCACCCGCAACACCAGCGGCAGCGACGCCTCGGGGTTCAGCCGGGTGGCTCGCCAGAAGTCGGCCCGGGTGGCGCCCTCGCCGGGCAGGCCCTGTCGGCGGTAGCGCTCGCTGCCTCGCTGCTGCAGCCAGGCGTAGTGCGCGTCGATCGCCTGGGAGAGGGCCGGGCCCGCCTCGGCGAGCAGCTCCTCCAGGGGCTGGACGGCGACGGGGGTGTCCATCCAGGCCAGGTCCTCGTGCGAGAGGGCCCGATCGGACATCATGGTGTGGTGGCCCCAGGCCATGGCGGTCGGGAGCAAGGCGAGCAGCAGCATCAGCGGTCCTCGGGGGGAGGGGGGAGGCTCAGTCGCAGAAGGGACCTTCGAACCAGAAGAGGTTGTTGTCCTCGCTGCACTCGGTGATGACACCGACGCCGGTGCCGTCGTCGTCGATGACGCTGATGATCGCCTCGGCGTCCTCGAGCTTGCTGGCGTCGACCGCAAAGACAAGGGCGTCGGTCGTCATCCCCGAGAGCAGATCGACGCCGATGGTCTTGGTGCCCAGCGGGCGCTTTCCGGCCTCGACCACGGCGTACAGTGAGATCTTGGTGCCGGGCTCGATGTCGATCGACGCTCTGTTCATGCCGCGGATCGTCACCCAGACGGTCCCCGCCTCGCACTCGTCAAGGCAGACCTCCAGGATCTCGCTCTGCAGATCGGCCCCGGTGACCTCCTCGCCCACCGCCAGGGCCGAGTGCCAGGTGTTGTGCGTCGTGAAGTTCGGGATCTGTTCGACCGGGACGGTCAGGTCGTCGTTGATGTTGTTGATGCTGTATGCGTGCTGGTTCCACAGGTTGCGGGCGTCGCGCCAGCTGTTGGTGGAGTCGGTGAAGGCCGTGACCGTCTCCGGGCTGAGCTGGTGGCAGACCAGGATCTCGGCGTGCCCGTCGGCGTCGACGTCGGCCACCGTCGGGTAGTCGAACATCGTCGCCGAGCTGTGGTCGTCACTGTAGAACTTGATCCGGCCCGTGGGTCCATCGAAGGCGATCATCTGGATCTCGTCGATGTAGACGACCTCCAGGATGCCGTCGCCTTCGAAGTCGAAGAAGCTGGCCCCGGTGGCCCCGCTCTCGTCGTGCGCCGAAGCGGACCAGAGGGTGGTGCCATCGTGGTTCAGCACCACCAGCTGGTTGCCGCCGGCGGTGACGATCTCGGGGTAGCCGTCGTCGTCGATGTCGGCGATCGCCGGCGTGGCCAGGATGTTGGCCGTCGGGATCTCGGTCGGGCCCCAGATGACGCTGCCGTCGGTGTCCACCGCCCGGATCGTGTTCCAGGAGACCGCGACGATCTCGCCCTCGGGGTCGTCGTCCAGGTTGGCGATGCCGATCATCGCGTCCGCCTGGTCCCCGTCGTACCAGATCGCCTCTCCGTCGGCGTTGTAGCGGGCGTTGCCGACGATGACCTCCTCCTGTCCGTCGAGGTCCAGGTCGGTCACCGCGGGCACCGAGGACTCGCTGACCCCGAAGGTGATCCCGTAGCTGCCGCGCCCGTAGATGCCGACGCCCCGGGTCGTCCCGTCCTTGTTCAGGATGGCGCGCCCGACGACGATCTCGGCGCTGCCGTCGTGGTCCATGTCGCTGATCACCGGGGCGCTGGCCCAGTCGAAGTCATCGCCCGTGAAGTCCTCGCTCTCCCAGCGCAGCCCCCCGTCGTGCTCGTACATCAGCACGCTGTACCGGCCGGCCCCCCACAGGGCGCTCTCGTACTCCCGTACGGCCACGATCTCGGCCTTGCCGTCCCCATCGAAGTCCGCGATCGCGGTCGGAGAGCCGTAGGCCAGCTCGGCGCTGCTGTCCTGCCACTCCACGGTGCCGGTCTGGCCGTCGAGCACGATCAGGCTGCCCTTGGAGAGGACCATGCCCGACTCGTTGATGACCACCTCGGGCATCCCGTCCCCGTCCAGATCACCGACGATGGGCTGGGCCGTGCAGCTCTTGCTGCCGTAGCCCCACTTGCGCACGGGGACGAAGCCACCCTCGGGCTCGCGCGGGCAGGTGTCGTCCAGCCCGACCTCCTCGGCGGGGAAGAGGTCCGGACTGCAGGCGCCCGGAGGGGTCCCCTCGGTCGGGGTGGTCGGGGTCGTCGTGCCGGAGTTGCCGTCCTTGCCGGGGTTCAGCTTGTAGTCCGAGCAGGCGAGGCTGAAGACGAAGAGCAGGGATGAGCGCACGAGGATCTCCGGGGCGATTGCCGCGCAGACTACCCCTTCTGGACTCCATCAGCGAGCTAAGACCGCGACCATGACCTTCGTTCCGCCCGCGGCCCCCCCCCAGAGCGAGGCCGAGCTCGCCGCGCGGGCCCGGCTGCTCGGTGGCCGCAGCCTCGCGGAGCTGGCCGCCGAGCGCCGCATCCAGGTGCCGCCGGATCCTCGCCGGGCCAAGGGCTGGATCGGCCTCCTCCTGGAGCAGGCGCTGGGGGCGACGGCGGCCTCCCGGGCCCAGCCCGACTTCCCGCAGCTGGGCATCGAGATGAAGACCCTGCCGGTCGACGAGCGGGGCCAGCCGCGGGAGAGCACCTACGTCTGCACCGCG
The DNA here is from genome assembly GCA_002343455.1 of Deltaproteobacteria bacterium UBA2385. Taxonomy (GTDB): domain Bacteria; phylum Myxococcota_A; class UBA796; order UBA796; family UBA2385; genus UBA2385. The sequence goes on along the minus strand of DDSR01000182.1, from coordinate 26,046 downwards.
CCGCTCGACGGCTCCATGCCGCGCCGCTGGGAGGACAGCTGGCCCTGCCAGAAGCTGGCCCGCGTCTTGTGGGTGCCCATCATCACGCCGTCTCGCAGCGAGATCGGCGACCGCCTCGTCGGCACCCCCTTCTTCTGGAGCCCCGATCCCGACCAGGCCGAGCTCCTGCGGCGCGACTACCAGCAGCTCACCGAGCGCATCGACCGGGGAGAGGTCTGGGATCTGGACGCGCGGCACGGCGAGGCCCTCCAGCTCCGACCCAAGGGGGCCCACGGCGAGGACTGGGTCTGGGCCCTGGACGAGGAGGGGGAGTGGGTCCAGACCAGCCCGCGAGGCTTCTACCTGCGGGCCTCGTTCACCCACGCCGTGATCCGCCGCGCCCTGCTGCTGCCTGGTTGAGTGGGTGCACCGTCGGCCGGGGCGGAGTATCGATGAGCATGACCGGGCTGCTGCTGATGCTGTTCGCTTGCGGTGGGGCCGAGGCCCCGGTCGCACCCCTGCCGCCCGAGCCCATCCCCGTGGTCGTCCCGCCCTGGGTCCTGGGCCGCTGGATCCAGACCCAGGCCGTCGACGGCCGCGAGGTGATCGCCTGGCCCTGCCAGGGCGAGCCCCTCAGCCTGGAGATCGTCCAGAGCCAGCCGCTGGTCGTGCGCGGCCCCGCCGGCGACCAGGAGCACCCGCTCATCATGGCCGAGCTGCAGCGCGACGGCAGCGCCCGCCTGGTGGCCGCCTCGGGTGAGCTGGTCCTGCGCGACCGGGACGAGGGCCTGGTGTTCGCCAAGGGCAGCCTGCCGGGCTTCGAGAGCGGGATCCGCCTCGCCATGATCGGGGCGAGCGCGGTCGAGCAGCTCCCGCCGGCCGCCGCCAGCTGCGGTCAGCCCCTGGACCTCCAGCCCCTCCATGACCTGGGCGAGCGGCGCTTCAACCAGGCCGGAGATCCCTGCTCGGCGCCCGGCCTGCTGCTCCCTGCCCCGGGAGAGGCCCCGCTGCTCCAACGCGCCGGGCTCGAGCTGAGGATCGAGGGGCTCAGAGCCAGCTCGAAGGAGACCTGGCTGGCCATCCAGACCGGCGCGGGCTCGCGCTCGGGGATGCGGCTGGTCGCCGACGACGAGGGCCTCGTCCTGCTCCAGCGCACCGCCGACGGGATGCGCTCCGAGAGGCTGCTGCCCGCCAGCGGACCCTGCCGGCCCTAGCCGCTTGCACCCTGTCGGCTAGACCGGGCACCAGCGCAGCTTGAGCTGCACATCGCTGGACCAGTAGTGGTCGAAGGCCTTGACGCAGGTGCCCAGGTAGCGGTCGTAGTCCTCGTAGACCTGGTCGCCCCAGGTGCTGCGGATCAGCGCCTCGTTGGCCTTCAGGCCCTCCCACCACTCGTTGGTGGTGCGGCGGTAGCTGGTGCGCTGGGTGCGCAGCTCCTCCACCTCGAAGTAGGGCCGGATGGCCATGATCAGCTCTTCCAGGCGGGGGTTGCGGCCGCCGGGGAAGATGATGTCGGCCGTGAAGGCGAGGTCCTCGAGATCCTTGCGCCCGCGGGGCACGCGGTCGGAGAGGATGGCCTGGCAGGCGAAGACGCCGCCGGGCTTGAGCAGGGCGTGGGCGCGTCGGAAGTACTCGCGGTACAGCGCCACCGCGCGGCCTTCACGAGCCTGGGCCGGGCTGCAGATGTGGTCGACCATCTCGATCGAGACGATCGCGTCGTACTTCCAGCCCGGCTCCCAGGTGTTGAAGTCCTGCAGCCAGGCCTTGATCTGGGGGAGCTGCTTGTCCTCGATCCAGCGGAGCTGCTCGGTCGAGAGGGTGACCCCGTGGGCCTCCTTCACGCCGCGCTTGCTGACGAGGAAGTCCAGGAAGGAGCCCCAGCCGCAGCCGATGTCCAGCACCAGGCTGTCCGGCGTGATCTCGGCGTAGTCGTGCAGGATGGCGGCCTTCTGCTCCTGCGCGAGATCCAGGCTCTCGTCGCCGGTCAGGTAGCTGGCCGAGGTGTAGTGCATGTTGCGGTCGAGCCACAGCTTGAAGAAGTCATTGCTGACGCTGTAGCTGACCTCGATGTCTTCGTGCTTGGAGGTCATGGCTGCTCCGGAGTGGGCCGGCCGCTTACCACGGCAGCGGCACCGGGGCGATGCCATCGGTGGAGGGAGCGTTCAAGGTCTGCCCGGAGAGCACGAAGCGCTCGAAGAGCTCGCGGAAGTCGAGGTAGGCCTGGTCGACACGAGCGGCCTCTTCGTCGGTGCGTGCCTGGGCCAGCTCGACCGTCAATCCCTCCAGCAGGACCCGGATCAGCACCGCCATGCGGTCCGGGCTGATGGCGAGGCGGTCGAGCTCGTCGGCGAAGACCTGCCGGATGGCGTCTTCGAGCAGGCTGGTGCTCTCGACGTAGAAGCGGGCCAGCCGCCGGTTCAGCGGCCCGTCGTGGCTGGCCATGGCCAGGGTCTCGACGATGAAGGGCGCCCCGCCGCGAAGCTCGCGCACGGTGCGCCACATCGCGTCCAGGGCGTCCAGCGCCGCCTCCAGGCCCTTCTCGCCCCGGCGGGCGCGCTCGGTGAAGCGCAGGTGCATCTCGCGGAAGGCGGCCCGCTGGGCCTCGATCAGCAGGTCCTCCTTGCTGGCGAAGTGGTAGTGCAGCAGCCCCTTGCTGACCCCCGCCTCGCGCGCCACCTCGCCCATGCTGGCGCGGTCGTAGCCGCTCTTGCCGATGACCCGGGCGGCGGCGCGGACGATGCGCTGCACGGTCTGGCTGCCACGGAGAGTGCGGGCTTCGGACACGGTGCCTCCTTCGGACCAGACTGGCCCCAGGGCCAGCGTATCAACCCGGGCCCGCGGCCGCGTCCTTCAGGTAGTGCAGAACCCGGCCGGTGTGCTCGCCGATGCGCTCGGCCAGGCGGATGGAGTGCAGGGTCTGCTCGGCGCCCAGGGGGCTCAGCTCGCCGCGGGCGGTGCGCTCCAGCACCTGGGGGCGCCGGCGCTCGCGAGCGCGGCCCAGGCGCAGCACCTCCTCCTTGGCCGAGCGGTAGGCCTCCTCCCGCGTGTCGTCCTCCAGCCAGGAGCCAGCTTGCACCAGCAGGGACTCCACGCTGGCCTCGCCGCCCAGGGGCTCGTCCCCGCCCAGATCGGCGACCGCGCCGGCGTCGACGCTGGCGTCCACCAGGCGGTCGAGGTGGTCGGTGGCGTGGAGCAGGGCGAGGTGGCGCCGCCAGGCCTCCGGCGTGCTGGGGTCGGTCTTCAGGGGGGCGAGGTAGTCGCGCACCGCGTCCAGGGCGGCGCGGGCCTCGGCGATGCGCTGCTCGCGGGGGCGGCGCTCGGGGCCTGGGATCAAGCAGCCCAGCAGCAGCTCGTTGACCACCGCGGCCACGTCGCGCACCGTCAGGCGGGCCGACTCCAGGCGGACCTCGGCCAGCAGCGAGCCTCGCTCCACCAGGCGGTGGCTGAGCGCGGTGGCGCGCTCCTTGACGAGGCGCTCCACCAGCCGGGCGAAGGGCCGGGTCTGGGGCAGGAAGAGCGCCAGCCCGAGCAGGTTGAAGGAGGTGTGGAAGAGGGAGAGCTGGACGGCGGGGTCCTCCCATCCTGCCTTGTGCGCGATCCAGCGCAGCCCGGCGACGAAAGGGACGATGATCACCAAAGCGGCCAGGCCGGTGACCAGGTTGAAGAGCAGGTGGGCTGCGGCCGTCCGCCGCGCGGCCAGCGAGCCGCCCGTCGAGCCGAGGGCGGCGGTGATGGTCGTGCCCACGTTCTGGCCGATGGCCAGGAAGGCCGCCTGCTCCAGGCTGAGGGTCCCGGCGTGGACCGCGGTCAGGGTGGTCGCCATCGCCGCGCTGGAGGCCTGCAGGACCACCGTCATCAGCGCGCCGATCCCCACCAGCAGCAGCGCGCCGGGCAGGCCGGGGCGGGCCATCCCGGCGGGATCGAAGGCCGCGGCCATCCCGGCCATGCCCTCCTGCAGCACGTCGATGCCCAGGAAGATCATCCCGAAGCCGGCCAGGGCGAGGCCGGCCTGGCTGCGGCGCCCGTGGGCGAAGAGCTTGAGCGCCGCGCCCAGCCCGATCAGCGGCAGGGCGAAGGCGGCGACGTCGATCTTCAGCCCGATCACCGAGACGATCCAGGCCGTCGAGGTGGTGCCCAGGTTGGCCCCGTAGATCAGGCCCAGCGCCGCAGGGAAGCTGATCAGCCCGGCGCTGACGAAGCCGACGGTCGCCAGGGTCGTGGCGCTGGAAGACTGCACCAGCGCGGTCGCCACTGTGCCGGCCAGCACGCCCCGGGCCGGGGTTGAAGTCCAGCGCTGCAGCAGGCCCTGGAGGCGGTCGCCCGCCACGGCCTGCAGCCCGGAGCTCATCATGCCCATGCCGAGCAGGAAGAGGCCGATACCGCCGAGCAGGGCGCCGATCACACGGGGCTCGTGGGCTCGCCGACCCCGAAGCCGGCCGCTTCGATGGCCGCCTTGGCCCTCTCGAAGCTCAGCTCGCCGACAATCCGGGCCCGGCCTTCGCCGAGCTGGACGCTGGCGCTCTGGACCCCCTCCAGCGCGACCAGGGAGCGCTCCAGCTTCGCGGCGCAACCGCCACAGGTCATGCCTGTGACCCTCACCGTCAGGAGGGCTGGAGCGCGCCGGGCGCGGTAGGCCGCCCGGAGTCGACCCAGGTCCTCGACGGCGAAGCGGGCGAAGAGGCCGAGCAGCAGCACGGCGGCCAGCAGCTCCACCGGGCCTGCGTGCAGGTGGGCCTCGCCGGCGACGCGGCCGGGGAGGGGACCCAGCAGCGCCTCGTAGCTGAGACCGGCCAGCAGGCTGCCGGCGATGATCGTGCTCAGGTAGACCGCCAGCGCTCGGCCGCCCAGGCCGGTCCGGACCGCGCCCATGCTGGCCAGGCTCACGGCCGGACCTGCCATCAGGAAGACCATGGCCGTCGAGGTCGGCAGGCCCCCGGCCACCAGGGCGGCGGCGACGGGCACGCTCGCGGTGGCGCAGACGTACAGCGGCACCGCGGCCACCAGGACGATCAGCGCGGAGAGCACGGCGCCTTGACCCGCCAGGCTCGCCAGGGCGTCGTCGGGCAGGAAGGTGGTGAGGGCCGCGCTGAGCACCACGCCGAACAGCAGCCACCGCCAGATCAGGCGGACCAGGTCGACGCCGTGAAGCAGCATGCCCTTGGGGCTGCGATCGACCGTCTCGAAGGAGGCTTCGGCCCGAGGCGTCGGCTGCTCGGGCACCAGCCTCTCGGCGAGGCTCCCGCCAAGCACGCCGGTGACCAGGGCGGCCAGCACCTTGAACAGGGCGAAGGGCCAGCCGAGGAAGGCGGCGCTGACCAGGACGCTGTCCACGCCCGTCTGGGGCGTCGCGATCAGGAAGCCCAGGCTGGCACCCGTGCTGGCCCCGTTCCGTCGAAGCGAGATGCCGGCGGGGATCACCCCGCAGGAGCACAGCGGCATGGGAATGCCGATCAGCACGGCCTTGAGGACGCCCCGGTGCCCTCGGAGCTGCTGGCGGATGAGGCCGGCAGGCGCCAGCCCGTGCATCAGGCCTGCCGCGCCGGCGCCCAGCAGCAACCATGGCGCCAGCTCGAGCAGGACGGCCCAGGCGTTGAGCAGGAAGGGTGCAGCCATGGGGGCTCCCGGGGCAGGGTTGGTGGGGTTGCCATAGCGCGGACGGAGCCAGCCGCGCTAAGGCGCCCCCGATGGGCCCTCCCAACCCCAGCGACGATCTCAGCCTGAACGAGCCCAGCATTGGCGAGACGGGTCACTTCACGATCGTCCCCGATCGGGCCCAGGCCAACCAGACCATTCGCCCGACCCCGACGCCCGGCCAGGATGATCCGCTGCTGACGGACACCCTGGCGGCCCACGCGACCCCCCTGGCCCGCGAGATCGAGCTGCTGGGCACGCTTGGCGAGGGAGGCATGGGCGTCGTTCGCCTGGGACGGCAGGTGCTGCTGGGGCGAGAGGTCGCGGTCAAGTCCGCCCACGCCCGCACGGGGGAGGCCCGCCCGGGGCGGGGGCTGCTGCAAGAGGCATGGGCCGCCGCGGCCTTGGAGCACCCCAACATCGTGCCGGTCTACCTGCTCGTCGCCGACGAGGCCGGGCAGCCTCACGTCGTCATGCGCCGCATCGAGGGCCGGACCTGGGCCGAGCTGATCGCCGACCCCCAGCAGGTCCAGCAGAGCTTCGGCGCTCGGGATCTGCTGGCCTGGCATCTGGGCGTGCTGATGCAGGTCTGCAACGCCGTCAGCTTCGCGCACAGCCGAGGCATCCTGCATCGGGACCTCAAGCCCGACAACGTCATGGTCGGGGCCTTTGGCGAGGTCTACGTCCTGGACTGGGGCCTCGCTGCCCGGCTGCACGCCGACGGCCCGGCCTGGCTGCCTGCGGTCCGCGACCAGCGCAAGGTGGTCGGCACGCCGCGCTTCATGGCGCCCGAGATGGCCCTCGCCGACGGCCCAGCCATCACCGAGCGCACCGACGTCTACCTGCTCGGCTCGTTGCTCTACGCCGTGCTGACGGGACATGGCCCGCACCCCGGTCGCACCGCTGCCGAGACCCTGGTGACGATCCCCTCCTTCCAGCCGAAGCTCCCCGCCGAGGTCTCGCCCCGCCTCGCCGGCATCCTCGCCCGGACCATGGCCCACAGCCCAGCTGAGCGGCCGCCCTCCGCCGAAGCCCTCCGCCTGGAGCTGCAGGCCTTCCTCGAAGAGCGCAGCGCCGACGGGCTGGTCGAAGAAGCCCTAGCAAGGCTAGTCAACCTGGACCGGGCGCTCCTGGAGGGAGCCGATCGGCAGGAGCTCTACCGCGACTACGAGGCCGCCCGCTTCGGCTTTCGGAGCGCCCTGCGGGCCTCTCCCGGCCACGCGCAGGCCCAGGAGGGGCTCCGTCGAGCTGCTCTAGCGATGCTAGGCTACGAGCTCGCTCTCGGCGATGGGCGCGCCGCCGCCACCCTGCTGGCCGAGCTGCCCGACCCCCCGGCCGATCTGCAGGCCAGGGTTGCCTCGGCCCAACAGGCCCAGCAGCTCGCCGCCGCCGACCTCGCCCGGCTGCGGGCCAACCTCGACCCTTCGCTGGGCGGCCGCACCCGCATCTTCGTCTTCTCGATCGTCATGGGGCTGTGGACCCTCATCCCGTTCGGCGCCTGGGCCGCCGGGGTCCAGGTCAGCCACTGGGGTCTGCTGAGCAGCCACGGCCTGATGCTGGCCATCGGGGCGCCCCTGGTCCTCTGGGCGCGGGACTCCCTGGGCCGGACCGAGCTGAACCGCCGTGTCGCCCAGATGCTGATCGTGGTCCAGACCGCCCTGGTGCTGGGCGACCTGGTGGGCGTCGCCATGGGCATGAGCCCCGACCAGATCCTGCGCTTCAACCAGCTCCTCTTCGCGGTCGTCTCCGCCCTGCTGGCCCAGGATCAGCCGGCTATCGCCCGCCTGCCAGCCCTGGCCTACCTCGTCTCGCTCGGGCTCAGCATCGAGCGGCCATCGTGGGCCTTTCCGACCATCGGGCTCGCCAACCTGCTGGTGGTCGGGGTGACCTTTGGGCTGTGGTACCCGACCATGCGGGGCAGGCTGCTGCGGGAGCCGAAGGATGTGGGGGCGTGATATCGAAGGGATGGAGGCCTGTATGGAGCACGATCTGAGCTGGCGAAGGCGGCTGGTCAGCGCCTTCGACCCGTTCCGGGAGTTGAGCCTGGATGAGTGCGCCACTCTCTATGTCCATCGCGAGGGCCAGCCCTCGCGCCTGGTGGTCGAGGCGCTCGAAGAGGGGGAGGCAGAACGCACCCGGATCGCGCTGGTCGGGGCCCGCGGCAGCGGAAAATCCACCGAGCTTCGCCGGGTCATGCGGACCCTGACAGAAGATGGCTCGGCCCTGGTGCCCATTCTGGTCGACATCAGCGCTGGACTGCCCGACAAGGCTACAACCGTCGCCTGGCTGCCCCTGGTCGCGGCTGCGGTGCGGGCGGCCCGCGAGGACTGGAACGGTCTGGCGCCGAAAGGTGATCCCCTGCTCACTGCGCTGGAGGCGATCGGGATCGGGGCGGAGCTGCTCGCCCCCTTGATGGACCTTGTGCGGATTGCCGGACCGTGGTTTGGACCGAAGGGCCAGGCGGCGGCGGCCGGGGCGGCGGCGGTCGTCGAGCTGGGCGAGGCCTGCGGCAAGGCCGCCCGGGCGGCTCTCGAGCACCCCACATCCCGGACCGAGCTGGACGATCTTGTGGAGGCCATGAGAGGAGAGCTGGTGGCCCTGCGCAAGGCGGCCGGCCGGGCCCCCGTGCTCCTGCTCGATGGTCTGGACAAGCGGGTGTCCACCGACTCCGTCTTCGACGCCCTCAGCGATGCCGCCCTCCTGTACGGTCTGCCCGCGGCGATCGTCATCTCCGGGCCGATGGCCCTGCGCCTGGACGGCCGCTTCGCCAGCTTCTTGATGCCGGGCAGCTTCCGCCCGATGACGCTGCACAACTTGCCGGTGGTCGATCGTGAGGGCCGACCCAAGGAGGCGGGTATCGCTGTGCTGCGGGAGCTGTATCGTCTTCGCTGGGAGGCCGCCGGGCTGGGCCCCGAGCTGCTCCCTGTCGAGCTGGTCGACGAGGCGGCCAGGTGGTCGTCGGGCGTGGCCCGGGAGTTCCTGGCCCTGGTCAAGGAGTCGGTCCGCGAGGCGGTGCGCAAGTCCCGCGACCGGGTGCGACCGGAAGACCTGGCCCTGGCGGTGCGGGAGCGGCGTCACACCATGGAGATCACCCTGGACACCAGCCGGTGGGATGTGCTCGCTGACGTCCTGGCGCACCAGGAGCGCCCTCACCATGAGCTGGACGATCTCCTCTACACCAACGCCGTTGCCTGCTACCAGAACGACAGCGTCTGGTATCGTCCCAACGAGCTGCTGGTGCCCTACCTCCAGGACCGGCGCCGGGTAGAGCCTTCGTGAGGGGCTCCCTACAGCAGATCACGCATCGGCTGCTGGAGGAGCAGGAGCTTGGCTCCCGCGCAGTGCTGGCGCTGGTCTCGGTGGGAGCCGGCTCGCGGACCGCCGTCTCGGACGTGCAGGGCCACCTCGAAACGAGCCTGCGTGGACCCGTGCGGGTCGTGATCGTCAGGACCGAGGACGGCGATCTTGAGTCGCTCCGCGCGCTGAACACGGACCGAGACGCGCTTCTGCGCTCGCTTCGCGCCCTGGTCTTCCTCTGTGCGAGCGGGGAGGCGGCCCGAACCTTGCGGAGAGAGGCGCCCGACCTGACCGCCACCTTCGACCTCAGCGCCGAGCTGGATGAGGCGGTCGAGCTCTCGGCCGAGGAGCTGGGTCGTCGGCTGCGTGAGGTGCAGGCACGGCGCTACGCGAACCTGGAGCTGTCGGGCCTGGTGCCTCACTCCACTGAGATCGTCCGGGTGCCGATGGAGGCGATCTACCAGCCCCGAAAACTGCGACTGCTGGAAAAAATGGCTGGCGAGGAAGCGGGCTTGACCTTGTTGCTCGCCGAGCCGGGGGCAGGCAAGACTGTCTGGATGAAGCAGGATGCGGCGAACACCCAGAAGCGCCTGGTCCTGTATGCCCCGCTGGCTGCCTGGGTGGCTCAGGCGCGTGAACAGAGCGTGTCGCTGCTCGACTTCCTACAGACCCAGGTCGGACGTCTCTTGGGGCTCCCTCCGGTGCTGCTCGGGCCACACCTTCCGGGAATGGGCCTTCACCTGGACGGCCTGGACGAGGTCCCCAGCCAGGGAGACCGCCGCCGAATCGTCGACGAGGCCCTGGCGCTGCGCAGCCAGTACGCGGGTCTTGGGGTGTTGATCTCAGCCCGCGCCCATGTGGTCGATGATCTGCTCTCCGAACAGCTTCGTAGGGTTCGGCTGGCTCGATTCGAGGCTTTCAATTCGAAGCAGGGCCAGGAGCTGGTCGGCCGTCTGTTACGCGCGCGGCGGGGCATTGCCCCAGGAACTGTACTCAACAAAGAGCTGCGCGCGCTGCAGCAGAACATCGTCGCCCACCCCGACTTCGGCCGCTTCTTCGACAATCCGCTGTTGCTGACCTTCGTCACGGTGCTGGCCGAGCTCGGCCGCAGCATGCCCGCACAGCGCGCCGAACTCTACGGCGAGCTGGTGGAGATGCTGATCGTCTCCTGGCAGCGGGTGCGGGACTCCTCGACCGGCCGGAGGCTGAACAAGGCCGATGTGCTGCGGGTCGTCGCCCCGCTGGGCTGGAGGCTGGTCGAGCGCGGCGTGGGCGGGCTCACCGAGGCCGAGCTGCTGGACTTCCTGGTCGAGCTCGACACCCGCGAGGACAACCCCGTGGCGGCCCGCGAGGTCGCCCGTCACCGGCTGGACCAGCTCCGCGAGGACTCGGCCCTGCTGCACGCCACCGACGGCCTCTGGCGGTTCCACCACGCGACGATCGCCGAGTACCTCGCCGCGCGCGCGGCCCTGCTCTCGCGGGAGGTGCTGGCGGTGCTGCTGGAGGACCCCTACGAGCCCCGGCGGGTCCAGGTCCTGGCCTTCACCCTGGCGATCGCCTGCGATCTGGACCCCCGGGACGACGTCGCGCTGCCCCTGCTGAAGGCGCTCGATGCCAAGGCGAGGCGGCGGGGGCGATACGACGCGCGCATCCCTCGCACCCTGGTCGCCTGCCTGGAGGAGGCGCGCTCGATGCCAGCGGCCCTGCGTCAGCGCCTCGCCGGGCATGTGCTCCGGGTTGCGCTGCGGCAGCATCTGCACCCGGGGCGGCGAAGGGAGGCTTGGGGTGCAGTAAAGAGCCTCTGCGCACTTCAAGATGCCCCCGTGCAGGCGGCGATACGCGAGCTGGTCGAGGACGAAGGAGGGGTCGACGCGGACAGCCTCGCGTCGTATTGGTGGCAGTGGTGGCCTCTGATGGTCCCACTTCCGATCCTCTTCGAGCGTTGCGGTGTCGACACGACTCCACTTGTTCGTCGGTGGATCTCCTCCGACGCTCCCGCGGTCCGTGCCCTTGCATGGGACGCTTGGGCCACGGGCAAAGCCTGGTCCACCGTGGTCAAGGACCTTGACCCCCAGGCCTATGAGTGTATCCCTGAATCTGTGTTTGCATGGCTGAATTACGAACGCTCCGGCCCCCGCCCCCCCTCCTGGACCGAGGCCATCCGCGCCCGCTTCCCCGAGCTCCCCGCTCCCTGAGCCCTGAGCCTCCCTACAACCTCGGCACCAGCTCCACCAACAACCCCACCCCGTAGCCCGTGCCCCGCTCGCCCAGGGCGGGTCCGGCGATGTCGATGTGCAGCCAGCGCGGGGCCGGGTCGGGCAGATGGTTGGCGATGAACTGGGCGGCGCAGGAGGACTGGGCGTTGTTGCGGTCCTTGACTGAGTTCTTCATGTCGGCGACCTTGCTCTTGAACTCCTTGCGGTGCAGCTCGGGCGCGTACAGGAAGGGGTGGACCGGCTCGCCGACCCGCTTGCCGGCGGCGATGGCGGCCAGCTCCAGGGCCTCGTCGTTGCTGTAGATGCCGGCGTGCACCTTGCCGGTCGCCACCAGCGCCGCCCCGGTCAGGGTGGCCATGTCGATCAGCACGTCGGGCAGGCCCTGGCGGCAGATCCAGGCGACCCCGTCGGCCAGGACGATGCGGCCCTCGGCGTCGGTGTTGTTGACCTCGACCGTCTTGCCCGAGGCGCAGGTGATGATGTCGTCGGGGCGGTAGGCCTCGGGGCCGACGGCGTTCTCGGCCAGGCAGAGCACCGCCTGCAGCCGCTCGCCGTAGCCCGCGCGCACCAGGGCCCCAAAGGCGTGCAGCACGGCCGCTGCGCCGCCCATATCGCCCTTCATCCCCGGCATGCTGTCCTTGCCCTTCAGGGACAGGCCGCCGGTGTCGTAGACGATGCCCTTGCCCACCAGGGCGATCGTCTTGGTGGCCCCGGCGGGAGCGTGCTCCAGCAGCACCAGGGCTGGACCGTGGACCGCCGCCCCGCCGACGGCCTGCAGGCCCCCCAGGCCTTCGGCCTGCAGAAGCTCTCCCTGGATCACGCGGACGCTGGCCCCGATGGACGCGCCAAGCGCGAGCGCCTCGTCGACGAAGGCCTGGGTGTGCAGCTCGCGGGTGGGCATGTCCACCAGGCGGCTGGCCTGGCGGAGGGCCTCGACCGCGACCGGCAGGCGGGTGTCCTGGACCGGACCGGCCGGCCCTAGCGCTGTAAGGCTGACCGTGCGCCCCCGAGCCGGACCGGTCTTGCGGTCGTACAGGGGCAGGCTGCGGGCCGCCGCCAGGGCGCTGGCCAGGGCCTGCTCGTCCTGCTCCACCACCAGCAGCACGCCGGCGTCGGTGCGGGCGCCCAGCTTCTCGACCATGGCGGGGATCGCCCAGGCCCGCGAGGGGCTGTTGTGTCGCGAGCAAGGCTCGGGCAGCACGCCCAGGATCACCCGCCGCTCGCCGGAGCGGGTCTCGACCGTGGCCCCCTCGTCCCCGGACTCCGCCTCGGAGAGCAAGGCGACGAGGTGGGGGTGGGAGAGGCCCAGCGCTTCGGCCAGCCCGGCGTCGGCCAGCCGGGCGCGGCGCCCGATGACCAGCACCTGCGGCAGGCGGCGAAAGGGTTCCAGGTCGAGCGGGAAGGTCAGGGAGGTCTGGGTAGGCATGGGGGTGGGCCTATCGTGTTGAGTCTTTCAGGCCGACTCCATCGTAGATCTCGTCCAGCGAGACGACCACGCCGAGGAGTTCGACGACATCGGCGTCCAGGACTTCCCAGCAGGGGGGGCAGTGCTTCAGTCGCGCTCGCTCGACTCGCCGGCGGTCGGGATGGACCAGCAGGTACTCCTTGAGGGTCGGGATCCCGCAGTAGATCTCCAGCTTCTCCGTGCGGTCCTTGCTCGCTGTACTGGGCGAGAGGATCTCGATGATGGCGGTCGGATTGGTCAAGGCCTGACCGACCAGTTGGGGTGCGCCGCAGAGGAGCACAAGGTCCGGTAGCGACCGGCTCTGGTCAATGGCGACATACTGGTCGGACTGAAAGACCCGGCAGCCCCGCGGGCGAAAGGCCGTGTTCAGGGAAAACCCAAGGTTGCTCGCTATCAGGTTGTGGTTGTGGCTCGCCCCGGCCATCCCCACGATCAGGCCGTTCAACAGCTCCAGCCGCAGCTCACAGACCTCGGCAAGCGCAGCGAAGCGCTCCACTGAGCAGCGGAGCTCCAACGGCGGCCCGGCCCCGCTGTACGGCTGGAGTGCCTCGCGGGCAGCCGCTCGGTCTCCGCGGCCGACGGCGGGGGAGAGGCCCCCGGTCCGATCCACGAGGCACCAGGTGAAGCGAACTCGCTGCTCGCCCTCGGCCGGCTCCGCGCGGACGAAGCTCCCCGAAGCAGACCAGTCAATCTCGATCGCGCCGCCATCCGATCGCCAGGCATGGGGGCCCAGCCGAACCTGGGCGTCGACGAGGATCTGCCGGACAAGCGCGCCGAGCACGAAGGCCAAGGGGTGTTCAGGCGGCGTGGGTGGCCCGTCTGGGGACCGCGGTGAGCAGAGGAGCGGGCCTTGTCGTTCAGGGATCATGGCCCGTCCTCAGTCAGCAGCGCTTCCATCCGGTCCAGCAGCGAGATCGGGAGATGCAGCTTGTCGGTCCGAAACAATGTCCCCAGGCCCTCGCCGGACCAGCCCACATCGCGAAGCAGCCGCTCGGCTCCACTCCACGACCACTGGGGCGCAAGGAAGCGCTTGACCTCGGCGCGGATCTCCTCAAGAGGCATGGTGTTCTTGTTCAGGAGCCATCGCAGGGCTGCGAATTGGCGCCGCAGGTCGACGAAGGCCTCCGCGCTGCGGAAGAGGTCGTTTCGATCGGGGGTGGACACCAGGACGGGCAGAAAGTCGGCGATCGACCGGCTGCGGTGGAGTTGGCGGAGCGCCAGCGAAGGCAGGCCGATCATCGAGGGTGGAAAGTCCACGATGACGATGGGCAGCTCGGCGCCGTCCGTGGAGAAGGCGCTCAACATCTGCTCCAGGCGCTCAGCGGTCCGTTCGGCGTCCTGCTCAAAGAACAGGCGTCGGGTCGAGGCCTCCACATCGCCCTGGCGGGGGGAGGAGGGGTACCAGCGGATGGTCGGCGTGTCCGGGTGACGCCATGCAGCAGTCTGCGGGTCGAAGGTGGCGTCCGGTTCGAGCAGGTAGCGCTCGATGAAGGCGAGATCCTGGGTCCCCTTTCGGGCCTGCATCGTCTCGTCGCGACTGAGCCACACACCCGGCCGGCCGGGCGAAGGCGCGCAGAGCGCCAGCCCATCGGCGAGCGAGGTGCCGGAGAGGTCGAGGTCGAACACGGCCACCGGCTGGCCTCTGCGGGCCAGGCTCAGGGCGGCGGCGATGGCCAGCGAGGTCTTGCCAACGCCGCCCTTGACCGACAGGAAGCCATGGACCACGGGCATCATCGGGGCGGTCCCTCCTTCTTGGAGAAGGCTATCAGCTCCGAGAGCGCCTCAGCGATCGCAGGCTCGCCTTCAAGCTCCCTCAGCTCAGCGGCGGCGGCCTCCTGCTGCTCGCTCAGCAAGACCCGGGCGAGGCCCGATAGCAGCGTGCCCTCGTCGAGGCCGCGCGCCACGCCCTCGGCGCGGAGGTCGGCCACGGCCTGCGGGAGCTGGCCGGTGCGTGCCCGGGCGAGCAGCCACTCGGCAGCGATCTGGGGGCCGTTTGGAGCCTCCAAGTGGGCAAGGACGGCGCTCCAGGCGAGACCGGCGTAGGCCTGCGGGTCCAAGCGGCTGGCGACGATAGCCGCGACCGCCCGGCCCGGCGAGTCGGGGCGAAAGTCGGCGGCGTCGACGGCCACGCGAACCAGGGTCTTCTCGGCCTCACCAAGCCGCTCGGACTCTTGGAGGAGCACCACCAAGACGAGCTCGCGGAGCTGCGCGAGGCTGAGGTTCTCCGTCGGCCGGAAGGAGTCGTCCAATCGGCGCAGCCGGGCTTCGACCTCAAGCTCCCAGACCCGGTCGTGGTCGGTCAGGAGGAGCAGGTAGAGGGCCAGATCGGGAGCGCAGAGCTGGTCGGGAACCAGGACAGAGACCGGATGGAGCTCGCGAATCGCCCGCTCATCCGCAGTCAGTGGGCGCGTCGCGATGCTCTTCAGCACCGGACGCAGGTGCGCCAGGTCGAGCTGCGCCTTGCCCTGGGACTGCTCCACGATGGCCTGGAGCAGGGCTCCGAGCACCATCAGCTCGCGGCTGTCCACCGCCCCGGGCCCCTGGCGGTGCGGGTCGAACAGATCGGCGGGTCGGTCCGGGTGCAGTGGCAGGCTGGGAGGCGCGGCGCGGGCGAGATCGAGGAGTTGGCGCGAGTAGCTGGCGCCGCCCAGCCGCCGCAGCGCCAGGAGCCAGGCCTGAAGGTCCCAGGAACGCCGGACCCATGTTCCAAAGTCGCATGACGGGTCCAGTCGAGCCACGACCATGGCGCAGACGCGCAGCAGCGCCGGCTCCTGCGCGGCGAAGCTGTCTTCGTCTGTCGGCGGCGGGCTCAGCGCGGCCAGGGCCAGGTCGGCGGCCAGTCGGGGGAGGCTGACGTCGGCGTTCCCGATGCGCTGCACGGGCTCTGTCCTTGCCGCGACGGCCAGCGCGAGGATGGCGCTTGTGAGGTCTCCGGTGTTCACTTGGCGGTGTGCTTCCAAGAGACGAACCGCCGCCTGCGCCGGGGTTTCGGGGCCGAGCATCAAGCGGGCCGCCCCTCCCGCTTCGGGTCCGGGGATACCGCTCCGGCGGAGCAGGCGCATGTCCGCGAATGGCTCCTCCGAGATGGAGTCGAGGCGCTCCAGCGTTCCAAGCACGGCCTCCAGATCGGCCAGATCCGCAATGGTCCTGGGCCCGGTGACCTGAACAGTTCCCCACTGAAGTATGGCCCGGGGGTCCTCGAGCACCCCGCGGAGCGGGCTTCGGGTGAACGCCTCTGCCCCAGGGCTCCCCGAGGCCAATGCCTGGGCGAGTCGGTCGTCCAGGCCTGCCAGACCCTGTCGAAGACCCTGGATTGCCGGGTGATCAATGGGGAGCTGCTCGATGGGGATGCGTACCAGGCGGGTCCCGCCACGATCGGGATCGGGGACCTGGGCGCACCAGCTCATGCCGTTGACCTCGCCCGGGGCCTGCCGGGCCGCGTCGATCCACTGTTCAACGCTGTAGGTCATTCCCTCGAACTGCATCTCGTCCAGTCGGACCAGCGGCGGATCAGCCGCCAGGACCGTCGCCCAGATGCTGGCGCTGAAGTCGAGGCTGTCGCCCTCCTGGTGACTGGCCAGGCTCAGGAGGACCCAGGTCAAGCCGTCGGTGGCTCCTGCTGTGGCGGCGTGCAAGCCAAGCTCCAACCCGCGATAGAGGGCGGCACGGCGAGACGGGGCTCCGAAGCAGAACGCCACGACCATGCTCCACATGCGCGCGCCGGGGCTTCTGGGCCCGCCGATGATCCGGTTGTCCATGGTCGACTCGGCGAAGATCCGGGGCAGGGCCTGGGCCAAGCGGGTCAGGCCCTGCACGGTGGAGGCGAGCGAATCGAGCCCGAACCCTGCCTGACGGTCCAGGCTCTCCGCGGTGGCGAGGAGCCGCGCGCTGATCTCGGCCGCGTCGGGCTCGGGCTCCCCTACCAGCCAGAGCTTGACCAGCGCCTGCCCGACAATGCTGGCCAGGTTCCAGGCGTGGAGCGGCGCGCCGATGCTCCACGCCTCGGCCATCGCGCCCAGGTCTTCCACGAGCTTGTCGCCGCGGGTGCGAGCCCAATGGATCAGCTCCTTTTGGTCGAGTGCGTCGGAGAAGCCGGCCCGCACCAGGATGCGGACCGTGTCGGTGCGCGGGTCGCCCTCGCTCAGGGCGCGAAGCACCGGGGCGATAGAGACCGTCTGTACTCGCAGCGGCCGATATCGATCCGACAGGCCCTGCCGCTGGGCTGGGCTGAACCCGAGCTGGTCGAGCTGTTCGCGATCGGGCAGGCCGCGGACGCCGAACTCCGCCAGCTCCGCGCTGAGCAGCACGAGGTCGGAGTCATGATGCAGGCTCTCCCGATATGCGAACAGATCCGCCAGCAGGCCTGCATCGGGCCTGTCTTGGGGAGGGAGGCAGGGTGGGAGCGACGGGACGGGGAGGATCTCCAGCTTTCCGACCCGCTTCAGGTCGAGGAGCCAGGCCTTAAGCTCCTTCGCAAGGTCCACCTCCTGCATCTGGGCACGGATCTGGGCCCGGCGCGGCTCGCTCTGCTCGCGTTCCAGGCCATCGAGCTCCTGGATCTCGTGAAGCTCGCGGCGCCACGCCGCGACCAGGGGCTCCTCCGCCGACCGCAGGACCTGGTCCCAGGTCGGCTCCAGGATGCACATCTTCTGGACCGCTGCGGCAAGCGGTCGATGAAGCTCGCAGGCCAGGAGCAGCTCGAGCCCCATGGCCCCGACCAGGCATCGGCGGTCTCTCCAGAGGGCCTCCGATGTGTATGGCCCCAGGGCGATGAGGGGCGCTCGCAGGGGGAAGCGAAACTGTCGGAGCCCAACGGCGGCCGCGCCAATGCTGTACCCGCAGTATCGGAGCAGCTCGGCGTAGCTGATCCAGCCTCGCCGCCATCCTTCGTTGATGAGCGCCTGGTTGTGCTGGAGAAACCGCATCCTCTCCTGGACCTCGGTCCGATCCAGCACTACCAAGCGGCCCGCGCCTCGCAGGCGATCGATGTCGACGGGTGGCCCTCGCCTCCCCGGTAAGCAGGCCAGCACCAGGAAACGAAGCTCCTCGGCCTCGACCTCTGTGCGCTCCCGCAGCTTCTTCTCGAGGTCGCGGAGAAGGGCGAGATCCGGCTCTGGCGAAGCGGCCCCCGCGGCGTAGAAGAGCAGCCGGAGCGCGTCGACGGTGAGCTGCGCCGCGCCCGGAAGCGCCATGTGGGCGGCTCGCCTGGCTTCAATCTGTTCTTCCGCGTTCAGGGCCTGCTGGGCCAGGGTCACCCAGGCGGCGGGGCTCGGCAGCGTCTCGGTCCACTCCCGGGCTCGGGCGAGCCCCTCGACCTCGTCCCGTGCCAGCAGCACGTGCAGGCGCCAGGACTCCGCGTCGTAGGGGGCCGGAGCCCGCATCAAGGCCTCGTTGCGAAGACCCGCGCCAAGCAGCGCCAGCCCCAGCTCGGTGCCCTGCCCGCGGCCGGGCAGGATGGCAAAGGCCTGGCGTGCCGAAGCAAGCGCTCGTTCCGGTCGGTCGAACATCCGCCAGCGGCGGGAGAGGATGATCAGCAAGGGTCCGATGGAGCGTGGGAACCTCGCCTCCACCTGGGTGAGCGCCTCTTCGGAGGTCGCACCTTGAGCCGCCAGGAACCAGTCGGGAGGGCTGGGGTCGGGATTTAGTGGGCCCCCCGGGGGCTGAATCAGCTCCAGTTGGCCCAGCAGCACGCGCAACCAGGGCTCCGCCGGCTCCAAGGCCTCGACCGCCCCGCGTGCGGCATGGAGCGCGCCTCCGGGATCAGACACCGGCTCGGTAGCCACCCCCAACCAGTGTTGAGCCAGGCCACGCAACAGCAGCTCCATCGCCAGCGCCTGCCCGATGGGCGTGACCTCAGCCCGCCCCAGCACCCCCCTCGCCAGGTCCACACACGGGCCCGCTCGGCGCTCCTGCAGATGAAGCTCGGCGGCGTCGAGGTGAACGGTCGGGTCGTCGGCGAGGGCGGAGGGGATCTCCTGGTCTCGGCGCAGCGCGATGAGCTGTAGGACCACTGGGTCGTCGGGAGCCAGGTCGAGCCCGCGCTCCCAGCGGTGGGCCGCCGCCAGGTAGATGGCGAGCCGCCGGCGATCGGACGGGGGAAGGGCTTCGGCGTTGATCGTGTCGATGAACTGCTCGAACTCCTCTCGGCGACCCAGATGGGAGAGGCCTTGCAGGCGGACCAGCTCGGCGCGGGCGCGCAGCGCTGGGGTCGGGGTTGGTGTTGCCAGGACGTCGCTGGCGAGGTCCACCGCGCGCTGGGGTTCGTGGTCACGCAGGGCCTTCTGCGCCTCAACGAGGAGCGGGTGACTCTCGTGCTCGGCCGAGGTAGGGAGCTCTGCGGGGAGGGGTTGGCGAAGCGAATCCGCGGCCGATGCCGGGTCGCAGGGCAGCGCTTTGTAGCCGGCGGTTCCGTAGGGCAAATCCAGGATCTCCATGGTCGATGTGGATGGCCAGACGAAGAGGCTCAGGCGACCGCTCTCGGCCAGGCGAACTGCTCGAATGACCTCATCGTCGAACCACGAACTCGAGTTCTCGCGGCCATTCCCGGTGGCTACCAGGACGGCTACGCGAGCTTGATTGAGAGCCCCAGGGATCTCGGTTCTGAACCTGTCCGCCACATCATGGTGGGCAACGAATGCCCGCAGGTCTCGCTCTTCGCAAGCCCTCTTGAGCAGCGAGGCGCGCTCCTTCCCCTCTTCCCCGGCGTAGGCGATGAAGACGTGCCACTGCATTCCGGGCACCTATCCCGGCCCTCAGCGCTCCTGCGCCTCGGCCACCAGCTCGCGCACGAGCTTGACGTTCTCGGGCAGCTCCAGGTCGTGGTCCGTCAGGTTGATCACCCCGACGACCTTGTTCTCGGCGTCCAAGATGACCAGATCCCGCCACTCGACCTGCCAGGCACCCCAGGCGTCGACCTCGACGGTGTCCTGCAACAAGGGCAGGGACTTGCCTTCGACGGCCTCGGCCGCCGCGTCGAGGCCGTCCTCGCGGTTGACCGCCAGGAGCTGGACCTCGTCGGTGGCGTACTCGGCCTGTAGTGTGTCGAGGTGGCCAAACTGGCCAACGCAGTACCCTCAACCGGCGTAGGTGAAGTACCAGCCGCTGACCTGGTCGATCAGGTCCCGCGGGGAGACCGGCTGCTGGCTGGTCGGCGAGGCCGGGTTCAGGTCGATCAGCGAGAAGTCCGGGACCGGCTCGTCGCTCTGCAAGGGGCCGCCGGTGCAGGCGAGCATCAGGCCGACGATCATGAGCACCTCCGCGGCGCAGTGTACCCGAATCTACTGGTAGCCGGCAGCCTGTAGGCGGAAGAGGTGGGCGTAGCGCCCGTTCTCGGCCAGCAGCTCGATGTGGCTGCCGGCCTCGACCACCGTCCCGCCGTGCAGGACCAGGATCCGGTCGGCCATGCGCACCGTCGAGAACCGGTGGCTGACCAGGATGACCATCCGGTCGCGAGCGAGGTGACGCACATGCTCGAAGACCTGGGCCTCGGCCTCGGCGTCCATGGCCGCGGTGGGCTCGTCCAGCACCAGCAGATCGGCCTGCTCGCGCATGAAGGCCCGGGCCAGGGCGACCTTCTGCCACTGCCCGCCGGAGAGCTCGCGGCCGTCCTTGAACCACCTCCCTAGCTGTGTTCGGTAGCCCTCGGGCAGGGCCTCGATGAATGGCGCCGCCAGGCCTTGCTGGGCGGCCTCCTTCCAGCGGGCCTCGTCCTCCAGGTGCTCGACATCGCCCGCGCCGACGTTCTCGCCGACGCTGAGCTGGTAGCGGTTGAAGTCCTGGAAGATCACCCCGATGCGCCGCCGCAGCGCCTCCTCGTCCCAGCGCCGCAGGTCCAGACCGTCCAGCAGGACCCGGCCCCGGGTCGGGGTGTACAGCCGGGTCAGCAGCTTGATCAGCGTCGTCTTGCCGGAACCGTTCTCGCCCACCAGGGCGAGGCTCTGCCCGGGCCGCAGGTGGAAGCTGACCTCCTGGAGGGCGGGCTCCGCCGTGCCCGGGTAGGCGAAGCTGACCTGTTCGAAGCGGAGGCCATCGCCTGGGGTTGGCCCCTGGAGCTCCCCCGGGCCGTCCTGTCGCAGGCGGCGGATCTGTTCGGTGTCGTGCTCGAGGTACTCGTACAGGTTGGAGAGGTACAGATTGTCCTCGACCATCCCGCCGATTGAGCTGAGCGAGGAGGTGACGGCCTGCTGGCCCTGCTTGAAGAGCAGCAGGTACATCGTCATCTGGCCCAGCGTGATCGCCCCGGCCACCGTCGCCAGGACCACCCAGCCGTAGGCCCCGTAGAAGGAGGCCGTCCCTAGCAGCCCTAGGGCGAAGCCCCAGAAGGCCCGCCGGATCGTCAGGTTGCGGTCCTCGGCGAAGAGGCGGTCGAAGATCTCCTGGTAGCGAGCCAGCAGCATCGGGCCCAGCCCGAAGAGCTTGACCTCCTTGACGTGGTCCTCGCGCGATAGGACCGTCTCCAGGTACATCTGCATCCGGGCCTCGGGCACCCGCCACTTGAAGAGCCGGAAGGCCTCGCCGGAGAACTTCGTCTCGGCGACGAAGGAGGGGATGCCGCCCAGCACCAACAGCAGGGCCGCCCAGGGGCTGAAGGCGATCAGCAGCGCGCCATAGGACAAGAGCGAGATGGCGTTCTGGACCAGGCCGTAGCTGCGGTTGACCAGGCTCAGGGGGCGGGTGGAGGCCTCGCGCCGGGCTCGGGTCAGCTTGTCGTAGAGCTCGCTGTCCTCGAAGTGGCTCAGATCCAGGGTCAGCGCCTTCTCCAGGATCATGGCGTTGACCCGCTGGCCCAGCAGGGCCCGCAGCAAGGACTGGCAGAGGTTGATGCCCCGCTGGGTCGCCGCCAGGGCGACCACGAGGCCGATCTCCACCCCCAGCCAGGTCAGGGCAGGGCGGGGATCGGGCGAGGCCGAGCCCATCGCCGCCACGACCGCGTCGACGATGTGCTTGCCGACCCAGGCCAGGGAGGCCGGGAGCAGGCCGGCCAGCAGCGTCAGGCCGCCGAAGCTGAGGGTCAGCCCCGGGCTGGTGGCCCAGACAAGGCTCAGCGCCCTGCGCGTGTAGCGGAGGGCGCTGAGGTCGGGGAAGGGAGAGCGGAGGGCCATCGCGGAGGGGGACTATCTCCCCGCGAGCGCCGAGCCGCCCCGGAGCGGGATCAGCGCTTGGCCAGCCAGGCCACCAGCTCGTCGGCGCCGCCGAGGTGCACGCCGTCGACGAAGACCTGGGGGGTGGTGCGGCTGCCGGGCAGGGCGCGCAGGATGCGCGGCGAGGTCGGCAGCTCGTCCCAGGACAGGCCGGCCTCTTCCAAGGCGGCTTCGGCGCGGGCGCAGTGGGCGCAGCCGGGCTTGGTCAGCAGCAGGATGTCGGGGCTGGCGGTGCCACCCAGGTACTTCAGCATCGTGTCGGCGTCCGAGACGCCGAAGGGGTCGCCGGGGACCTCCTCCTCGATGAACATCTTCTCGATGACGCCGTCGCGGACCAGCATCGAGTAGCGCCAGGAGCGGGGGCCGAAGCCCAGGTTGGCCTTGTCCACCAGCAGGCCCATCGCCCGCGAGAAGTCGCCGTTGCCGTCGGGGACCATCTCGACGCGCTCGGCGCCCTGGTCGTCGGCCCAGGCGTTCATGACGAAGGTGTCGTTGACGCTGAGGCAGAGCACGGCGTCCACGCCGGCCTGCTGCAGATCGTCGTAGAGCTCCTCGTAGCGGGGCAGGTGGCTGGAGCTGCAGGTGGGGGTGTAGGCGCCGGGCAGGGCGAAGAGCACGACGGTGCGGCCGGCGAAGAGGTCGGCGGTGCTGACGGTCGTCCACTCGGCGCCGTCGCGGACCTTGAAGGTGACCTCGGGGACGCGCTGGCCTTCGGTGATGGTGGGCTTCATGGTTCTCTCCAGTTTGTTGGTTGGTTGATCGGTTTATTGTCTGATCAGGTGATCAGGCTATGCGGGCGAGCCGGCCCGCGCGGAGTTGAGCGTCAGCGTCGCGGAGGGCGGTGCGCAGCCCCTCTTCGACGACGGGGTGGTAGAAGGGCATCTCCAGCATGTGCGAGACGGTGAGCTGGAGCTGGTGACTCCAGGCCAACAGGTGCGCGAGGTGCTCGGCCCGCGGGTGCGCCAGCTCTGCACCTAGCAGCCTCCCTGTAGCCCGATCGGCGTAGATGTGGAGCCAGCCGCGGTTCTCTCGCTGCACCCGGCTGCGGCCCTGGTCCGAGAGGTCTACCGCTCCGACCACCACATCCCTGCTCTGCACCTGGGCCCAGCCCTCTCCGACCACGGCGAGCTGGGGGTCGCTGAAGACGATCCCGATCGGGCTGCGCCGGGCTTGCGGTTGGACCGCCGGGAACAGCGCCGCGTTGCGGCCCGCGATGCGGCCTTCGTCGGCCGCCTCGTGCAGCAGGGGCCGGTCCGGGTTGGCGTCCCCGGCGATGAAGATCGGGTGATCGCCGACCTGGGTGGTGAAGGGGTTGATCGAGGGACGGCCGGTGGGGCCGAGCTCCAGGCCGGCGGCCGCCAGGTCCAGGCTCTCCAGGTTCGGGCTGCGGCCCACCGCGCAGAGGGCGAAGGCGAAGTCCTCCACCACCCGCACCCCCTCGTCGTTGCGGGCCACGAAGACCCGGTCCCCCTCCCGCCAGACCTCCTCAACGCGGGCGTCCGTGTCCATCGGCAGCTCCGAGGCGATCGCCGCCGTCGCAACCTTGCGGACCACCGGATCGCTCAGCGGCCCCAGCAGCCCGCCCAGGCCCAGCAGGCGCACCCGCACCCCCAGCCGATGCAGCGCCTGCGCCAGCTCCAGGCCGATGGCGCCCGGCCCGAAGACCACCACGCTGTCGGGCAGATCGTTCCACTCGAAGAGCTCGGTGTTGGTGATCAGCCGGTCGCCTAGCGGGCGTAGGTTCGGCAGGACCACCGGCCGGCTGCCCGTCGCCACCACAACCGCGCGGGCCTGGACCGTCAGCCGGTCGTCCACCCGCAGCGTCGTCGGCCCCACGAAGCGGGCCCGCCCCTGCAGGCGCTGGTCCGAGGGGATGGCCCGATGGCCGTCGGTCACGAAGCCCACGAAGCGGTCCCGCTCGGCGCGGACCCGCTGGAGTACGGCCGGCCCGTCGACCTGGACGGCGCCTCCGTAGACCCCGAAGCCTGGAGCCGTCTGCATGTGGTGCGCCGCGTGGGCCGCCGCGATCAGCAGCTTGCTGGGCATGCAGCCCTCGCGGGCGCAGGTCGTGCCGCCCGGGCCGGCCTCGATCAGCAAGGGCTGGGCGCCCTCGTCGCGGGCCGCCCGGCAGGCGGCGAGCCCGGCGGTGCCGGCGCCGATGATGGCGACCTCGGTGGTGATGGTGCGGTGCATGCGGTCCTCTCGGGGGTGTGTCGAGAGGCATTGCAGGAGGCGTGCCAGCGCTCGTGATGTAATGAAATCAACGGGTAACGAAACTAATGAGCGATATCTCGCTGGTTTTCACAGCGAGATATCGCTGTGCAGCGAGATGTCGCGATCCTGTGGCCGCCCCCCGACTCAGTCCTTCACCCGGTACTCAAAGCCCAGCTCCAGCGCCTCGCCCAGCACCAGCAGCTTCTCGAAGTACAGCGGCGTGCCGTCCACCGGCAGCATCACCTTCACCGGCTGCACCCCCGCCCCCATGGCGTCGCTGTCGTACAGCGCCTGCGCCTGCTGCTGGACCTGGGCGACCGCCTCGGCCGAGGACACGCCTCCCAGATCGATCGGCGTGAACCAGTCGACCTGCCGCAGGCTGCCCTCGATGCTGGACTGCTTGACCTTGGCCTGGTCCGGAACGTACACCGTCCAGGCCACGGCGGTCGCCGGCACATCGGCCTTGGGCAGGCTGGCGTCGAAGCGCTGCTGCGTGGGATCGCCGTCCTCGACGTAGACGATCTCGACCGCGAACCGCGCGAGGTCCCCGCCGCTGGCCTGGCTGCGGGCCAGGGGGACCAGGAAGCTGCCGTCTTCGGCCCGGGCGGGCTTGACGGCTTTGCCTCCGACGAAGGTGGACCAGGGGGTGGCGCCCTTGGGCAGATCGAGCTCGAGGAACTGGGCGCGGTTGTTGCGCATGGCGTAGGTGACCTGGGTCATGCGGCGGCCGTCCAGGGTGAGGACGGTGGTGGCGGCGGCCTGGTCGATGATGGTGACGAGCATGTCGACGTCGTCGTGCTGGCGGACCTCGATGGGGATGGACCAGCCCTCCTTGGCGTAGCGGTAGCCGAGCAGCACCGGCCAGTCGGTCTGGCCCAGGATGGCGGCGGGCAGCTCGCGCACATCGATGGGGCGGGCGACGCTGGCCTGGCCGGCGCGGACCTCCAGGTTGGAGCGGGCGTCGACGCCGACGAAGCCCTTGACCCGCTCGGCGCCGAGCACGCGCAGATCGGGGAGGGGGACGCTGCCGCCGCCCTCGGGCATGGGGCGCTCGTAGTCCAGGGTCAGGCCGTAACTGCCGGTGGCCTCGTAGTTGAGCTTGGCGGTGACGACCTTACGATCGGCGCTGTCCTCGACGGTCCAGGTCCCAAGGCCCTGGCCGGTGACGTCGAGGACGGTGACGTCCAGGGGCAGGTCGACCTTGAAGGTGTCGGTGCCGGCGAAGAGGATGCTGTAGTTGACGATGCTGCGGCCCTGCAGCAGCCCCTCGCCGACCCCGATCAGGGCCTGGTGCTCGGCGTAGATGCGGGCGGTCTCGGTGGCGGCGGCCTCGGTCGCGGCCCGCTGCCAGGCGACGCTGAGGTTGCCGGTGGCGGGCAGCAGGGCCCGCATCAGGCGACGCGGGCCCTGCTGCTGATCGGTGACCTGCTGGGCGCCAGCGACGGTGAAGTCCAGGTCCTGGGTCTCGGCGACGGAGAGCTCGACCTCGGTGCCGCCCGAGGGGGCCAGGGCGAAGGCGAAGCCGGAGCGGCCGCCCTCGTCGAAGGTGGTGACGGCGAACTCCAGCTCGACCGTGACGGGCCCGGCCTTGTCGGTGAGGAAGGTGTACCAGCCTCCGTCCAGGTAGATGGGGGCCTCTTTCCCGCCGATGCGGGCCGAGCGCAGGGCGACCGAGGTGGGCAGCAGGGGCACGGCCGTCCAGCCCTCCTTCTTGAGGATCTCGACCTTCATGGTGGAGCGGAAGAGGGTGGCCTCCTCCTCGACGACGCCGACGTAGCGGGCGCTGCTGATGGCCCAGTCCCGGGGCGCGGGCGCGGGCTTGTCCTTGGGGGCCTGGCCCTTCTCCCAGAGGGTCTTGAAGTCCTGCCAGGGCAGCACGACCCGGGCGGTGGGGATGTCCTGGGCGCGGGCGGAGAGGCTCAGTCGCGGAGGCGGTAGCTGAGCTGGAGGGTGAGGGCCTCGCCCGGGGCGAGGAGGTTCTGTTCGAGCAGCAGCCGCTGGCCGGCCCGCGGGGGACGGACCGAGAGCGGGGCGGCGGTGACGGCGGGATCCATCTGCTGGGCGGTGGTGGTCGGTGCGGAGCGCGGGGGAGGAGGAGGGGGAG
>DDSR01000245.1 GCA_002343455.1 Deltaproteobacteria bacterium UBA2385 | reverse complement strand
AGCGCCGCGAACTCCGCCTCGAAGTCGGCGTCCTCGGAGCTGGGTGCCTTCGCGGCCTCGGCGGCCGCCTGCTCGGCCGCGAGGAGCGCCGCGAACTCCGCCTCGAAGGCTTCAGGCTCCTGGGCCGGCTCGACGACGGGCTCCGGCTCCGCGACCGGCTCCGCCTCGGCGACGGGCTCCGGCTCGGCGACCGGCTCCGCCTCCGCGACAGGCTCCGCGTCCGCGACCGGCTCCGCCTCGGCGGGCTCCGGCTCCGCCTCGGCGGGCTCCGCCTCCGCGACCGGCTCCGGCTCGGCGACCGGCTCCGCCTCCGCCACGGGCTCCGCGTCCGCGACCGGCTCCGCGTCCGCGACCGGCTCCGCCTCCGCGACGGGCTCCGGCTCCGCGACGGGCTCGGCCTCCGCCTCGGCGGGCTCAGCCGGCGCAGGCTCCCGCGCAGAAGGCTCGGCCTGTGCATGCATGCCGAGCGGATCGTCGTCGTCGTCCTCGCTGATCATCGCGAGCTCGACGTGGATCGGCGCGAGGGGATCGGTCTGGAAGACGCGCAGGAGCTTGAGGCGCGCCATCTCGAGCACCGCGAGGAAGGTGATCACGAGATCGAAGCGCGTGAGCGTCCGGCCCTCGGCGAGCTCGAAGAGCTGCTCGAAGGGCATCGAGCGCCGAGGCTTGAGCTTGTCGGTGAGCTCGACGATGCGATCCGAGATGCTGATGCGGTCGAAGTTGATCTCGTGCTCGACCTTCACCTTGCTCTTGGTGAGCAGCTTGTTGAAGGCGTCGAGCAGATCGAAGACGCCGAGCGGCGCGAAGGGCGCGGGCCCCTCGACCACGGGCTCGCTCGAGCCACGCAAGAAGACCGAGTTGCCGAGCGTGTCACGCTGGTTGAGGTCCTCCGCAGCCGACTTGTACTTCTGGTACTCGAGCAGCCTGCGCACGAGCTCCGCGCGCGGGTCGAGCTCCTCTTCCTCGAGCCCGTCCTCGGCGCCGTCCTTCGGCACGTCGGGAAGGAGCATCTTCGACTTGATCAGCGCCAGGGTCGCCGCCATGACGAGGTACTCGCTCGCCACGTCGATCGTCAGGTGCTGCATGAGCTTGAGGTACTCGAGGTACTTCGAGGTCACGAAGCCGATGGGGATGTCGAGGATGTCGAGCTCGTGCTTCTGGATGAGGAAGAGCAGGAGATCGAGCGGCCCTGCGAACACCGGCAGGTCGACGACGTAGCTGTCGGCGTCGAGCTCCTCCTTCGTCGCGATGAGCTTGCCGCTCGCGTCGCGCTCGAAGATCGGCCCGCGCTCCTCCTCCTTCTCCTTGCCCTTCTTGGCCGGAGGCTCCTTGTCCTTCTTCTGGGCGCCGCTCCGGGTCTTCGCGACCGCAGACGCCGGCCCGGCCTCGGGCTCGGAGGCTGCTACCCCCTGCTGCGCGGCCTCCGACGCCGGCTCGCCCGGCCCGGCCGCGCTTCGGCCGGAGCCCCCCACCTGCTCGCGGCCCTTGGGTGTACCGCGTACGAGCGAGGGCCCGCTCTCTGCGTCGCCCCGCGCGACGGGAGCGCCTTTGGGGGCCTTGGTCACGGCGGCGGACGCTAGTCGGATGCGGGGCGAGCGGGTACTGCCTTTCTGCTAGGCTCTCGGTCGACGCGATGCGATGGCTCCGAGGGCTGCGACCATGAGCGCGGCGGCTCCGGCGAGGTCCGGAGGCCGCACGTGCCCCTCGTGCGGCGGCGCGTACGGGCCGGACGTCCTCTACTGCCCGGTCGACGGCATCCCGCTCTCGATCACACGCTCCTTGCTCGGCTCGTCGAGCGAGCTCGACCCTTACCTCGGCCTCGAGCTTCCGGGGCAGATCGAGCTGCGCGCGCTCGTCGGCGTCGGCGCGATGGGGCGCGTGTACCGCGCCTTCCAGGCCGGCGTCGACCGCTTCGTCGCCGTGAAGATCCTCCACCGAGAGCTCTCGGGGAACCCGGAGCTCGTCGCGCGCTTCCACCGCGAGGGAAAGATCGCGAGCCGCCTCGTGCACCCGAACGTCGTGCAGGTGCTGCTCACCGGTGCGCTCCCGAACACCGACGACGGGCGCGCACGCGGCGAGCTCTACCTCGTCATGGAGTACCTCGACGGCATCTCGCTCCTCAGCGCGCTGTCGGCCTCCTCGAGCGTCGAGGCCGGCGCGATGCCCCTGCCCCGCGCGCTGCACATCGCGCTGCAGCTCTGCGGCGCCGTCGGTGCGGCGCACGAGCGCGGCATCATCCACCGCGATCTGAAGCCCGAGAACATCATGCTCGGCCGCTTCGGGGCCGTCATGGTGGTCGACTGGGGCATGGTGCGGGTGGTCAGCGACAGCTCGCTCGAGATGGTCGCCGATCCGATGGAGATGCTGGGCCGGGCAGCGGGCAGCGCCACCCGCCAGGGGCAGGTGGCTGGCACGCCCGGCTACATGCCGCCCGAGCAGGCCCTGGGCGAGCTCGACCGCCTCTCGCCGGCCAGCGACGTCTACGCCCTGGGAGCCATCCTCGCCTGCATCCTCTGCGGGGTCGATCCCGGCGTCGACCAGGCCGACCCGGCCCTCCTGGGCCTGCCGAGGGTCCCGCCCGAGCTGCGCGAGCTGGTCCTGCTGGCGATGCAGCAGGAGATCGCCGCGCGCCCTCGCGACGCCCTGGCGCTCGGCGAGCAGGTGCGGTCCTGGCTGGACCGCAGCGCCGCCCTGGCCGAGGGCGAGGCCCGGCAGCAAGCGGTCGAGGACGCCTTCCTGGGCCTGCCGCTGGCCCTCCACGAGCGCTGCCAGGAGCAGATCCTCAGCCTGGTCGACGCCGACGGGGCCGCCATCGCCCGGCCCGCCGAGCAGCTCGACGCCGAGGCGGTGGAGCAGCTCGTCGCCGCCGGCATCCTCAGCCGCGACGGCGGCTTGCTGCGGCTGGCCGATCCGGCGGTCGAGCGCTGGCCGCGGCTGCGCGGTTGGCTGGCTGCGGACCGCGAGGGCCAGCGGCTGCGACACGAGCTCAGCGTGGCCAGCCGGGGCTGGCAGGACCGTCTTCGGGGCACGGCGGGCCTGTGGTCGACCGACCAGCTCGCCCGGGTGCGGGCCTGGCGCGAGGTGCGGCGGCCCTGGCTGGCGCCGATCGCCCTGGAGTTCCTGGAGGCGGGAGAGGCCCGCGCTCGCCGTCGCCGCTTCCAGGCGCGGCTCCTCGGCATGGGGACGGTGTTGACGCTGCTGCTGCTGGTCCTGGGCTCGGTCTACCTCTGGAAGGAGGCGCAGAGCGCCTCGGTCGACACCCGCCTCGCCCGCAAGGAGGCGATGGAGCGCAGCCTGCGGGACGAGGCGGCGCGGGCCCGCCTGCAGGGGCGGGAGCACGTCGCCCTGGCGCTGGAGGCCGCCTGGGCAGACAGCAGCGGGCAGACCAGCCTCCTCAGCGAGGAGACCGCGGCGCGCCTGGGGCCGCTCTGGCTGACCCCGACCGAGCCCGGCAGCCGGGTCTCCTGGAGCAGCGACGGGAGCCGCCTGGCCGTCCTCGGTCCCAGCGGTGCGCTGGTCGTGATCGACCCGACCTCGCGCTCGGCCTGGCGCAGGGACGGGGTCCGCGAGCTGGCCTGGAGCCCCAGCGAGGCCCGGCTGGCGATGCTCGACGACGAGGGCCGGGTCTCCTTCGATCCGCCCATCGCGACGGAGTCCAAGGGCCGCTGGCCCGGGGCGACCCTCGCCTGGCCCGAGCAGCTCCTCCTGCGCACGCCCGAGGCGCTGAGCTGGTTCTCGCCCGAGACCGGCCAGGTCCTCACCCGGCCGCTGATCGCACCGCCCGATGAGCGCCTCGCGGTGGGAGGCCAGCACCGCTGGTGGGAGGAGCGTGGGGCCATCCGGGTGGCCGCCCTTGCGGAAGAGAGCGAGCTGCGCCTGCGGACCCGTGGCACCTGGACCGTCTTCGGCTTCCTGCCCGACCTGGAGCGGCTGTGGCTGGGGGACAAGGTGGGCGCGGTGCGCGTCTTCGACCGAGCCGGCGAGCTGGTGGCGGAGGTCTCGGGGCGAGGATCGGATGTGACGGTGGCCTCGCCCTCGCCCAGCGGGGACGCCCTGGCGGTGGGAGGCCTGGACTCGGTGGTGCGCATCATCTCGCTGCAGGATGGTGAGCCGCTGCAGACCTTCCAGGAGCACGACCGACCGGTGCGGGCGATCGCCTGGCACCCCGACGGCTCGCTGCTGGCCACCGGCGGCGTCGACGACGAGGTGATCCTGTGGGAGGCCGAGGGGCCCCGCTCCCTGGCCACGCTGGGCGGCCTGGAGAGCTCCGTGCTGGACATCGCCTTCTCTCCCCAGGGCCAGGACATCGCCATCCTGACCGAGCGCGAGCTGATGCTCTGGGCTCCCGCCCGCCTGCCCGAGGCCTCGCTTCCCGCCTGCCCCAGCCGCCGCGCCTCGCTGACCCCCGATCAGCGGCTGCTGCTCTTGGAGGGCACCGAGTCGAGCTGCGTGACCGACCTGTTGACCGGGCAGAGCCGCGCCTTCCCCCTGGTCAAGGGCCTGGAGCTGGAGGCCGGCGGGGAGCTGATCGGCGTGCTGGACGGGGCGCTGGTGACGGTGGACCTCGAGCAGGGGGCCATCCCCAGAGAGGCGATGGAAGGCCTGCCTCCGGGTCGGCTGGCCGCGCTCTTCGCTCCGCCGGACGGTCCGGTGGTCGCGGTCGACGAGCTGGGCACGCTCAGCGGCACGGGCCCCGACGGGGGCTGGGCGCTCAACCTGGGCGACTGGGCGGGCGCGCTTCAGCACCGCACGCAGGAGCGCTACGCGACGGCGATCGATCCGCGCGGAGACCTGTACGCCGTCGACCTGACCGGCGGCCGGATCGCCGCTCGGGTCGACGAGGGCATGGTCAGCCGCCTGCACCAGGGCTGGATCATCGAGGGCGACTCCCTGCTGGTGGGCGACCACCTGGGCCGGATCCGGCAGTGGCGGCTTGACGTCGATCGCCCCTCCGAGCTGCTGCACACCTTGCCGAGCCCCGTGGCGATCAGCGCGCTGACCCGGCACCAGGGCCGGCTGGCCGTCGGGGACGCCGCTGGCTCGGTCCACCTCGTCGAGCCCGATGGGGCCATCTCCAGCCTGCGCCTGCCAGGCAACTCCATCGCCACCTCCCTGAGCCTCTCCCCCGACGGGACCCGCCTGCTGGTGGGCATGAACCAGGCCGCGCTGGCCGTCTACGACCTCGACAGCGGGCGGCCCTTGAGGGTCGTGGATCGCGGCCGCCGAGGGCTGCTGCACACCCTGGGCTGGTACGACGACCACCATGTGCTGGGGATCGGTCCCGAGGACGCCTGGATCTGGAAGCTGCCGGACACGCCCCCCGCGCCGCTCTCGCTGACCAACCTGCGGGTCTGTCGCCGCACCCAGCAGGTCGTGGTCGTGCCTCACCCGGAAGACAGCCCCTGGGCGCCCGAGGCCCTCTGCAAGCCCCTCCCGGCCCCCCTCGGCGGATGAGGCCAGCGGGGGCCTGGCCTGGCGGCGTGCGCCTAGATGCTGGTCTCACCCCGGTCCTCGGCGACCTCGGCGTCGATGCCCAGGTCGTCGCGGATGCGCAGCCGCAGCGTATCGGAGGCCTCGGGCTCGCCATGGACCAGCCAGACCTTCGCGGGCGGCTGCTCGGCGCTCTTCAGCCAGGCGAGCAGCTCGTCGGCGTCGGCGTGGGCGGAGAGCACGTCGAGCTTGACGACCTCGGCCCGCACGGCGATGTAGCGGCCATGGACCTTGACCTGGTCGGCGCCGCTGGCGAGATGGGCGCCGCGGGTGCCGGCGGCCTGGTAGCCGGGCAGCAGGATGGTGTTGCGGGCGTCGCCGGCCCATGCGGCGAGGTGGTGGACCACCCGACCGCCGGTCAACATGCCGCTGGCCGAGATGACGATCATCGGCTCCTGCTTCTGGTTGAGGGCCTTGGACTCCTCGACCGAGCGCACGAAGCGGGCGCTGCGGAAGAGGTCGTGGCACTCGTCGAGGCTGAGGCGGTGCCAGGGCACGTGGTCGTCGTAGAGGTGGGTGACGGCGTCGGCCATCGGGCTGTTGAGGTAGACCGGCACCTCGGGGATCCGACCCTGCTGGCGGAGCTGGTGGACGGCCCACATCACGGCCTGGGCCCGGCCGACCGCGAAGGCGGCGACCAGCACGAGGCCGCCGCGATCGACGGTGCGGCGGATGATCTCGGCGAGGCTCTCCAGGGGGTCCTGGGGGCCGTGGCGGCGGTCTCCGTAGGTGCTCTCCATGACGATGGTGTCGGCGCCCGGATTGCGGCCAGGGCCAGGGATCAACAGGTCGTGCTCACGCCCGAGGTCGCCGCTGAAGAGCACGCTGCGCCCCTTGAGCTCCAGGCGGACGCTGCACGCGCCCAGGATGTGGCCGGCGGGGATCAGCCTGCCCTGCACCGGGCCCACCTCGAAGGTCGTCCCGCGGACCGCCTGCAGGCGCCGGATGGCGCGCTCGGCGTCCTCGACCGTGTACAGCGGCTTGGGCGGGTCGTGCTTGCTGAAGCCCTTCCGGCGCGCGTAGTGGGCGTCCTCCTCCTGCAGGAAGCCCGCGTCCCGCAGCAGGATCGCGGCCAGGTCCGCCGTCGGCGCGCTGCAGTGGATGCGCCCCCGAAAGCCGTCGCGGACCAGCGCCGGCAGGTAGCCGGAGTGGTCGAGGTGGGCGTGGGTCAGGACCACCTCGTCAATCGAGCCGGGATCGACCGGGAAGGGCCTCCAGTTGCGGAGCCGCAGCTGCTTGAGGCCCTGGAACATGCCGCAGTCGATCAGGATCCTCTTGCCGCCTGCATCGAGCAGGAAGCGTGACCCCGTCACCGTACCCGCCGCACCGAGGAACTGGAGGTTCATGACCGCTCCTGGGAAGAGCGCTCCGTAACCCTCCCGCCCCCCGCACGGTGCAACTAGTTAGTGCCAGGCACTATCTAGTCTTACTGGCCGGGGTCGACCCCGGTGGCCTGCCGCCAGGCGACGACGGCGCGGTTGTAGGACCAGATCACGTCGATACGGGCGCGCTCGGCCTGGGCGGCGCGGGCCTGGGCGTCGACGACCTCGAAGGAGGAGCCGACGCCGGCCTGGAAGCGCTCCTCGGCCTGCCGGACCTCGTCGACGGAGAGCTCGGCGGCGGCGGCGGCGATCGCCAGGGCGGCGCCGCGGTCGACCAGCGCGGCGTGCAGGCTGCGCAGGGTTGCGGCGGTGTCGGCGCGGGCGGCGTCCAGGTCGGCGCGGGCGGCCTGGATGCCGGCGTCGGCTTCGGAGAGCTCGGCGCCCAGGCGGCCCCCCAGCCAGAGGGGCACGCTGGCGGCGAGGCCCCCGGAGACGTAGGGCGTGCGGGTGGCGGAGCTGAGCACCGTGCCGGCCTCGGCCCAGCCGTCGACGGTGGGGATCCGCTCGGCGCCGATGGCCCCCCGCTCACGCTCCGCGGCCGCCAGGCGGGCCCGGGCGAGGAGGACGGTGGGGGTCTGCGCCTCCAGCGCGAGGGCCTCGGCCTCGGCGAGGGTGGGCAGCTCCTCGACGGCGAGCAGCGGCGCGGCCTCGGGGACCTCCAGGGCGGCGGCCTCGACCAGCAGGGCGGCGGCGAGGGCGTTGCGGGCGGTCGAGACGGCGGTGCGGGCCTCGCGCAGGCTGAGGTCGTCGCGCAGCAGGGCCACTTCGGCCCGGGTGCGATCGATGCGCAGGCCCAGGCCGGTGCGGCTGCGGGCCTCGGCCAGGTCGAGGAAGCGGCGGCTGCGCTCCACCGTGGCCGTGGCGGAGGCGAGGCTGCCCTGGGCGCGCTGGAGGTCCAGCCAGCGGCTGGCGACCTCGGCCAGGATCGTGAGGCGGGTCGAGGACCAGTCGGCCTCCTCGGCCTGGTAGCGGGCGCGAGAGGCGCCGATGCCGCTCCAGGTGCTGAGGTCGAACAGGGGCACATCGAGCCGGGCGGCGGTGGTGCCGAAGCTGCTGAGCGCGCCCTCGCTCCCCAGGCTGGGGCGCTCGACGCCGACCTGGACCGTGGCCGAGCCGGTCAGCTGCGGCAGGGCCCCGGCGCGGGCCTGGTCGACCAGGGCTGCGGCCCCCTGCAGCCGGGCGCGGGCGGCCACCAGGGCCGGCATGCGCTCGTCGGCCTGGCGCAGGGCCTCGCCCAGGCTGAGCTCGGCCGCCTGGGCCCCTCCGCCGAGTCCCGCCGCGAGCAGGAGCGTGAGGAGCCCGGCGGCTGCCTTGCCCCCGCCCCCGCCCGAGCCCTCGCCCTCGCCCTTGCCCTTGCCCGTGCCGTGCAGCAGGCTCCAGGCCACCGGCACGACGTAGAGGGTCAGCGCCGTCGAGAGCAGCACGCCGGACACGACCACGACGCCCAGGGGCGCCCGCGAGCTGCCCGACCAGCCGATGGCGATGGGGATGGCCCCGCCGACGGTGGCGATGGAGGTCATCAAGATGGGCCGGAAGCGCAGGCGGGTCGCCTCGACCGCGGCCTCCTGGACGCTGCGCCCCTGCACCAGCAGCTGGCGGGCGTACTCGACGATCAGGATCCCATTCTTGGTCACCAGGCCAATCAACAGGATGAAGCCGACCTGGGCGAAGAAGCTCAGGCTCAGCTCCAGCACCCACAAGCCGGCGACGGCCCCGACCAGGGCGAAGGGGACGGTCAGCAAGACGGCGAGGGGATCGCGGAAGCTGTCGAACTGCGCGGCCAGGGTCATGAAGACCAGGACCAGGGCGAGGGCGAAGATGCCCAGGCCCGAGCTCTGGGCGTCCACGAAGTCGCGCGACTCGCCGGCGAGGGCGATGGCGAAGCCCTCTCCCAGCTGCGCCCGCACCACGGGGAGGGCGCGTTCGAGCCCCTCGCCCAGGGTGATGCCCTCGAGCGAGGCCGAGACGGTGGCCGAGGGGGCGCGCTGGTAGCGGTAGCGCGCGTTGGTGGTGGACTGCTCCTGGAAGCTGAGGAGCTGGTCGAGGGGCACCATGCTGCCGTCCGCGGCCCGCAGGCGCAGGGCGCTGACCTCGTCGGGCGTGTCCCGGCCCTCGGGCGCCAGCCCCAGCAGCACATCGTACTGGCGAGAGCCGCGCGGGAAGTCCGAGACGTCCAGGCCAGAGGAGGCGATCTGCAATCCTCGGGCGAGCTGTCGGGTGGTGATGCCCGCCGCCGCCGCCCGCTCGCGATCGACGCGGACCTGCAGCTCAGGGCGGTTGATCTTCAGGTCCTCGTTGACCGCCACCAGGCCGGGCACCTGGCGCAGGGCCCCGACGACGGCCGGCAGGGCCTCGCGCAGCGCCTCGAAGTCCGGGTTCATCAGGACGATCTGCAGGGGCGGGTTGAAGGACCGGCCCACCGTCGGGAACTGGATGGGGATGGCCATGAAGCCGGTCTGCGAGCCCAGCGCCTGCCGGACGGCGTCGACGATCTGCTGCTGGCTGCGCTCCCGCTCGGCGGCCGGCTTCAGCGGGAAGACGAAGGTGCCGGTGTTGCCCGCCGCGATGGCGTTGCCCGGCGCGCTGGCGACGCGGCTGAGCATCACGGTGCGCTCGGGGACCAGGTCCATCAGCACCGGCTCCATCTCCCGCATCCGCTGGTCCAGGTAGGGGAAGGCGGTGCCCTCGGGCGCGACCGTGCGCACGAAGAAGACGTTGCGGTCCTCGATCGGGAAGAATTCCTGCGGGATGCTGCGGAAGCCCAGCCAGCCGATCGCGCTGGCCAGCAGCAGGACCGGCACCACCGTCCAGCGGCGCCGCATGACCCCGTCCAAGGTGGCGCCGAAGGCGTACTCCAGGCGAGCGAAGAGGCGGTCGCCGGTCGTGTGGCTGTGCAGCTCCTGCGTGGGCTTGAGGATCCAGGCGCAGAGCATCGGGGTGAGGGTCAGGGCGACGAAGGCCGAGAGCATCACCGAGGCCGCCACCGTGGTGCCGAACTCCAGGAAGAGGCGCCCGGTGGTGCCGCCGGTGAAGATGACCGGCAGGAAGACCACCACCAGCGAGATGGTGGTGGCGATGATGGCGAACTGCGCCTGCCGGGTGCCGGAGATGGCGGCGTCGTGGGGGCTCTCGCCCAGCTGGATCCGCCGGTGGACGTTCTCCAGCACGACGATGGCGTCGTCGA
>DDSR01000244.1 GCA_002343455.1 Deltaproteobacteria bacterium UBA2385 | reverse complement strand
CTCGCGCAGCGTCGTGCCGCGCACCTCGCGCATCGCGTAGTAGGGCCGACCGTCCGAGAACAGCCCCACCTCGTGTACGGCGACGATGCCCGGGTGGTCCAGGCCGGCGGTCGTGCGCGCCTCGTACAGGAAGCGCGCCCGGTGGCTGGGGGGCAGCTCGCCGCGCATGATCTTGAGCGCCACCGTCCGGCCCAGGTCCAGGTCGCGGGCCCGCCAGACCTCCCCCATGCCCCCGCGGCCCAGCAGGCTCAGCAGCTGGAAGCGCTCTTCGGGGGTCGAGGGGCGGGGCGAGTCGGGCGAGGCCTCGGGCGTGTCGGGCCCGTCGGGGCTCCAGGTCGGCGGCGCCGGGGAGACCGGCGAGGACGAGCCGTCCTTCACGTCGGCCCATCCTGGGCGTGGTCGTGCGGGTGCTCTGGAGGATCGCTCCAGCCATGCCACATCGTGTGCAGGACGAGGCCGCCCGCCGCGGCCAGGACCCAGGGCTCGAGCCCTTCCAGGGTCTCGCCCGCGAGGTGGCCGACCGCNNCGCCCGGGCGCCGCCGCGCAGGACACACTTGTGGAGGACCGCGCCGACCAGGGGGACCGTGTGCAGGGCCAGGGTCAGGGCCGTCGTCCCCCAGGCAGGGCTGCTGGCCGACAGGGCCGCGATCTCCGCGCCCTCGACGACCTGGTGCAGCAGCAAGCCCGCCAGCCCCAGGTCGGCGTCCATGGCCGGCTCATGATGCGCGTCATGGCCGTGCCGGTGGCCCGCCAGGCGCTCGACCAGGACCGGCACCAGCAGCGCTGGGAGGAAGACCCCCAGGGCGGCCCAGCCCAGCTCGGAGAAGGCGTGCGGCAGCATCAGGACCAGCACCACCGCGGTCGCCAGGGCGAGGATCATGCGGTGCCAGGGGCCGGTCGAGGCGGCGCGCAGCCCTGGGGTCAGGGCCAGCAGGATCCCCAGCACGACCGGGGTCAGCGTCACGAGCGTCGGCATCAGCATGGCGAGGGCCCGTAATCGGAAACTGGGCCATTGGGCTCCCTCAGGGCTCGGGGAGCCCGTCTGGCTCCCGCCAGCGACCGACGAAGGGCTTGTGCTCGCTCAGGATCTCGTGCAGGACCAGCCCGCGGGCCAGGGCGGCGATGCCCGTCTGCTGCCGATCCCGGCTGGCCAGCAGGGCCGGCATCTGCGCCGGGTCCCGCATGCCGACGCCCACCTCGGCCAGCGTGCCCACCACGATGCGCACCATCTTGCGCAAGAAGCTCGGCGCCTGCACCTCGATCAGCAGGTGGGGACGCCCCTCGCGTTGCAGCTCGTGGATCTCGATCCGGTCCAGGCGACGGCGGGCGTCGGCCTGCCCGCGGGCCTTGATCGTGAAGGCCTCGAAGTCCTGCTCGCCCAGCAGCAGCGCCGCGGCCTGGCGCATCGGGGCCGGGTCCAGCGCGGGCGCCACCTGCCAGATCCGTCCCAGCGCGGGCGGGAGCGGCGGTCGAGGGCGCTGAAGCTCCAGCTCCCGCAGCCTGGCGATCAGCGCCGGGTCGTGGCCTCCCTCCAGCCGGTAGCGGTAGATCTTGCCGCTGCCGAGCCCTCGCGCGAAGACCGAGGCAGGGACGATGGCGGCCTCGACGTCCAGCAGCCCGTCGCCGCGCTCGCCGCGCAGGCTGGCCGTCTTCAGGGCAAGCTCGGCCGGATCCAGCTCCACCGGGAACCAGCAGGTGGCCAGGTTCTCGACCGCGTGGACCCCGGCGTCGGTGCGCGAGGCCACCACCAGCGCGCGGGCCGGCATCCCGAAGCTGGCCTCGACGCGCTGCTGCAAGGCCAGCGCCACCGTCGGCCGTCCCGGCTGCGGGCTGACCCCGAAGAAGGCGCTGCCCTCGTAGCCGAGGCGGAGGAGGAGCTGGGTGCGAGGACCGCGTTGCATGCGCCGGGCCCTAACGAGGAGCCCATCGTGGGCGAGCGCCTCCATTGGTTCCCCATGGCGCCGAGGCGCCTCCACGGGACCATGAAACGACGCAGCTCCCTGGCGCCTCGGCGCCAGGGGGGACGCGAGAGTTGTGGGGCGGCCGAAGGCCGATCGGGGGGAGGGTTGACTTGCTCTCTCCCTCCCCTCGCTTGCGGGGGTAGGTGCCGGGCGGAGCGAGGCGGAGGGGGGGCGTCCTGCCCTCAGCCCCAGCCCCCCCCGTTGTTTCCGATTACCAGGGTGGAGACCCGCCCTCCGCTGAGGCCCAATGATCCTCGTCACCGGCACCAAGCGATCCGGCACCTCGATGTGGATGCAGATCCTCAAGGCCGCCGGGCTGCCGATCATCGGCGAACCCTTCGTCGGCGTGTGGGAGTCCTCGATCAAGGAGGCCAACCCGCGCGGCTTCTTCGAGAGTCGGCTGCGCCAGGGCGTCTTCTACGGCACCAACCCCAACCCCGAGACCGGGGCCTGGCTGGACCCGCGCACGACCCGCAGCCATGTCGTCAAGGTCTTCATCCCTGGCCTTGTGCGCACCGACTTCGCCTACATCGACCGGGTCGTCGCCACCATGCGCCCCTGGCGCGAGTACGGTCCGTCGATCGACCGCCTCAACGCGCTGGAGGACGCCTGGTTCGCCACCCAGCCCGACAGCGAGGAGAAGTCCCGCAGGGAGCGAGCCCTGCGTCACCGCGGCCGCGTCCCCGCCTGGGCCGAGTGGTGGTTCGAGACCTACGAGCTGGTCCGCGATGTCGGCACCCGCCGCTACCCGATCCACCTGACCACCTACGATCGCCTGCTGGAGACGCCCCGGGAGTCCATCCGGACCACCCTGGAGTGGCTTGGCAGCGGCGATCTCGAGGCCGCCGTGGTCGCCGTCGAGCCCACGCTGCGGACCGTCAC
Source organism: Deltaproteobacteria bacterium UBA2385 (assembly GCA_002343455.1). GTDB lineage: Bacteria > Myxococcota_A > UBA796 > UBA796 > UBA2385 > UBA2385. The sequence goes on along the minus strand of DDSR01000244.1, from coordinate 3,170 downwards.
CCAGGGCGAGGACCCTCCCGGGCTGGACCTCGAGGCCGCGGCCCTGATGGACGAGATCTACCGGGTCGTTCACAACGCCGACGAGCTCAAGCCCGCCCTGCTCGCACAGATGAACGAGACCCAGGCCCGACTCGTTCAGCGTTTCGGAGCGCCCTCGAGGGAGCGCCTGCGCGAGGACCAGGACAGTCCGGCCTGAGGAAGCTCAGTCCAGGCGCTCCCACTCCAGCTCCATCGGCTTGCCACGCACCGCACAGGTCAGCCGACGGCTGGCCAGCGCGCAGGTCATGTTGATCGCCCGAACAAGGTTGATGTTGTAGCTGGCCGTTCCCAGCTCGGTGATGACCACCCGATAGGGACCATAGCTGTAGCTGTAGACATAGCCCGAGGGGTAGGTGATCGAGTACAGCGTCGACCAGGTACCCTCCTTCAGGCTGGTGATGTCCATGTTGACGCTGCCGAAGTAGTGGTAGCCGTCGTAGCTATAGGAGTAGGGGTAGTCCACGGTGTAGGAGTGCTTGCCGGTGCCGTAGGTCATCGAGTCCAGGCCCCAGGCGCCGATCAGGTCGTCGCTGGTGCCCCCGTCGCTGGTGCCCCCGTCGCTGGTGCCCCCGTCCCCTGTCCCACCGTCCCCGCCGCCATCGCCCGTACCGCCGCCGTCGCCGGTCCCGCCGCCGTCGCCGGTGGTGCCGCCATCGCCCGTACCGCCGCCGTCGCCGGTGCCGCCGCCGTCGCCGGTGCCGCCGCCGTCGCCGGTGCCGCCGCCGTCGCTGGTGCCGCCATCGCTGGCTCCGCCGTCTCCGGAGGTGTCATCGCCCTTGCCGTTGCACGCCGTGGCGAAGAGGCTGAGGCCCATCATGACGGGGATCGGGTAGTTGCGCATGATCTCTCCCTTGTATGCGCGCACAACATAGCCCGGCATCGGCCGTTTGACCGATGGGAGTAGACTGCCCGATTGAATAGGTTTCGCCACGCCCTTGGAGGCTCGCCGTGACGCTCAGCTCGCTGGTCCAGCAGATCCTCCAGACCCACCACGCCCTGCTGCGGCACGAGCTCCCGCTGCTCCAGCACAGCCTCGCCCACGCTGCGCCCGTCATCGCCCGGCCCTGGGCCGAGCTGCACAGCCTCCTCCTCGCCCACCTCGACCGCGAGGAGACCCTCCTCTTCCCCGCCATCATCGCGCTCGACTCGGGCGCCGATCCGCACCGCTGTGAGCTGCTGGGCCCCATCCGCCAGATGGAGGCCGAGCACGGCCGGATCCGCGAGCTGGAGGCCGTGTTGCGCCACAACGCCGCCCTCGCCGGCAGCGCCGAGGCCCGGCTGCGGATGGTGCTCGACGATCTCGACCGCCACGCCGCGCTGGAGGACGATCGCCTCTTCCCGCAGGCCCTCGCCCGCTGGGCCGCGGCGATCGAGCCCGAGCTCTCCCGCGTCGCCCAGGCCCGCTCCGAAGAGCTCGCCGAGCTCTGCGCCACCGCGCTCGAGGATCACGCCCGCCTGCGCCTCGCCCTGAGCGGCCTGCTCGCCACCGAGGGCCAGGAGCTGGAGGGCCTCGCCCGCGAGATCGAGGCCCACCTCAGCGCCGAGGAGGCCGTCGTCTACCCCGCCCTCGCCGCCGTCTTCGCCGGGCGCATCCCGCACGAGAGCGGCTGGCTCTCCATGCTGCACGAGCTGCCCCTGGAGCGGAAGGCCACCCGCCAGTGGACCGACTCCTTGCGGCGCAGCCTGCCCCAGCGCAGCGCCGCCCTGGAGACCTTCCTCGGCGCCATCGAGGCCCACGCCGCCTTCGAGGAGACCCGCCTCTTCCCCACCGCGATCGAGCAGCTCGCCGGCCTCGGCGCCGCCGTAGACGAGGCCCCGCCGGCCCCCCAGCAGACCGTCCTCCGCCAGCCGCGGGGCCGCTGCTCCACCTGTCTGCATGAGGTCCCCGCCCGGGTGCTGCGCACCGAGACCGAGGTCCGGCTGGAGAAGCTCTGCCCCGAGCACGGCGTCACCGTCGAGCTCCTCTCCCGCTCGCCCGACTACTGGGCCGACCTCGACACCTTCTACTTCCAGGTCAACGCCGAGGAGCACCCCCAGCGCGACTTCATGGTGCGGCTCACCGAGAGCTGCAACCTCGACTGCCCCATCTGTCTCGCCAAGGCCAACACCGAGGACACGCCCGACCTCGACCTCTCCGGCCTCAGCACCCTGCTCTCCGAGCGCCGCGGCATCAAGGTCGACCTGCTCGCCGCCGAGCCCACCTTGCGGGCCGACCTCACCGACTGGATCCGCCAGGTCAAGGCCTCGGGCAACATCGCCGCCCTGCACACCAACGGCATCAAGCTGGCTGACCGGGCCTACGCCGAGAGCCTCAAGCAGGCCGGCGTCGACGAGGTCTTCCTGCAATTCGACGGCTTCGACGACGACGCCCATATGAAGCTGCGGGGCGCGCGCCTGTTGAAGCGGCGCCTCAAGGCGCTCGACAACCTGCGCGAGCTCAACATCGCCACCAGCCTGATCGTCGTCGTCGCCCGGGGGGTCAACGAGGCGGAGATCGGCAAGGTCTACCGGTTCGCGCTGAGGCCCGAGAACAGCCATGTGCGCGAGGTCTTCTTCCTGGGCCTGCGCGTCCTGGGCAGCACCCGCTACGCGCAGGAGCAGGGGGGAGGCATGGCCGACCGGGCGTTGATGCCCGACGCGCTGATTGAGCTGCTGTGCGCGCAGGAGCCGGAGATCAAGCGGGAGGACATCCGCCGGTTCAACAAGCTGTACTTCTCCATGTTGAGCGCCTTCCGGGTGCGGAAGTGTCTGTATGTGCAGCACTACCTCGTCGCGCGGGATGCCCAGGGCGGGGCCACGACGGCAGCGCAGCTGCTGCCCATGGACAAGGTCGAGGCCGCCTGCGATGCGTACGCCAGGCGGCTTTCACGGCATCCGACGATCGCGCGGGCGCGGTTCATGGCGGACATCGCGCGGTTGGGGGTGCGGCGGGAGACGGTGGGGATGTTGTTCGACATGGTGCAGCTGCAGGCGCTGTTCAAGACCGGGATGAACCTGGAGCAGGTCCCGCGGCGGTTCTTGTTATTGGGGTTCATCACGGCGTGTGACCCGCAGAACTTTGATTCGGAGGTCGCCATCAACTGCGGGAAGGGGGAGCTGTCGGTGGACGGGGGGTTCGTGGACAGCGGGGC
>DDSR01000320.1 GCA_002343455.1 Deltaproteobacteria bacterium UBA2385 | reverse complement strand
GCCTGGTAGCTGCCGATCCAGACCGTGCGGCCCTGGTGGACCTGCTCCAGGATCCAGGGCGCGGCGTCGCGCTCGGCCAGGCCGGCCTGGAGGCCGTAGAAGGAGGCCTCGGGCCCGAAGGGCGAGCGGGCGCTCAGGAAGAGCAGGCCGGGCAGCGCCAGGGGAGGCAGGCGCGAGACCAGCAGGACGGCCAGCGCGCAGAGGCCGGGCAGGAAGTAGCGCACATGGGTCAGCGACTGCTCGCTGTCGCGGGTGGCGAAGAAGCCGACGGCGGCGAAGAAGGCCAGCCAGACCAGCGAGAACGCGCCCAGCAGCAGGGCGGGGCGCAGGCGCTGCGGCTGCCGGCGCAGGTGCAGCAGGAGCAGGGGCAGGCCCAGGATCAGCAGGAAGCGGCCCTGCTCGACCAGGGCGAGGCGGGCGACGACGCCCAGGTCGACGAGCCAGGAGCCCAGGTCGGCGGGCAGGCGCTCGGGGCTGGCGAGGCGGCCGTGGACCAGCCGCCACAGGCCCAGCCCGGCCAGCGGGGCCAGGCCGGCGCCGAGGCGGGCGAGGCGGGGTCCGGGCGAGGAGAGCGCCGCGAGGCAGGCCGGCGCGGCCAGCAGGACCCCGGGCTCCTTGCACCAGGGGGCCAGCAGACCCAGCGCCAGGGCGGCCCCCCAGCGGCGGTCGTTCAGGGCGACCAGGGCCCAGGGCACGACGGCCAGCAGCGGCAGGTCCAGCTCGGGCCGCCAGAGCTGCGCCAGCACCGGCGGCAGGCAGAGCGGGGCGAGGCCAGCCCAGGGCGAGCCCAGGCGCTCGGCGACGGCCACCCAGCCGCGGGCGGCGATGACCGCCGGCAGCAGCAGCGCGAGGTGGACCGCCTGGACCGTCGGCGAGACGGACAGGAACAGGCCCAGCCACCAGAACCAGAGGGGCGGGTGGTCGTAGTCCGGCAGGCCCGCCGACCACTGCGGGATCGGGTCGTGGCCCTGCAAGGCGGCGGCGAGGGTGCTGGGCAGGTCCCCGGCCGGGCTGAGCGCGGCGCCGTGCTCGGCGACCCAGGCCCCCTGCGGGACCCACCAGAACAGCCCGTCCTCGACCAGGGGCACGTTCAGGCCGAGGAGGACCACCCCAGCGGCCAGGAGGGGGCCCAGCAGGCGGGGCAGGCCTTGGAGCGATCCAAGACCTTGACGTCGGGTTTGCAGGGTCGGTGCTACACCCTGGCGGCCACCGGAGAGACCCATGTCCACCCTGCTCCTCCTGCTCCTGAGCCCGCTCGCCCACGCCCAGGAACCCTATGCCATGAACGATGTGGGCGGCACGCTCACCCTGCCCAAGGGCTGGGAGTCGAGCGAGTGGGCCGACTGGTCGCTCAAGGCCAAGTCGCCCGACGGCGTGCTGATGCGCCTGTACCTGACCCCCTTCCAGGTCGAGCCCTCCGCGGACAACGGCCGCGCCTGGTCGGCGATGTACCAGGAGCGGCTGGAGAAGGAGGGCGGCGGGGCCTTCAAGGAGCCCGCGGTGGAGGTGGTCAGCCTGCCCCTGGCCTCGGGCCCGGTGCAAGGCGCGCGGGTCGACCTGGACTTCACCTTCGAGCGCCAGAAGGAGGCCGGCACCTTGCACGCGGCGGCCTTCCCGGTGCGCGGTCAGACCCTGCACATCGAGACCGTCTCGCTGGCCCGCAACGACAAGCGGTCCCGCGAGGCGCTGGACACGATGCTGGCCGGCTTCAGCCTGGAGAAGGGCCCCGATCCCGTCAACACCGCGCGTGTCGAGTCCGAGTCCGGCTTCGCCTTCACCCCGCCCCCCGGCTGGCGCGCCCCCCTCTCCAAGGAGCTGGAGCTGGTCCGCAAGGTCAGCGGCAAGGTGGGCGAGGAGACCCTCGACCCCAAGCGCTGCGCCGTCGTCGTCCGCCCGCCGGCCACCGGCGACGCCGACGTCATCTTCGCCTGTGAGCTCTACAAGCACCTGGGCGTGGTCGACGAGTACAGCTTCGCCAGCGTCGAGCAGGAGCTGCACCAGGAGTTCTTCGGGAGCGCCGCCAAGCCCGTCGACGTCGCCACCCAGGCCCGCTTCGGCGAGCGGCTGGGCTTCCTGTACGCCCCCCCGGTGGCCGCCCACCCCGTCCGGCTGGCCATCGCCCCCTACGACAAGGGCGTGGTCCTGCTCTGGGCGCTCTCCAACCAGGTCGACGAGGCCGGACTGGACAGCGCCGTCCAGGCCACGCTGGCCAGCTTCGAGTTCACCGGGCCCGACGGCGGGGCCCCGATCGTCGCCCTCGACCAGCGCATCGGGTACTGGCTGAAGCACCGCCCGACCTCGCCCATGGTGCTGGGGCCGGCCGCCCTGATCGTGCTCGCCATCGGCGGCGCGGTGGCGCTCTCCCGGCGCCGCAAGCCCGAGCTTGATCTGGACTGAGCGGGCTGAGCGCTACCGGGGCGCGCCCAGGCGCTCCCAGCACTCGGCCGCCCGCTGGCTGAGCTCGTCGATCTCGAGCTGGAGCTGGTGGGCCCGCTCGGCCAGCTGGGCGTTGTCGGCCTCCAGCTCGGCCAGTGCCTGGGCCACCCGCGCCTCGGTCTGGGCCAGCGCCTCGTCCGCGGCGGCGACGGCCTCCTGCCAGCTCGCCCAGGCCTCGGCCTCCTGCTGGGCCAGGGCCTCTTCGGCGGCCAGGTAGAGGGCGGTGTCGGCGGCGGCGTCCTCGTAGCGACCCTCGGCCAGGGCCAGGGTGATGCGCTCCATCAGCCCGTCCAGGACGGCGTAGTGCTCGGCGGCGGCGGCGGCCAGGGCCTCGTCCCGCCGGTCCTCGGCCTCGCGCAGGGCCTGCTCGTGTGCCTCCACCGCCAGGGCCAGGGTCTCGTTCAGCAGCGCCTCGCTCTCGGCGCTGTCCGCCAGGATGGCCTCGAGCTCGGCCTGCTGGGCCTGCAGCTCGGCGATCACCCGCTCCAGCTGCTCGCACTCGGCGGCCGCGCCCCCGGGGTCGCCGGGGTGGTCGCCGCCGCCCCCGCCGTAGCCCCAGTCGTCGTCGTAGCAGCCGTCATAGGTGCCGTCGTTGTGGCGATCGCGCGGCCCGGTCTCCACCAGGATGCAGCCGGGGGCGAGCAGGAGGGCGAGCAGGGAGGCGAGGCGCATGGTGGGCTCCGAGATGTCTCCGATTGTATCCAAGGCAAGGGGCGCTGCGCGACCCTGATCGCCGGATCGCGGCGCTTCTCCCCGGCGGGCCTCCTCGCCGCGGGCAGGCCTCGTGCTTAGGTGTGAGGTGCACCCTGGAGGATCCGTGACCCGCACCTTTCCCCTGCTCGGCCTGCTCCCCCTCGTCCTGGCCTGCGGCGAGAAGGAGGACGACACCGGCGGCGAGTACTGGATGCCCTACTGCGAGGAGACCCGCACGGCGCTGGGCTTCGACGAGCTCAGCCCGCTGGGCTTCTCCGCGGCAGAGGCCGCGGTGGCCCTGGGGTCGCTGCACAGCGGGGGCTTCTTCTGGGCCCGAGGGGGCGAGACCACCTTCGAGAGCGAGCTGGCCCTGACCTCCTCGGTCTTCTTCGTCGATCTCGAGGAGGCGACCCCGCCCGACGACGCCACCGTGCCCAGCATCGCCGTCGTCTGCGACGACTACCTCGAAGTGGCGGTCACCCTCGGCCTGGCGACCGGCGACGGGCTGCTCGACGAGCACTGGGCCTTGACCATGTCCCTGCTGCAGGTCGACGAGGGCGATCTCTACGCCGACCTGGCGCTCTCGGACTTCAGCGACCCCTCTATCTTCGACGCCTTCCAGGTCGACGAGGCGACCGAGCAGCACCCGACGCTGAAGGCCCGCTTCGGGCCCGAGGGCGCCGCCTACGGCGACCTGGCCTGGAGCTCGGAGGGCGAGGGCGAGGGCACCGCCTGGGCGGGCACGGATCCGGTCGCCTCCTGGGGCAGCGGCGCGGAGTAGGCGAGGGCGGGCGTCCGCCCTACCAGTAGCGCTCGGCCGTGATCTGCCCGGGCTCCCGCGCGCGGTTGCGCCGCAGTCCGCGGGCCTCGAGCAGGGCCTGCATCTCGCCGGTCATCTCGGGGTTGCCGCAGAGCATCACCTGGCTGTGCTCGGCCTGGAGTCGGACCCCGGCGGCGGCCTCCAGGCTGCCGTCCTGCAGCAGCGCCGGGATGCGTCCCCGCAAGGCGGCCGGCTCGCGGCTGACCACGGGCAGGTAGACCAGGTCCATCGCCTCCAGCAGCCCGCGGTAGGCCAGATCGGCCTGCTGCCGGACGCCGTGGACCAGGACGATGCGCTGGAAGCGGGCCCAGGGCTCGGGCGTGCGCAGCATGGCGAGGTAGGGCGCGATGCCCGTGCCGGTGGAGATCAGCCAGAGATCGCGGGCGTCGGGGACCCGGCCGAGGTGGAAGGTGCCCTCGGGGCGCTCGCTGAGGGCGAGGCCATCGCCCGGGCGCAGCGCGAAGAGCGCGGGGGTCAGGGCTCCTCCGGGCACCTCCACCACCAGGAACTCCAGCGGCGCCTCGGGCGCGCTGGCCAGGGAGTAGGCCCGCCGGACCAGGCTGCCATCGGGGCCGGGCAGGGCCAGCATGTGGAACTGCCCCGCCAGGCCGGGCTGCACGCGGGCCTCGACGTTGAAGGTCGTGAGGCCCGGCGCCCAGTCGACCCGGTCCAGGAGCTGACCCAACACAAAGCCCGCGGGCAGTTCGTCGGCGTGGAGCATCACCTCTCGCGTTATCGCCCTGCCATGCATGGCGCCCTCCTCCTCGTCCTGGCCTGCTCCTCCGTCGACGCCGACCAGGTCGAGCAGCGCCTGCGCGCCGGCCGGATCGACGAAGCGGTGGAGCTGCTGGCCCGCAGCCGCTCCGACGAGCTGGCCCCGGCTCGGGCCGAGGCGGAGCGCTGGGGGGGGCTCGCCCTGCAGCGCAAGGCCCTCTCCCAGGACAGCCGCGAGCGCCTGCGCGAGAGCGTCGAAGCCCGCCTGGCCGCGGGCGAGCTGGAGGGCGCGCTGCCCCACCTCGCCGCGGCCCTGGAGGCCTGGCCCGAGGACACCGCCTTCCTGGCCGTCGCCGCCGCCCTGGGCGAGGCGGCGGGCAAGGCGCCTGCCGCCGAGGCGCAGCCGATCTACGAGGCGCTGGCCGAGCTGCTGGTCCATCGCCCCGAGCACGCCGCCGCCTGGCGCGCCCGGTCCCGGCAGGCCGAGCTGGCCCGCCGCTGGGGGCCCGACGCCGCGTCGAGCCTGCTGGCCCTGCGCGGGGTCAACCTCGACTCGGGCCTGGCCATCCTGGCCCGCGTCGACCACGAGTACCTCGACGCCCCCGACTGGGAGGCGCTCGACCGGGCCGCCCGGCAGCGCCTCGCCGACCTGGCCCGGGTGCCCGAGGCCCAGGCGCGCTGGCCCGGTCTCGCCGAGCTGCGCTGGGCCGAGGCGCAGAGCGCCGACCTCGCCGGAGCCAGCGCCGCCCTGCAGGCCCGGGTGGCGCTCGCCCGAGGCGTGCTGCCCGAGGAGATCGTCGTCGCGGAGTCCGTCGAGGGGGCCCTGGAGGCCCTGGACCCCTGGACCCGGGCGGTCTGGCCCGAGGAGATCGCCTCCTGGCAGGCCCACCACGCCGGGGTCGAGGTCGGCGCGGGGGTCGAGCTCGAGCGGCGCGGCGAGGCGGTGATCGTCGCCCGACCGCTGCCCGACACGCCCTCCTGGACCTCCGGCCTCCGCCAGGGCGACGAGCTGCTGGCCGTCGACGGGCTGCGGCTGGAGTCGCTGGACCCCGAGCAGCGCCTGGAGCGGGCCCGCGCCGCCCTGCTGGGCGAGGAGGGCTCCACCCTGCGCCTGGAGCTGCGCCGCGGGGCCGAGCCGCTCACCCTCACGCTGACACGCGCCCCCGTGCGCGAGCAGACCGTCGAGGGCTGGGAGCGCCTGCCCGACAACGCCTGGTCGGTCTGGCTGGACCCGGAGCTGGGCCTGGCCTACGTCCGCATCCGGGCCTTCCGCGCCGGGACCGAGGCCGACTTCGACGCCCTGGTGGAGCCCTTCGCGGACCGGGTTCAGGCGCTGGTGCTGGACCTCCGCGGCAACAGCGGCGGCGACGTCAACGCCGCCGTGCAGATCGCCGACCGCTTCGTCGACCAGGGCTGGCTGGCCCGGATCGACGGCCGGGTCCTGCCCGAGACCGGCCCCGACCACGACCCGGTCAGCGGCGCGAAGCTCGCGGAGTGGAACGAGGCCGTGCCGGGCCACGCCTTCGAGGGTCGCCCGGTGATCGTCCTGGTCGACCCGCGGACGGCCTCCTCGGCCGAGGTGCTGGCCGGCTCCCTGCAAGAGCGGGTCGGCGCCGTGGTCATCGGCAGCCCGACCTGGGGCAAGGGGCTCGCCCAGGCCCTGCGCGTGGACCCCGCCGGCGCCTGGGGCCTGCAGCTCACCAACCTCGCCTGGACCCTGCCCTCCGGCCGGCGCCTCACCCGCGGCCAGGGGGTGCAGCCCGACCTCGACCTGGGCCCCCCCTCGCCGGGAGAGGAGTTCCAGCTCCAGTGGCAGCGCGCCGAGCGCGGCGCCCTGCGGGTCCACGCCGACGGCAGCCCGATGCGCCCGGTCGGCACCCCCCCGGCCGAGGACCTGCCGCCGCTGGAGCGGGATCCGGCCGTGGCGATGGCGCTCCTGCTGGGGAGGCTCAGCGCGCCCCGTCCCGAGTGAAGCGCTCGATCTTCTCGGCCAGGTCCTTGGCCTGGGGGGGCGGCGGCTCCACCGGCGCCGCCTCGACCGGTGCGGCCGGCGCGCCGATGACCAGCGTGGCCAGGATCGGCAGGTGGTCGCTGATCTCGGCGTGCTCGCTCATCACGCGGGCCGACCGGACCTGGATCGGGCCGCCGATGAAGACGTAGTCGATCTTGCGGTCGGGCACGGCCTGACCGAAGGGCAGGTAGGTGCGGTTCTCGGGGGCGAGCTGGTCGCCCAGCACCTCGGTCTGCGCCGGCAGCAGCAGCTCGATCGGGTTCTTCTCGTCGGCGTAGAGGTCGCTCTCGACCGCGAGGCTGGCCTTGTCGAAGCCCGGCGGCAGCAGGTTCATGTCGCCGGCCAGGATCCAGGGCTGGTCGGGAGGGCGGGACTCGATCCACTGCTTGAGCACGGCGACCTGCTGCTCGTGTGTGCCGTCGCCGAAGCTGAAGGCCGAGAGGTGGGTGTTGGCGATGGCCAGCGGCTTGTCCCAGCCCTCGATCGGCACCTCGGTCACCAGCAGCGCCCGCTTCAGGTTGAAGACCTGGCGGTAGCGGGCCTCGGCCAGCAGGGGCAGGGCGATGCGGCTGGCGTGCAGCATCGGGCCCTGGACCAGGGTGGCGAGCTGCATGTCGACCCGGCCCAGCGGCTGGTGGCTGGGGGTGGGGACGTAGGGGCTGCGGTGGTAGGGCGTGGCCGCCTCGCAGCTGGCGCCGGCCGCACGCACGAAGGGGGGCAGCTGATCGATGCGGCCGGTGCGGGTGCTGTCCCGGTCGACCTCCTGCAGGGCCACCACCTGCGCCCGGGTGGAGGCCAGCACGCCCTGGATCGCCTCGACCGTCCAGGCCACGTCCTCGGGCGGCACGTGGACGGCCTCGCCGCCGTCGTAGAAGAAGCGATGCTTGCGGCTGGCGCCGTACTGCAGGTTCCAGGACAGGAAGGTGAACTCCTGGCCGGCCTTCAGGCCCGGCGCCTCGCCCTGGCAGTCCACGGCGACGGCCTCCTCGGGCTCGGGCCGGTGCTCGGTCGCCAGGAAGAAGGCCAGCAGGCCGACCAGCAGCAGCAGCGGCAGGAGGATCAGGGCGAGCAGGACCTTGAGGAGCTTCTTCATGCGCCGATGTTAGCGCACTGCGCCTCTCCAGGCGCCCCCCGGAGCTCTGGTTGGACCGCTACGACCCGCCCATCGAGCCCGCCCTGGTCCTGGTGCACCTCGACCGCGACCTGGTGGTCCTGGACAAGCCGGCCGGCCTGCTGAGCGTGCCCGGGCGAGACCCGGCCTGGCGGGACAGCGCGCTGACCCGGGCCATCGCGGTCTACGGCCCCCTGCAGGCGGCCCACCGCCTGGACATGGACACCAGCGGGCTGCTGGTCCTGACCCGGCGCCGCAAGGCCGAGGCCGCGCTGAAGGCCCAGTTCGCCGCCCGCACCGTGCGCAAGACCTACCTCGCCCGGGTCGTGGGCCAGCCCCCGGAGGAGGGCAGCGTCGACCTGCCCCTGCGCCGGGTGGGAGGCCTCCCGCCGCGCAACGAGGTCGATCTCGACGAGGGGCTGCCGGCCCTCACCCGCTTCCGCGTCCTGCACCGGGACGCGCAGGGGGCGCTGCTGGCCCTCAGCCCGGAGACCGGCCGCAGCCACCAGCTCCGGGTCCACCTCGCCGCCATCGGCCACCCCATCCTCGGCGACCGCCTCTACGGCGGCCTGCCCGGGCCGCGCCTGCTGCTGCACGCCTGGCGGATCGAGCTGGATCACCCCTGGTCGGGTCAGCGCCTGCACCTGGAGGCGGTCGCGCCCGAAGCGCTCACTCCTCCGGCAGCTCCTCCCCCTCCTCGTCGATCGGGGGCTCCGCCTCGACCGAGCTGATGTCGTAGTCGCTGACCCGGACCGCCGAGTAGTCGGTCTCCAGCCGCAGGCTCAGGCCGACGCCCTCGCCGATGGTGCAGCCGCCGGCCCACTCCAGGGTGATGACCCCCTCTTCGATGGCGCTGGCGTCCTCGGTGAAGCGACCGCTGACCGTGCCGACGGCCACCGCCGCGCAGAGCTCGTTGTTGGCCAGCCCCAGGCCCGAGAGCATCACGAAGCTCCAGTCGTCCTCCATCAGGCCGCCCATGCGCTGGCCGGGCACGCCGCGCTCCAGGTCCAGGTTGACGAAGTTGAGGATCTTGCTCTGGTCGCCCTGGGGCTGGTCGACCGCGGCGCTGCGCCAGTAGGACTCGCTAGGGCACTGCGTCCCGTCGTCCCCGCAGATCTGCGAGACCTGGAAGGTCCCGCCCTCGTACTCGATGCTCTCCTCCTCGCCGGGAGAGATCTCTGCGACCAGCTCGTCGTTGATGTAGACGCGCATGTTGTCGGCGTAGCTGACCTCGAAGTTGCCCATGACGCTCTTGGGTTCGGCGAGCTCGCAGGCGCTGAGGGAGAGAAGCAGGGGGAAGAGCACGGGTACCTCCATCGGTGTGCCGGACCCTTGGCACGAGGGGCCGGTCCTCGGTTGGTGCAGCGTCGCGTGGGATATGTTGCGTGCCTGTCGCCTGTCTGTCGCTCTCGTGTCACCATGCCCGCCGTGCTGATCCCGCTGCTCCTCTCCTGCGCCCCCGCCGTCGCTGACCCCTGCGCGGGCTGGTCCGCACCCGCGGCGGCTGGAGGGGTGCGCAGCGCCGAGCTGGTCGAGGCCTCGGGCCTCGCCGCCAGTCAGCGGCAGCCGGGCAGCTTCTGGTCGCACAACGACGCTGGCGACGGCGCCCGCCTCTTCGCCATCGGCCCCGACGGCGCCGATCGGGGTCAGCTGCGCCTGCTGGACCAGGCGGGCCAGCCGCTGGAGGCCCAGGACTTCGAGGACATCGCCATCGGGCCCGGCCCCGGGGGAGCGCCCTGGCTGACCGTCGCCGACTCCGGCAACAACAAGGGCAAGCGCGCCAGCCTGCGCCTGCTGCGCTTCGCCGAGCCCGCCGCCATGGACGGCCCGCAGCAGGTCCAGGCAGCGGTGATCGAGCTGGCCTGGCCCGACGCCCCCCACGACGCCGAGGCCCTGCTGCACGATCCCCTCAGCGGCGGGCTCTTCATCCTCAGCAAGGAGAAGGGCAGCGCGCGGATCTTCCAGGTGGAGGAGCTCACCGGCGCCGCGCCCCGCCTTCGGGCCCTCGGCGAGCTGCGCCTGCCGGACGGCGAGCGCCTCACCGGCGCGGACATCAGCCCCGACGGCCGTCGCATCCTGCTGCGCACCAAGGCCAGCGTCCTGCTCGCCAGCCGGGCCGAGGGCCAGACCGTCCCCCAGGCGCTCTCCGGCCCGCTCTGCGCCCTGCCCGCCCCGGTCGAGGAGCAGGGCGAGGCCGTCGCTGCCACCGCCACCGGCTTCGTCACGGTCAGCGAGGGCGTCCACCCCAGCCTCTTCGTGGTGCGGGCGCCATGAAGCTGCGCCTCGTCCTCGCCGCCCTCGGGGCGGTCCTGCTGCTGGTCCTGGCGATCTCCACCGGCGATCGGGCGCGCCAGGTCTCGGCCCCCGCCCAGGTGGTCCCCGCGCTCTCCTTCAGCCTGCAGCACGCCGGTGACGGGGTGGTGCGCTGGATCCTGGCCGACGGGGCGGTCCCCGGCGGACCGGTCACCCGGGAGGAGGGGGTCGTCGAGGGCGAGCGCGGCGACCCGCTGCGCATCAAGACCCAGGTTGCGCAGGGCGCCCAGGTGCGGGTCGGGGACCTGCTGGCCACCATCGGCTCGGCCCGCTCGGCCGAGCGGGAGGCCGCCGAGGAGGCCGAGCGGCAGGCTCGCGAGGCCGACCTCGCCCTGGTCTCCCTGGGCGGCCGCGAGGAGGAGATCCGCTGGGCCCGCCGCGAGGTCGAGGTCGTCCGCGCCGCCGTCGAGCAAGCCCGCAGCCAGTCTCAACGGCTGGCCGCCCTGGTCGCCGAGGGTGCGGCCTCCGCCTGGGAGGCCCAGGACGCGGCCATGGAGCTGCGCCTGCGAGAGGCCGAGCTGGCCCTGGCGACGGTCGGGGTCGACCGCGCCGCCCTCGCCCCGCGGGAGCAGGAGCTGACCCTGGCCCAGGCCGAGGTCGCCTCCGCCTCGGCCCGCCTCGCCGAGGCCCGCGCCTCGCGCGCCCACGAGCAGCTGCTCAGCCCCCTGGACGGTCGGGTCGACCAGCCCGGGGGCGTGATCCTCCTGCGGGTCAACTCCGATCAGCCCGCGGTCCTGCAGATCGCGCTCGACGCCCAGCACCAGGGGCGGGTCCGGGTTGGAGACCCGGTGCGCTTCGAGGCCGGGGTCGGCGGCACCCGCCACCAGGGCCGGGTCCTCTCCGTCGGCGACGAGGTGCGGGCCATCGGCGACCGGTCGGTGGTCTGGGCCACGGCCTCCGTGGATCCACCGGTGGCCGTCGGCGTCACCGGTACGGCCCGCGTCGAGGTGGGCTCATGAGCGAGGGGCGCTTCGAGCTGAAGTACGCCCTGCCGCTCGACCGGCGGGCCGAGCTGCTGGAGCGGGCCGGCGCCCATGTGCGGGCCGATGCGCACGCCGCCTCGCTGGAGCGGGCGCTCCCGGGGATCCTGCTGCCCGACGGGGCCCCCACCCGGGGCTACATCGTACATTCGCTGTACCTCGATGATCCCCAGCTCAGCGGCTACGCCCGCCGCCTGGCCCGCGACCGGATCCGCAACCGGATGCGCATCCGCACCTATGGCCTGCCCGGAGACGACGCGCCGGTCTTCCTGGAGGCCAAGCGCAAGCTCGCCCGGCGGGTGATCAAGCACCGGGTGCGGGTCGGCGGGGCGCTCGCCTGGGCCGAGGGGGACGCGCTCCGGCCCTGGGTCGACGCGGTGCAGCGCCTGGATGGCGAGGCCGGCCGGGCGGGCCAGCGCTGGCTCGAGCTGGCCGAGGCCCAGCACCTCGGCGCCGTCGCCAGCACCCACTACGTGCGGGAGATCTTCGTCCGCGGGACCGAGCGCCTCAGCATCGACCATCGGGTCAGCGCCCACCCCTCTCCCGATCCGCGCCGCTTCCAGCACGAGGGCCCGCTGCCCCTGATCCCCGCCGGCTGGCTCGTGGTCGAGCTGAAGTTCAACGGCGACCAGCCGCTCTGGATGCGCGAGCTGGTCCGGGACATGCGGCTGGCCAGCGAGCCCATCTCCAAGTTCGCCCTGGGTGTGGCCTGCTCGCACCGCGCCGACCGCCCGGCCGAGCTGCGCAGCCTCGTCCCGCCCACCATCCTCCGCACCACCCGGCAGGCCTCATGAACGAGCTGGAGCGGGCCATCCTGATGGCCCAGCCCACCATCCTGGGGCCGATGGACGCCGCGCCGGCCATGCTGCTGGCCTTCGGGCTCGGCCTGGTGATCGCCCTGCTCTACCGCCTCTCCCTGGCGGGGCGGCTGCCTCCTCCGGCCCTGGTCGCCTCGCTGGCGATCCTGCCGGTCATCTCCTCGCTGGTGCTGATCGTCATCGGCAACAGCCTCGCCCGCGCCTTCTCGCTGGTCGGCGCGCTGGCCATCGTCCGGTTTCGCACCCGCCTCGCCAGCCCCTGGGACATCAGCTTCGTCTTCTTCTCCCTGGCCGTCGGCATCGCCTGCGGGGTGGGCGCCCTGCCGCTGGCCGGCCTCGGCACCGCCATCGTCGCCCTGGCGGTGCTGGTCCTGGGCGCCATCCCGGTGATGCGTCCGCAGGCCGACCTGGTCAGCGTGCGCTGCGAGGTCGCCGCCTGGCAGTGCGGAGAGGCCCAGCTCCTGCCGGTCTTGGAGCGCCACGCCAGCCGCTGGGACCTCCAGTCCGGGCAGAGCCTCCGATTCGGCGAGACCCTCAGCTTCACCTGGCGGGTGGCCCTGAGCCGGGGGGCTCGCGCCGAGGGCCTCATCCGCGAGCTGGCCGGGGTCGAGGGCGTCGAGCGGGTGACCCTGCTCAGCGACGAGGGCGTGGAGTGAGGCGGCGGGTCAGGGCGCCAGCCCCTCGAAGACGAGCTCCCGCTCGCTGATCCAGGTCCGCAGGTAGCTCATCTCGCCCTCCCAGTCGGTCCAGTCGCTGCGGTAGCCGGCCCACCAGTAGCTGCGGTAGGCGGCCTGCCACTTCGCCTCGTCGCGCAGGGCCGAGGGTCGGATCTCGGCTTCGTAGGCGTCCAGCCGGGCCAGCAGCCAGGCCTTGGCGAAGGGGCCGTCGGCCCGCATCGCCCGGAAGCGGTCCCAGAGCTCGGCCTCGGCCTCGGCGTCGTCCTGGAAGGCCCAGAAGACCCGGTTGGCCCAAGTGTAGTCGTCGACAGAGGCAGAGGAGGTGCGGGAGGTGTACCAGCTCTGGCCCCAGGAGCTGTTGAAGTCCCATGGACAGTAGAGGAACTGGTCCAGCACGGGCTCATGATACAGGTAGGAGTTCTTGCCCGCGGAGTCCTGGGCCAGCGAGAAGCTGACCAGCAGGAACCAGTCGATGAACTCCTCGCGGCGGATCCAGTCGTCCGCCTCGGCCCACAGCTCGCTCGGGCTGGACGAGGAGGTGAAGCCGATCAGCGCCTCCAGGTCGCTGAAGTCGGACTCCGGCTCGCCCTCCTCCTTGGTGTAGCCATCGGCCAGCCAGCTCTTGGCAGCGCCGCTGGTCCCGGTCGCGTAGAAGTTCGCCTCGTGGTTGACGGCCTTGTAGAGGTTTCCGGAGTCGTCGAAGCCCATCTGGCGCACGAACTCGTTGTCGATCCGATCCAGCGCCAGGAACAGCCCCTGGTAGCTCCCGTTCAGGTACAGCACGGCGAAGAAGGAGCGGGGCGCCAGCCTGGGTTGTCCCCAGTACTCGGCGATCGCGGCCCACTGGTCGTAGACGAGCTTCTGTCGGACGTGGCTGTTGTCGTCGAAGGTGGAGACGAGCAGCAGGTGGTCGCGGGAGTCGGAGCCCCAGGGGACGTCGATCTCCTCTTCGTCGAACTCCAGGGTGTAGCCGGGCTTGTCGTAGTAGGCGCTGCTGGCCCCGCGGATCTTGATCTGTCCGGGCAGCTCGACGCCGTCGAAGATGATCGTGGCCGCCTGGTACTCGGTGCCGATGCTGGGGCGGGTGTCGACGTGGACGACCGGCAGGCCCCACTCCTCGGTGTACTCCAGGGGGTCCACCCGCCGCGCGTCGGCCAGGTCCGGGTTGTCGGCGACCCAGACGGTGACGGTCTCGATCACGGGGAAGGCGCCCTCGAACCCCCCATCGGTGACGGCGACGTTCAGGCTCCAGGTCCCGCCGTCGCTGGCGCCGGTCGTCCAGGCCAGGGTGCGCGTCGCGGGGTCGAAGCTGGCGCCCTCGGGCAGGCCGACCGCGGTGAAGAGGGCCTCCTCGGTCGGCAGCTCGCCGCCGCAGGACACCGTGAAGCGAAGCTCCTCGCCCTCCCAGAGCCAGGGATCCGGCAGGTCGGTCTGCAGGCCGCAGCTCCGGGCCTGGGGATCGGGCTCACCCCCGCCATCGCCGCTCGTGCCCCCGTCGGTGCCGCCCCCGTCGGTCGTGCCCCCGTCGGTGCCGCCTCCGTCGGTGCTCCCGCCGTCGGTCGCGCCCCCGTCGGTGCTCCCCCCGTCGACGCTCCCCCCGTCGACCGGCTGCTCGGACGGCCCCGAGCAGGCCAGCAACAGCAGCAGCAGCTCAGTCCGCACCGTTGCTCCAGCCGGGGGTCGGCGTTTCGGTGATGGTCCAGCTGCTGCTCCCATCGGGGATCCGCGCCGCCGAGCTGTCGCTGAGCTGCTGGCCGAACTCCACCGAGTCCAGCTCGCTGCCATCCGGCGCGAAGAGCCCCAGCGTCTCGCCGCTCGCCGCCAGGGCGAAGTCGAGGTGCGCGGGGCCGTCGGCGATGTCGTTGTCCGCCCACAGCAGCAGGAATCCGCCGGCCGGGACGGAGAGGGAGGCGTCGAGGGCGTGCTTGCCGGGCTCGGCGAGGTCGTCGGTGATGGTCCAGCCTTCCAGCGAGACGACCCGCTCGCTGGGGTTGTACAGCTCGATCCAGTCCGGGTAGGCCCCCGACTCGTCGGTGATCGTGGCGGTGTTGCTGGCCATGAACTCGTTGATCACCAG
>DDSR01000148.1 GCA_002343455.1 Deltaproteobacteria bacterium UBA2385 | reverse complement strand
ACCCAACCCCACCCGCAGTTGGGGGCTCGCGCGGTCTGCCCACCGAGGAGCTCGCGGCGCTGCTGGCGACGGCGGTCGGCGGCGGCGTCCGCAAGCTGAAGTTCCTGGGCGGCGAGCCCCTGCTGCGCGCCGACATGCCTGAACAGATCCGCCGCCTGCGGGCGCTGGACCCCTCGCTGGACATCTCGCTGATCACCGCCGGCGCGGTCGACCCCCAGCGGCTGCGGGCCTGCTTTCAGGCCGGCCTCTCCCGCGCCAACCTCAGCATCCACGGCTGGGGCGCCGCCGCCTTCGCCGAGCGCACCGGTCGGGGCGAGCGGGCCCGAGGGCTGCGCGACGCCTGCCTGGCGCTGCTGCTGGAGCAGGGGCGCTTCCTCAAGCTGAACTTCGTCTGGCGCGGGCCGCAGGACGACGAGGACCTGGGCGCGCTGCTCGACCACGTCGCGGGGCTGCCGGTCGTGGTCGGCGTGCTCGACGATCTGGGCGAGGCCAGCCTGGGCCCCGCCGCGGTCCGCGAGGCCCTCGGCCGCCTGCGAGGCCCCCCCGCCCAGGCCCTGCCGGAGCCGGACCCGCACAGCCTGCCCACCCTGCGCCTGCGCTGGAGCGACGGGCTGGAGGTCGAGGTCAAGGACCACCACCTGGGCGAGCAGGCCCCCTGGAAGAGCTGCCTCTCCTGCCCGGTTCGGGCGGCCTGCCGCGAGGGCATCCACGCCTTGCGGCTGACCCACGAGGGACGGCTGCGGCCCTGCATGGACCGCCCGGACATCGGGCTGGACCTGCGCCAGGCCTGGCGCATGGGCGGCGCCACGCTGGCCGCGACCAGCTGGCGGGTCGCTGTCCGCTCCTGGGCTCGCCCTGCGTCTGTTCGGGTGCCCCCCTCCCACCTCGAGCTGCACCCATGATCATCGCCCTGATCGGCCCCCACGGCGCCGGCAAGACCACCATCGGACAGGCCCTCGCCGAGCTGCTGAGGCTGCCCTACTACCCGGAGCTCGGTCGAGAGCTGGCCGAGGACCCGCGCTGGCGGTCGCAGGCCCAGACCGCCGCCGACCCTGCCCGCGCCTTCGACCGCGAGCTCTTCGCCCGCGAGCTGGAGCGCGACCTGGCGCTGGGCGGCACCCCCCGCGTCGTCGAGACCTGGCACCCCGGCAACCTCGCCTACGCCGCGCTGCGCTCGCCCGAGGAGGCCCTGGCCTGGCTGCCCAGCCTGACCCGGGCCGTCCGCCGCTGGCCGACCGTGATCGTGCCCCTGGGCGCCTCGCGCGAGGTGCTGGCCCGGCGGCAGTCCGAGCCCGGCTCGCTCGAGTTCTTCGAGCAGGTCGGCCAGGGCGCCCTGCGCTGGGCCGAGCAGCTCGGCCTGCCCTGCCACCCCGCCATCGACACCAGCACCGCCCTCCCCGAGCGCCTCGCCCGCGGGATCTGCGGCCGCCTCTGCTGATCCCCTCTCACAACCCTGGAGCCCCCCATGAGGATCGTCACCACCCCCGGCGGCAAGCGCCGCCTCCTCGCCCGCCTCGCCCTGGTTCGCGCCGAGTACGACGCCGTGATCGCCGACAACCCCACCGCGCTGGAGGCCGGCGACAACTCCGGCTGGCACGACAACTTCGCCTTCGAGGAGAACCAGCGCCGGATGCACCAGCTGGCCCGCCGCCTGCGTGAGCTGGAGCGGGTGCGCGACCAGGCCGAGGTGGTCCCGCCCCTCCAAGAGCTCCCGGAGCGGGTCGTGCTGGGAGCGCAGATCTGCTTCCGCTTCCTGGACGATCCCGCCGATGCCGAGCGCGTCTTCTGGCTGGCCGGCTTCGAGGACGGAGACCCCGCCGCCGGCCGCGTCAGCTACGACTCGCCGCTGGGGCGGGCCCTGCTGGGGGCTGAGGAGGGCGACCACCGCGAGGTCGTCCTGGGCGGGGTCGCGCGGGTGGTGGAGATCCTGGAGCTGGGCCCGACCCCCGCGGACGAGGAGGGCCGCGAGGCGGCCTGAACATACAACTAGCTAGTGCCTGGCACTAGCTAGTTGCACCCCCCAACCCCAGGAGTCCGAGATGATCATCGTCCTCGAAGGCCTCGACGGCGTCGGCAAGTCCAGCGCCTGCCTCGCCCTGGCCCGCGCGCTGGGCGCCGCCAGCCTCAGCACCCCGACCGCGGAGGTCCGCGCCTTCCGCGAGCGCTTCGACGGGGCCTTCCGCGACCCGCTGGCCCGCTCGGTGGCCTACGCCGCCACGGTTGTCGAGGCCGGCCGCCGGGCCCGCCAGCTCGTCCAGTCCGGGCGGCCCGTGGTGATCGACCGCTACTGGCTCTCCACTCTGGTCTACGCCGAGCGGCCCGAGGCCCTGGCCGGTCTGGGCGAGGCGGTCGAGGCCCCCGATCTGACCCTCTACCTGCACGCCCCGCTGGCGCTTCGCCGGGCGCGCCTGCGGGCCCGCGGCCCCCTCCACGAGCACGATCTCCACACGCTGATCGAGGCCAACGACGCCCGGCTGGATCGCCTCTACCGGGGCCTGCTGCGCCACCGGGCCGCGGGCGAGGGCCGGCTGATCGACGCCTCCGGCGGCCCCGAGGAGGTCCTCGCCGCCATGCTCGGCGCCGTGTCGGCCGCAACCGAGGGCCAGCGCCGCGGTCAGCTCCTCCTCTTCGCCGCTTGACCGCGCACGCGAGGCTGATTAGCATGGCGCTGCCAGCTGGCCTCGTGCCGGTGCCACCTGCGGACGTGGCGGAATTGGTAGACGCGCTAGATTCAGGATCTAGTGGGCATGCGCCCTTGGGGGTTCGATTCCCCCCGTCCGCACCACCTTGAACCGGCCGCCCGCCCCCGCGAGCGGCCGGTTCTTCGTTTCGGAGCCCCCATCTCCACCCGTCGCACCCTCTACGCCGGCCGCGTCATCAACCTGGGGCTGGAGACCGCCACCTTCCCCGACGGGCGGCAGGTCGAGCTGGAGGTGATCCGCCACCCGGGCGCCGCCGCGGTCCTGCCCCTGCATCCCGACGGCACGGTCAGCCTGGTCCACCAGTACCGGCACGCCGGCGGAGGCATGCACATCGAGGTGCCCGCCGGCCTGCTGGAGCCCGGCGAGGCGCCCGAGGACTGCGCCCGGCGCGAGCTCTCGGAGGAGGCGCAGCTCGCCGCCGAGGAGCTGACCCTCCTCGCCAGCATCCACACCACGCCCGGCTTCACCGACGAGCGCATCCACCTCTACCTGGCCCGCGGGCTCAGCCCGACGGACGGACAGGCCGAGGCCGACGAGTACATCCGGGTCCTGAGGATGCCGCTCTCCCTGGCGCTGGAGATGTGTCGGGACGGACGTCTGACCGATGCCAAGACGATCTGCGCCCTGCACCTGGCGGCGGCGATCCGCTCGCCCTGATCGGCGTGTCGTGCTTTGCGGGGGCCGGGCGGGCCCCCTCTGTCGAAGGCCTCGTCCCCATCAGGCTCCAGCGGGTCGGCACAGGCCTTGCTATTGATGGTGTACGGAAGGACACACCATGAACAACCGCTTCGGTCCCCCCACGCTGCTCACCCTCCTCGCCCTCGTCGCAGGCTGCGGTGCGGACAAGGCGTTCAGCAGCATCCCCAGCGAGAACTCCGACGAAGGCCAGGCCGACGGCGGCTCCACCGACGGCACGGCCGACAGCGGCGACACCGAGCCCGAGGTCGAGGACAGCTTCTTCACGCTGAGCCCGGCCGCCAGCCCGGTCTACCTCTTCATCGCAAACCCCGACCGCGACACGGTCACCCGCGTCTCGGTGCCGTCCTTGCAGGTCATCACGACCGAGGTCGGCGACCGCCCGATCGTGGTCAAGACGACCAGCGACTACCGCAAGGCGGTCACCTTCGACGAGGCCAGCGACACGGTCAGCGTCATCGACGCCGACAGCCTCGAGGTCAGCAGCGTGCCCGTGCGCGCCAACTTCAACACGATGAGCCTCTCCCCCGACGGGCGCTTCGTCATCTGCTGGCACGACAGCGACAGCGACGAGACCGAGTCCAGCGACAGCGGGGCCCAGTCCTTCAACGAGATCAGCCTGGTCGACACCGAGACGCTGACCCACATCCCGATGGTGGTCGGCTTCAACCCGCGCGGCGTGCAGTTCACGGCAGACAGCGCCAGCGCGGTGGTCGCCAGCGACGCCTACGTCGCGGTCATCGACCTGACCGCCTCGACCCCGGCGCCCGCGCGCATCGCCATCAGCGACGACCTGGTCGAGCCTCCCCTTGCGGAGGAGGTGCTGCTCACCCCGGACGGGCGCTACGCCTTCATCCGCCAGTTCGGGGCGACCGAGCTGGTCGTGGTCGAGCTGGCCTCGGCCTGGGTGGAGCGGGTCGCGGTCGGCGACAACCCGACCGACCTGGATCTGACCCCCGACGGCCTGCGCGCCGTGGCGGTGGCCCGGGACAGCAAGGAGCTCTGGCTCTACGACCTGGCCGACCCCTTCGCCGCCGCCGATGTCGTGGCCCTGCCCGAGACCGACACCTTCGGCAGCGTCGTGATGAGCCCCGACGGCAGCCGCGGCCTGCTCTACAGCACGGCCTCGGGGGTCAGCCGCTACGGGAGCTGGGACCTCTCGACCGACGAGATCACCGTGCGCGCCCTGGTCAAGCCGGTGCGGGCGATCGGCCTCTCCCCGACCGGCGAGACCGCCCTGGTCTTCCACGACAAGGAGAACGGGGACACCGACAGCGACAGCGTCTTCTACAGCCAGTGGGCGCTGACGATGATCGACCTGACCGACGACTTCTTCAGCAACCCCCTGCGCCTGCCGGCCGAGCCCAGCGGCTTCGCCCACAGCGACGACGGCGAGCGGGGCTACCTGATCATGGAGGAGCAGCCCCTGCTGGAGGTCCTGGACTACCGCAGCCTGCTCTACGAGGAGGTCGCCCTGAAGAGCCCGGCGGTGCACGTCGGCGTCGTCCCCGAGTCGACCCTGGCCTGGGCGAGCCAGGAGCACGAGCTGGGCCGCCTCTCCTTCTACGCGCCCGAGACGGGCGAGCTGCAGACCATCACCGGCTTCGAGCTGAACAGCGGCATCGAGACCGAGGAGTCCCCATGAAGCGCACCCTCTCCCTCTTCCTGATCCCCAGCCTCGCGGCATGCAGCGACTACGCCATGAGGGAAGGAGACGCCGCCTTCGACACCGGCCCGGGCGGCTCCTGGGACAACGACGGCGGCGACGGCGCCTCGGCCGGGGACGGCGGCGCGGGCGAGACCGAGCCCGAGGTCGAGGACAGCTTCTTCGCCATGAGCCCCGCCGCGACGACGGCCTACCTCTTCGTGGCCAACCCAGACCGCGACACGGTCACCCGGGTCGCGGTGCCCTCCTTGCAGGTGATCACCGCCGAGGTCGGCGACCGGCCCATCGCCGTGGCCACGACCAGCGACTACCGCAAGGCGGTCACCTTCAACGAGGCCGCCGACAGCGTCAGCGTGATCGACGCCGAGACGCTCACCGTCCACGAGATCGGCGTGCGGGGCAACTTCAACAGCATGAGCCTCTCCCCGGACGGGCGCTGGGTGATCTGCTGGCATGACCCGAACAGCGACGAGGAGGAGAGCAGCAGCAGCGGGGCCCAGAGCTACAACGAGATCAGCCTGGTCGACACCGAGAACCTGACCCACACCCCGATGGTGGTGGGCTTCAACCCCCGCGGCGTACAGTTCACCGCCGACAGCGTCAGCGCGGTCGTCGCCAGCGACGCCTACGTGGCGGTCATCGACCTGACCGCGGCGAGCCCGGCCCCGATGCGCATCGCGATCAGCGAGGATCTGATCGACCCGCCGCTGGCGGAGGAGGTCCTGCTGACCCCCGACGGGCGCTTCGCCTTCGTCCGGCAGTTCGGGGCCGAGGAGCTGACGGTGATCGAGCTGGCCGAGGCGCGGGTCGAGAGGGTCGCCGTGGGCGCCAACCCGACCGATCTGGACCTGACCCCGGACGGCCTGCGGGCGGTGGCCGTCGCCCGCGACGCCAAGGAGCTCTGGCTCTACGACCTGGCCGACCCCTTCGCCGAGGCCGCCGTGGTGGCGCTTCCTCCGACCGAGAGCTTCGGCAGCGTCGTGATGAGCCCGGACGGCAGCCGCGGCCTGCTCTTCAGCACGGCCACCCAGACCAGCCGCTACGCCAGCTGGGAGCTCGCCACCGACGAGATCACCGTCCGCTCGCTGGTCAAGCCGGTGCGCGCCATCGGCCTCTCCCCCACCGGCGAGACGGCCCTGGTCTTCCACCCCAAGGACAACGGCGACACGCCCTCGACCTCGGCCTTCTACAACCACTGGGCGCTGACGATGATCGACCTGACGGACGACTTCTTCGCCAACCCCCTGCTGTTGCCCGACGAGCCCATCGGCTTCGCCCACAGCGACGACGGCGAGCGCGGCTACTTCATCATGGAGGAC
Source organism: Deltaproteobacteria bacterium UBA2385 (assembly GCA_002343455.1). GTDB lineage: Bacteria > Myxococcota_A > UBA796 > UBA796 > UBA2385 > UBA2385. The sequence goes on along the minus strand of DDSR01000148.1, from coordinate 4,609 downwards.
CAGCCCTGGCTGGAGGTCCTGGAGTACCAGACGCTGCTCTACGAGGACATCGCCTTGAAGAGCAACCCGGTCCACGTCGGGGTGGTCCCCGAGTCGACCCTGGCCTGGGCCAGCCAGGAGCACGACCTCGGCCGCCTGTCCTTCTACGACCCGGACTCGGGCGATCTGCAGACCATCACCGGCTTTGAACTGAACAGTGGCATCGAGTACTAGGAGCGACCCATGATCACCCTCCCTCTCGCCTTGGTCCTGATGGGGTGCAACCCCTGGGACAACCTGCCCGACAACGGCCAGTACACCTTGGACGCCCCCCTGTGGGACCCCGGCAGCGCGGTCGCCATCGAGGACGGCATCTACTTCACCCAGCCCAGCAACGGCGGGCTGGTGCGGGTCCGGACCGACGGCGGCTTCGACGGCGTGGACCTGGACGGAGCCGAGGTGGTGCGCACCACGCCCACCGCGGACGGTCAGCGGCTGGTGGTCTGGGACCGCTATCGGACCTGCAAGGACCCCGAGGCCGAGAAGATCGAGGACTGCGACGACGACGAGCTGGGCTGGTCCTACGAGGTCAGCATCGTCAAGGACGCCGCGGTCGAGCTGGTGACGGAGATCCCGGCGCACCTCAACCGGATGGTCTTCACCCCCGACGGCAGCATCGCGGTCGCCTACCTGGACTACGACTCGGCCGAAGACATCCCGGTGGACGGGGTGGTGGACCTGACGCAGGTGGCCTTCATCGACCTGGACACGGGCGCGGTGGCCTCGATCAGCGCGGGCTTCAGCGCCAACAACATCATCTTCAGCCTGGACGGCAGCCGCGCGGTGGTCCTCAGCCGCTCGCAGGTGATCGTCGTCGATCTGGAGACCTTCGAGAAGACGGTGGAGTTCCCGCTGACCCTGGACAACGACCAGCAGGTCGACCCGACCAGCGCGGCCCTGACGCCGGACGGGCGCTACGCCCTGATCACGGTCGCCGGCAGCAAGGATCTGTACAAGCTGGACCTGGACGTGAAGGCGATCGACATCATCAGCCTGGACGCCGTCCCGGCCCGCCTGATGGTCAGCCCCAGCCTGGACCGCACCCTGCTGGTCTACAACACCGAGGCCCGGGTCGACCTGCTCGACCACGACCTGTTCAACCTGGATCCGCAGCAGCTCGACCACGGCGTCAGCGAGATGGTCGAGGGCGAGTCCTTCGCCCTGCTGTACTACGGAGGCTCGGCCTACAACAACCGGATGGACATCTACCACCTGGACTACGAGAGCCTTGAGGTGACCGAGTACGTCATGGGCAACCCGGTGGAGTCGCTGCAGCTCACGGCCAGCCGCGCCTTCGCGGTCGGCATCTTGCGGCCCAGCGCGTACTCCGGCAGCGGCTTGGACGGCTACCAGGCCAGCCGCTACGGCCTGGGGGTGGTCGATCTGCTCAACCAGGAGGAGGTCAGCCTCGTCCTGGAGAGCCCGCCGGTCGGCCTGGCCCTGGTCGAGGACGACGGCGGCGCCTACGCCCTGGTGCTGCTGGAGGGGCGCTCGGACCTGCTGAAGGTCGACCTCCGCAACCCCAGCCAGCCCATCAGCCTGGAGCTGGAGATCCCCCCGACCGGCATCGGCGCCCTGCCCGATGGTCGCTTCTTCATCACCCACGCCTCGGGCCTGGGCCTCGTCAGCTTCCTCGATCCCAGCGACGACAGCATCAGCGTCGCCAGCGGCTTCGCGGTGCTTGGCTTGCAGACCGACGACACGCTTCCCCGCCTCGCCGGGCAGGAGTGACCATGCACACCCCCATCCTCTTGCTCGCCGCCTCTCTCGCCGGCTCCGCCCAGGCCGCCGACCACGAGCTCTCCCTCGAGCTGGGCGCCTTCGGCACGGCCGACGACCGCTTCGACATGTTCGACGAGGGCAACACCATCGGCACGATGGGCCTGCGCGGCGCCTTCGCTGTCCACGAGCGGATCAACATCGTCGCGGGCTACCACACGGGCGCCTGGGGACAGGACGTCGTCACCGGTGACGGCGAGACCTACTACTACAGCTACGACACCGACGAGGACTACATCGAGGGGGGCTTCCTCTTCCGCTCCGCCTTCCGCAGCCACCAGTTCTTGCTGGGCCCCAAGGCCGATGTGCGGATCGCCGACTGGCTGTACCCCTACGCCACCGTCCAGGGCGCGCTCTTCACCGGCACGGTCCGCATGGACGACGATCCCGGGCAGGACGACAACAGCAACCAGCTCAAGGGCACGGGCTTCAGCCCCGGCGGCGTCGCGGCGCTGGGCATCGACCTCGTGCCGATCGCCAGCCGCCGGGCCGTGCGCGCCGGCAGCCACCTGGAGATGGGCTACGGGCTGGTCGCCACCGGCGTCTACAAGGCCAAGGTCTCGGGCACCGAGCAGCGCGAGGAGATCGCTCGCTTCGGCATGGGCGGCTTCTACCTGCGCTGGGGCGTCGGGGTCTATTTCTAGGCTCCGGTGGCATAATCCCGCCCCGTGACCCCTCGCACCCGCCCCGCCCTCCCCCTCTCCCGTCGCCTGGGCTTTTCGGTCCTCGTCACCGTGGGGCTCCTGGCCCTGCTGGAGGGCGTGGCCTGGCTGCTGCCCTCCTCGCTCACCGCCCGGCGGGAGATCGTGCTCAGCCGGCCCGGCCAGGGCGAGGCGATGGTCGCCAACGAGGACGTGCCCGGCTGGGACCTGAACTACCCCGAGGGCTGGCTGGGCAACCAGCACTACACCACCAACCAGTGGCGGATGCGCGGCCCCGAGCACCCCGTCGAGAAGCCCGCCAACGCCTGGCGGGTCATCTTCGTCGGCGACTCGGCCATCTTCGGCTACCTGCTGGGCTGGCCCGACACGATCCCCGGTCAGCTCGAGCGCCTCAGCGAGCAGCGCTACGGCGTCGACTACCAGGTGGCCGCCTGCGCCGCGCCGGGCCACAGCTCGGCCCAGTCGGTCTACAAGCTCTCCCGACACTGCCTGGGCTTCCAGCCCGATGTTGTAGTCATCGGCAACCGCAACAGCGACGGCACGATGGACATCGCCACCGATCGGGAGCGCTTCCAGCTCCAGGCCTGGTCGGGCCCGGCCAGCCTGCTGCAGCGCCTGGCCCTCTACCGGCTGATCCGCAACCGCTGGCTGGCGGCCCGGGTCGCCAGCGGGGCCAGCGACACGCCCGAGCGCATCGCCCACGGCGGCGACCCCAGCGCCCCCAAGGGGGAGTTCCGGCGGGTGCCGCCCGAGGAGTACGAGGAGAACCTCCGCGAGATGATCCGCCTCAGCCGCGAGGCGGGCGCGCAGCCCGTGCTGCTGCTGCTGCCGGTCGTCTTCGACCTGCCCTGGTACCAGCTACAGAAGACCCCGCTCAACGACGAGTACAACCAGGTGATGCGCAAGGTCGCCCAGCAGGAGTCGGTGCCGCTGGCCGATGGCCCCGAGTGGTTCGCCCGCGCGCCCATGGTGAACGACATCTTCGTCGACTCCGTCCACCCCGGCCGCACCGGCGCCCTCTTCATCGCCGAGCTGCTGGACCAGGTCGTGCCCGGTCCCCCCCAGGCCCAGCGCTGATCTTCAGCCCAGCGCTGATCTTCAGCCCAGACCTTCAGCCCTGCGCGGCGGTGGGATCCGCCAGCCCGGTGCCGACGTACTGCTCGCGGGCCGAGGGCTGGCCGCGGCGGATGATCAGCACCGCCACGCCCAGCAGCATCATCGCCGCGCTGAAGACCTGCCCCGGCGTGACGCCCTGCTCGCCCAGCACGCCCTCCAGCCAGCGGGTGTCGTGGGTGCGAAGGCCGTCGTAGAACATCCGGGCGGCCCCGTAGAGCATGCACCAGAAGCCTTGGAAGTAGCCGTTGAAGCGCGGCTTGCGGTCCGAGATCCAGAAGAAGATGCTGACCGGCACGGCCCAGATGGCCTCGTACAGGCCCAGGTCGTGGCAGGCGATGTTGGGGTCGCCGGGGAAGGCCTCGCAGATGCCGCGGGCGCCCAGCCAGAAGTCGGTGACCAGGCCGGGGTGGTCGTGGGCCAGGAAGCAGCCCGTCCGGGCGAAGATCCAGCCGAAGGCCCAGCCGTAGGCGCAGGCCTCGCCGTAGTCCCAGTAGCGGATGGGGGGGAAGAGGGGCAGGCCCCGCGCCTGGCGGACCCGGTTCTCGGCCTCGCGGCGGCGCCCCTCGCGGGAGAAGAACCAGATGGTCACCAGCAGGCAGCCGACGAAGCCGCCGAAGCTGGAGAGGCCCTCCCAGAACTTCAGGATGAAGAGCGGGTCCTCCTTCAGGCGCTCGGGCTCGTAGAAGAAGACGTGGCCGAGGTGTCCGCCGACGAAGACGGCGCCGACCAGCCAGCCGATCAGGCGGTTGATCAGCTCGGGCTCCAGGCCGTCCCGCCGGGCCTTGTCCATGCCGAACCAGCCGCCGACGATGAAGGCCAGGGCGACCATGATGCCGAAGCCGTGGATCGCGAAGCCGTCGGTGATCTGGAACTTCACCGGCTCGAAGTAGGGGATGAGCGGCTGCACGGGGCCTCCAGCGGCGAGGGCGGCAGGGTTAACCGACCCGCCCGGAACTGGCGGGGCCTCCCCAGGGGGGGAACCCCTCCAGGTTCCCCCCACGGTCCGCTCGTCG
>DDSR01000176.1 GCA_002343455.1 Deltaproteobacteria bacterium UBA2385 | reverse complement strand
GGGCGGACCGGGTGGGAGGGGGCCGCCTGGGCGGCCATCCGGCGGGGGAGGGGGGCGAGGCCCCGGGGGCCGGGGCGGTGGCAGGCCGGGTCGCAGCGAGACCGGCGTCTCCAGGCCAACGACGTAGGGGTCGACGGCGTAGGGGTCGACGGCCATGGCGGCCGGCCGGAGCGTCGCGGGCGCGGCGGGCTGCCCGTACAACACCGCCTCGATCCGGCCCAGATCCCGGTCCAGCGCGCCCCGCTCCTCCTCCGAGAGGGCGGCATAGCCGCGGGAGTGGCGCAGCCTGTGGGCCGCTTCGAGCGCCATGTCGGGGGTCACCGCCATCGTTCAGTCCAGCCGGTAGGCGGTGTCGGTGAAGCGGCTCGTGCTGCGCAGGCGCTGGAGCCGAGCCATGGCCGATCGCGTGCCCGCTTCGGCCACCATGGAGTCGAGCATCTGGCCGAGGGTTGGGACCAGCACCGGCATCGGTGAGTCGAGCCCGCGCAGGGCCCGCGCCATGGCGGCGTGGGTGCGGGCGTCCCATCGCCCCGACGCCTCCAGGCCCTGGACGCTCTCTTGAAAGTCGGACAGGCGGGAGAAGCCGAGCTCTCGCAGCGCCGCCTCCATATGACGCCGCGTGCGGATCGGGCCGGCGACGCGGGCGATCCAGGATGGCCCCCCGACGCGGCCCATGTCGACGCAGCGGTCCATGACGAAGCCCAGCGCGCGGTCGGTGGTCAGGCCCATCCAGCGGGCGAACTCCAGGTGGGGGTCGAGGAAACGTGTGACGGCCACCTCGCGCTGCGCCGCCTGGACGTAGTCCACGGCGCCGGCTCGCCGAAAGCGGCTCAGCCAGGGCTCGCGCCAGAGGACGGCCCCCTCCACGGGTCCGAGCCGGGCTTGCCGGTCGTCGGCGTTCGTGCTGGCGATCAGCTGCTCGATCGTCGCCTCGTCGACCCCAAGCAGGCGCTCCAGGCGCCGGTCCTCGGGGAAGGCGGGGTCCCCGACCATGGCCTTGCTTCGACGCCAGGCGGCCTTGATCACCTCTCCCAGGGCGCCGCTCTGCTGGTCGAAGAGCAGGTACCCGAAGAGCAGCCCCTCGGAGCGGAGGGTCGAGGGATCACTGTTCAGGTCCTGGCGAGGGGTCCAGGGGAAGGCCGCGCTGTAGCCCTCGGCGCCGCTCTCGGCGACGGCGACGATCTCGGAGATCCGCAGCTTCTCGGGCACGCTCAGCTCGGCGCGCCCCAGGGCGGGCGGGCTGGCGCTGGCGGCCTCCCCCCCCTGCTCGTCGAGCGCGTCCTCGCCCTCGCCCTCGTCGCGATAGGCCAGGTGCCGACCGTGCAGGTTGGGGCCCTGAGCGTCCGAATCGTCGTCGACGGGGTGTCCGTGGTCGGGCAGGGCCAGGCCGACGCCCCAGGGCTGGGTCCGTGCCCAGGCACAGAAGCGGTTGCCGATGTCGTAGGCCTGCACCTCGTGGGGGCTGCTGTTCATCACGTTGAGGGGCTGGCGACGGACGAGGCGTTCGGCGATGGTGACGGCGCTGAGGCCGAAGTAGCTGACCAGGAAGGCGGTCGCCCCCAGCAGCCCGTACTGTTGAACGTGGACCAGCTCATGGGCGTAGGTGCAGATGTTCAAGCTCTGGCCGCGGAAGAACACGGCGGTGTCGAGCGTCATCGCCGAGGCGTTCGGCTGGAGGGACAGGATCCAGCCCCCGCTGTGGAAGGTCGGGTTCCGTGCGAGGGCGGCCAGCAGGATGGCGCCGTCGGCCGGGTTGTGGGCGGCGTAGGCGCGGATCCGCGCGGGGTAGTCCGCGGGCACCGCCCACTGGGTGGCGCTGGCCTTGTTGGTCAGGACCACGCCGGAGAAGATGGTGCCGATGGGGTTGACCGCGTCGATGATGTCGCCCAGGAGCCCGGCGGACTCCGAGGCGGACCGGGGGTCCCCATAAGCGGGGGAGGCCGACGCCGGGGGCTCCTCCAGCCCCGGGGCCTCGTCCTCGGGCGGAGCCGGTCGGCCGTAGGCGGCGTAGGAGGAGGCGGGCCGCGTCGGCGGCTCCTCCAGGCCGGGGGGCTCCTCTGCCTCGGGGGCGAGGGCGCCCACGGGCCGGCCGTAGGCGACGCCTGCGCCGAGAGGGAGGGTGGAGTCGTCGTGAACGGACTCGTAGCGGTCGCTCCAGCCGGACCGGTGCGGAGGGGGCGCGAGCTGCGGGGCGGCGCTGGCCACGGCTCCGTAGACGGCGGTGGGCGCCGCCGCCTCGGCGTCGACGGCGGGCCGGCCGTGGGCCTCGCCCTCTGCAGAGGCCCGTCGCTCCGGGTTGCCCCAGAGCGAGGGGTCGAAGCCGTCGTCGTACGCGGCGGAGCGCGCGGCACGCCGCTCTTGAGCGAGGGCCAGGTCGCCTCCCCAGACCAGCACGGGCTCGTTGCCTCCGGCGTAGCGGGAGCCCTGCCCGGTCCCGATGCGGGTCCGGTCCAGCCCCCGCCCGGTGAAGTCGGGGGAGAGCGCCAGGGCGGGGACCCGGTCCAGGGCGTCGGGAGAGATGCTGAACCGCGGGTCGTTGCCCTCGCGATCGGCGTAGGTGGCGAGCGCGTAGTAGACGCGCGAGGCGCCCGCGAAACGACAGAGGCGGTCCGGGGGCAGCATGAAGGTCGAGCTGGACTCGTCGGCCCGCACCAGGCCCTGCTCGCGGCTGGTGAAGAAGTTGCCGGCCGTCCGGCGGCCGCGGTTGTCGGAGTGGAAGAGCGCCGGGTCGGTGGCGCAGGCGATCTCGTACCAACGATTCGAGGGAACCCGGACGGCGAAGCTCGCGATGGGGAAACGAGGGGTGATGCGGGTGCGGAAGGGCGCGATTTGTTCCATGCTGTCGACGCTCTCTCACGGCAGAGGGCCAAGGCGGGGAGTCCGCGGCGGACCCGGGCCCGGGCAAGGTGAGCAAGGTCCATGCCATGGCGAGGGCAGGCGCGGGGCGCACCCCATCGTGCGAGCCCCTGAATGGTCGGGCATGGCGGGACGGGCAGCCGCTGCGTTTCGGGGCAGGCCCGCGCGCCCCCCCCCCTGGCCTCAGCGCCCTGGCCGCAGCGCCCTGGCCTCAGCCCCCTGGCTCGGCGAGCTTCTTGAACATCGTGCGCACGTGGATCTGTAGACGTTGGGCGGCTCGGCTGCGGTTCTCCTGCTCTTCGACCAGCGCCCGGCTCAACAGGCAGCGCTCGCAGAGGGCCATCGCGTCGTGCAGGGAGAGGCCCTCCTCGGCCACAAGGCGCCAGAGCTGCTCTTCGAGGCTGGCCACGGGGGCCGCGGCGACAGGCGCCGGAGCGAGGGAGGCGAGCCCGAGGTCCTCGGCGTCGATCACCTCTCCTTGCCCGAGCAGCGCGGCGCGCTCGACCCGGTGCTTCAGCTCGCGGACGTTGCCCGGCCAGGAGTGGCGGAGCATCGCCCGCCGCGCGGACCGGCTGAACGAGAGGCCGGGGCTGCCCAGGGCGTCCAGGAAGTGCTCCGCCAGCAGCTCGATGTCCTCGGCGCGCTGGGCCAGCGATGGGATGCTGACGCGCATCACGTCGATACGGTAGAGCAGGTCCTCGCGGAAGGCGCCTCGCTTGACCTCCTGCTGGAGGTCCTTGTTGGTCGCGGCCAGCACCCAGATGTCGCCGCAGCGCTGGGCAGAGTCGGCCCCCACGGCCCGGACCTCGCCGGACTCCAGGAAGCGGAGCAGCTTGGCCTGCAGGGGCAGGGTCAGCGAGTCGATCTCGTCCAGGAAGAGGGTCCCCCCCTTGGCGCTGCGGATCAGGCCGTTTCGGGCATGGCTGGCGCCGGTGTAGGCCCCGCGGGTGTGGCCGAAGAGCTCGGACTCGGCCAGGTTCTCGGGGAGGGCCCCGCAGTGGACCGGCACGAAGGGCCGCTCACCGCTGCCCGTCGCGCCATGCAGGCCGCGTGCGACGACCTCCTTTCCCGTGCCGGTGGCGCCGGTGATCAGGGTGGTCCGACGGGCGGCGGCGAGCAGCGGCAGGCGAGCGCGCAGGCGCTCGATGGTCTCCGATCGACCGAGGATGGGGTGAGGTGGGACTCCGGCGGGGACATCGCTGACGGTGCGGGCGAACATCGTGGAACTCCAAAAAAATGAAAGGAACCTGGCGGACCCCCGGGGACACTGGGGAGCCACGAGGCATGAAGGTCGAGGGGATCGTAACAGGAGGCGGCGGCCGGCGAAGGGGGGAAGGCCCGGTTCGACCGGCATGAGTTGGCACAGCAAGGCGCGTTCCAGCCGAGGGGGCCGCGGTGATGGGGATCGAAGGCGGGGTGGGTGCTCGGATGGGCATGGCCGATCGGCCACACCTCCGGGTTCTCTGTGCGACCCCCGAGCCGAGGGGATGACCCCGGGGGGCCCGTGGCGCGGGACCCGATGACGGTGCGATCGGGTGGCCGACCGGGCAGGGCATGCCTGCTTTGGTGTGATGCTTGGGGCATGCACGACGCGATGGGCCCGCCTGCGCCGCGTTCGTCGGCTTGGCCCGGGTCTTGCTTGCAGGGGGAATCGAACCCTGGAGGCACCCTTGTCGATCAACTCAGCCGCGGGCGTAGCGCTGCCGCCGCACCAAACCCGTGTCAACGTGGTCTTTCACCCCGGCAGCGAGCCCTGGGGGGAGGCGCGGGTGGCCTCGGCGGCGGGCGACTGGCAGGACCTCGCACGCGGAGCGGTGGCGGGCGCCCGGATCGAGCGGCTCATCTCGCCCGAGGTGGTCTCCCCGGAGCAGCTCCGCCAGATGGAGGAGCAGGCCACCGCCTCCCTGGGCCGGCGCCTGCCCCGGCTCCACGAGATGGCAGCGATCCACCTGCCCGCGGGCGCGGACGCTCAGCAGGTGCACCGGGCCCTCCGCGGTCACCCCAAGGTGATGGGCAGCTACACGGCCGGTGTGCCGACCCCGCCGCCGGTCAACTCGGCCGACGATCCCCACTCTTCGGTGCAAGGCTACCTGGACGCCGCTCCGCGTGGCATCGACGCCCGCTTCGCGTGGGGCCAGGCCGGCGGCGATGGACGCGGCGTGACGGTGGTCGACCTGGAGTACGGCTGGACCCTCAACCACGAGGACCTGCCCTCGAGCATCACGCTGCTGTCGGGGCTGAACTGGCCCCATCCCGCGGTGCCCGAGCACGGCACCTCGGTGCTGGGTCAGCTGGTGATGCAAGACAACATGGTCGGCGGGGTCGGCATCGTGCCGGCGGCCACCTGCAAGGTGGTCAGCCAGAAGCGGGCCGCGAACCCTGACCGCTTCAACACCGCCGAGGCCATCCTCGACGCTGCGGGGAAGATGCGGCGCGGCGATGTCCTCCTGCTGGAGGCCCAGACCACCGTCGCCGGCTCCAGCGAGCTGCCGGTGGAGTGCGAGTGGGCGGAATTCGTCGCCATCCTCATCGCGACCGCGCTGGGCATCGTGGTGGTCGAGGCCGGCGCGAACGGCAGCAACGACCTTGACGCCTGGACCGATCCAATCTTGCCCTTGGGCAAGCGCTTGAAGCGGGGTGACCCCGGGTTCCTGGACAGCGGGGCGATCATGGTCGGCGCCGCCGATCCGAGCACCCGGGCCCGCCTGGGCTTCAGCAACTACGGCAGCCGGGTGGACTGCTTCGCTTGGGGCAGCGGGGTCACCACCACCAGCGCCAGCGCGACCTTGTCCTCCGGAAAGGCCACCGGCTACACCCATGGTTTCAACGGGACCTCCAGCGCCAGCCCGATCGTCGCCGGTGCGGCGGTGGCCCTCAACGCCATGATGCGGGCGCGGATCGGGGTCCCGTACGGCCCCGCCGATGCGCGCCGGATCCTCACAGCGGTCAGCGGCTCGACCGCCAGCAACACGCCCGCCAGCGACAAGATCGGCCGGATGCCCGATCTGCGCAAGATCTTCGACACGGTCGTCCGGCATCACAGCGCCAGCGGCGGGCCCGCCGCGAACCCGAGCACAAGGACGGGATCGGTGCACGGCGAGGCCCTGGACATCATCATCGACCCCGGACACGGGGGAGAGGTCGAGGTCGGGAAGTCGACCCCGTACGGGGCCTGCGGTGGCCATGGCCTGACGGAGAAGGAGCTGACCCTGGACGTCGCGCGGCGGGTGGTCGAGAACCTGCAGGGGCGCGCCCGGTTGACCCGGACGAACGACAGCAACCTCAGCCTGGCGGAGCGCTCGGGCCAGGTCGGCTCACGGGGCGGCCTCTTCCTCTCGCTGCACGCCGACTCCGGGCGAGGGCCCGAGGTCTGGCACCACGAGGCCGCCGACCCGGGATCCCAGGGGCTGGCGCAGCGAATCGGGCGAGCGCTGGCCGACGAGGGCTGCGTCGAAGCCGGCGGTGCGCCGCTGGCCGTGCTCGATCCGCATCGCCTGGGAGAGGGCGTGGCCGCCTGCCTCGTCGAGCTGGGGGATCTTCGGGACCCCGAGGTCGAGCGCCGGCTGATGCACCCCTCCGAGCGGGCCCGCATCAGCCGCAAGCTGGCCGACGCGCTGCTCGAGCAGGCCCAGCGATACGGCGCCTCTCTGTCGGACGGACAGGTGCTGATCGAGCCGGATCCGAGCTACCGCCCGACCGGCATCGTCGACGCGCTCCGCTTCTGGATGCAGTGGTTCTCCAGGCGGGTCTCCTGGCATGCGGGCGTCCCCAACCAGGCGCTCTCGTACTTTCCCCACAGCGCCATCTGCCAGCTGCGCCTCTGGAGCGGCAGCAGCGGCCCGGCCTACGGGACCGGCTTCTTCATCGGGCCCGAGAAGATCCTCACCTGCGGGCACAACTTCTTCGACACCGGCTGGGACGTGACCCGCGTGGAGGTGGCGCCCGGCTTCAGCCCCAACAGCAGCGTACACCCCAAGAAGACCTTCACCGTGGTCGGGCGTGACCTGGTCCATCCGGACTGGAGGGCCTCGCAGGCGGTGCGGTCCGACCTTGCGGTGCTGTCGACCCCGGGGCTGAGCGCGCCCGGCGGGAACGTGTTCCGGCTGGCCGACCACTCGGTCGCTGCGAACACGCGGATCGTGGTCTCGGGCTACGGGAAGGTGCAGGGGCAGCCCTTCGATGAGCAGCCCCAGCGGATGGATGGCGCCGTCATCAGCCAGGCGGACGCCGAGATGGTCTGGTACCCGATCAACACGATCGGCGGACACAGCGGATCGCCGGTCTTCGTCGAAGACTGGGACATGGTCCTGGGGGTCCACACCGGGCCGCGCCTGCTGCCTGGCGGCGGCATCAGCCGCCACGAGAACCGAGCGGTGCGGCTGGTGCCGGACAACAACGACTGGATCAACCGCCGGTAGGGGAGCCGCTCACTTCGCAGGGCAGCCGCCCGTGGTCGAGCACGATCGCGCGGTCGGTCGCCCGGCGGAACCGGACCCGGGTCTCGCCCTCGCCGGGCAGGATCCGGAGCTGGTGCTCCCTGACCTTGACGCTGTTGGGCCGCCGGGCGATCTCAACGCCGTCCAGCAGGAAGACGATCTCGCCCTGGGGGGCGGCGTCGACCTCGGCCGAGAGGCGCTCGCCGGCCTCGGGCGAAAACGTCAGGGTGGTCAGGGGCATGCCGCTCTCGTCAAGCTCCAGCCGGGCGCTGACGAGGTCGTCCCGGGTGGCCAGCAGCCGGCCCTCCAGGCGCAGCTCCAGCTCGCCAGGGGCCGCCAGCAGGGCCGGCACGGCGGTGGCGTCGTCGTCCAGGCCGGGCAGGGTGGCGGTCAGGGTGATGGTGTCGCCCTGCGCGGCCCACTCGGGCTCGCCCAGGCCCAGCGACTCGCCCCGGGTCTGCATGATGGGCATGGCCTGCTCGGCGCAGCTGGACTGCCAGCGGAAGCTGGCCCGCTCGCCGCTGGCTCGCCCCCCCAGGCTGCCCAGCACGACCAGGGCGAAGGCGTTGGCGACCAGGAAGAGCGCGAAGACGACGGGCACGACACGCCAGGCGAGGGCGACGCGGTCTTGGGAGGTGCTCATCGGCGGCAGGTATCCGGTCTACCGGGCCTCGGCCGGGGCCCAGCGCCCCTCGCGGACGAAGTCGATGTCGCCGTGCTCGTCGAGGATCTCTCCCCGAAAGCCCTCGGCGGTCAGCTCGAACCAGCCGAAGCCGCGCTCGGTGGCCTCCTCGAAGAAGGTCGGGTTGCCTCGCCCGACCAGCGGGGTGGCGGCGGCGCCCGACCCCAGGACGACCAGCTCCATGCCGCAGGCCGGCTCCAGCCACTGTCGACTGTGCTCGTGCCCGCTGAGCAGCATGGCGGCCCGGCCGCAGACGGTGTCCTCGTACAATCGGGCGATGCGTCGGCCGCTGGCGAAGGGGATCCAGGCAGAGCCCTCGTACTCCCCGGCGTTGCCGTGCTGGCCGTTGCTGCGCAGCGGGTGGTGGGCCAGCAGGATCAGCGGGCGCCCGGCGGCGAGCTCGGCCTGCTGTCGGAAGTAGGCGGTCTGCTGCTCATCGGTCCAGCCCATCATGACCGCGCTGGTGTCGAGCACGACGAAGCGCGCCGGCCCGGCATCGAAGGCGTACCAGGGGCCGGGCATGATCCAGGGGGAGGGGGCGGTGGGGCCTTGGACCAGGGCGGCCGCCCGCGCCCGCTCGATCGGCGGATCGCCGTAGTCGTGGTTGCCCAGCACGCCGTAGATCGGCAGGTTCAGGCTCTCGTAGGGCCCGACGCCGCGGCTCTCCCAGAGGGGGTCGTCGGGGCCGGTCACGCCCGCGGGGTAGACGACGTCGCCCAGCAGGACCAGGAAGTCGCAGCCGGGGCCGAGCGCGTCGGTGCGGCCCTGGCAGTGGGCCTGCATGGCCGCGGCCACCCGCCGCTGCGGGGCGTTGCCCATGCCGGTGTCGCCGACGGCCAGGAAGCGCACCCGCTCGCCCGCGACGGCCCGGGGGGCCTCCGCCCCGCCCTGATCGAGGACCGGACCTCGGCCGCAGGCGAGGAGGAGGCCGAGCAGGCCGAGGGTCATGGCGCGCGCAGGCCTAGGCTCATGGCGCCTCGCCCGCTCCCTTGCGGCCGGCGTGCTCGCGCTCCCAGAGGCCGATCAGGCCCAGGCGAAACGGCTCGGCGTGGAGGTGGAGGATGATGCGGGCCTCGATGCGCCAGGTGTCGGGGTGCTTGGGGTCGCGCCCGATCCGGGGGGCCCGGCCAGGGGCCAGCCAGGGCTGGATCAGGACCAGCTCGTGGAGCAGGGTCAGCGACTCGACGGTGCTCCGGCCGCCGCGCACGGGGAGGTGGACGACCACGGTGGGCGTGGCGTCGGGGTCGATGCGCACCTGGCGGGCCGCGAGCCGGTGGTTGGGGATGGTGAGCAGGGTGCCGTCGTCCAGGCTCAGGCAGGCCGCGCGCAGCCCCAGGGCCTGCACGGTGCCCTGGCCGTCCTCCCCCAGGTCGACCCGGTCGCCCATGCGGATCCGCCGCTCGACGGTCAGCACGAAGCCGGCGAAGATGTCGGCCAGCAGCTCGCGGGAGCTCCAGCCCATGGCGACGGCGACGGCGACGAGGGCGAAGGGGACGGCGACCCCCCAGGCGGGGGGCAGGACGCTGAGCAGGGCGAGGAAGAGGAGGGGGACGACCGAGGCGCGGCCGATGCCCGTGGCGGTGGAGAGCAGGCGCGGGAGGAGGCCGGTCGTGCGGACCCGCGCCTGCAGCCGCTCGGCGCCGCCAGCCAGCAGCAGGGCGAGCAGGGCCAGCAGGCAGAAGCCGATCGCCCGCGCGGCGCCGCGTCGAGGGGGAGGAGGCAGCAGGTCCTCGGCCAGCGAGCGGCGGGACCCGTCGGTCCAGGTCGAGGCGGCACCGGTCAGCGGATCGACCCAGGAGGAGGGCGCGGGAGCGGGCGCAGCGAGCTCGGATCCGGCCTCGTCCGGCTCGGGGGCGTCCCCGTTGGGCTCGGGTGCGTCCTGCTTCGACTCGAGCTCAGCGACGCCCTCGGCGAGGGCCTCGGCCTCGGCCTCGGCGGTCGGGACAGGCTCGGGATCGATGGGGCTGGTGCCCAGGTCGTCGAGGGTGGGGCCCTGGACGGGCCCGGCGCCGTAAGGGCGACCGGGGTCGAGCACATCGCCCAGCAGGACGTCGACGGTCGGCAGGCCGGCGTGGCCGTCCTCGTCGGGGCGCCAGCCGTCGGGCCAGGGGCCCAGCAGGGGGACCCGCTCGACGACGCGCTCCGCGACGGGGATCGGCACCCAGGGCGGCGGGGGCAGCGGCTCGGCCCCCTCTTCCAGCGCGTCGGAGGTGAGGCCCTCGACAGGTGGGACCTCAACGGGGGGAGACGGCTCCAGGGGCATGCCCCCCAGCCCGGGCACGGTCGGCTGGGCTGGAGAGGAGGCCATCCACAGCAGCAGGGTGATCATCCGACCAGCCTCCGCTCACGAAGGATGCGGTAGATGGCGCCGGCGAGCTCGTCGCGGAAGACGAAGACGCCGTCGTCGTCGTCGGAGGGGCGCAGCAGGCCCCAGTGCACCAGGCGACCCAGCAGGGCCAGGCTGTGGGTCTCGGGGAGCTGGAACTGAAGGGCGTGGCTGGCGGCCGTGGTTCGGCCGGAGCGGGCGACCTGCCGCAGGGTGATGATCAGCTCATCGGGCAGCTCGCGCAGCGAGCGGATCGGCGGCGGTGGCGGCGAGCCGATCCAGATGGTGTCGCTGCCGGCCTCGATGGAGATGATGCTGGCCATCCAGATGCGCTGGGCGTCTCGCAGCACCCCGCCGCAGTCGCGGTGCAGCCGCTCGAAGTAGTAGTGCTCGAAGATCGCCCGCTCTCGGCGGCGGGGGCTCATGACCTCGCGCAGCCACCAGAGCAGGTTGTCCTCGGGGCGGCGGAAGTCCAGCCGGTAGCCGCTCATGGCGTGGCGATCCAGGATGGCGCGCCGCAGGGCCGCCGGGTCCAGGATGTCGATGTCCATGCGCTCGGGGAAGGCGTCGGCGAAGGGCAGCAGGCGGCTGATGTAGGCCCAGACCGGGCGGTCGGCCGAGACCAGCCAGCCGACCTCGCTGCTGGTCTCGACGACGCAGTCCAGGAAGCGGCGCAGCATGTCGAAGCCGTGGGGCCGCAGCTCGAAGAGCCAGTTGAGGCCGTCGACCGTCACGACCGTGGCGCGAGCCTGCGTCCGAGCCTGGCGGGCGAAGTCGAGCAGGTCGTCGATCTCGCGCGGGTCGGTGATCGGCCCGGTCAGCTCGACGCGGTGCAGGCGGATCCGATCGCCCAGGCCCCGCAGCAGGGCCTGCATCACCGCGCTGCGGCCCATTCCGCCGACCCCGACCAGGGTGACGGCCCGGCAGTGGCCGGGTCCCTTGCCGGTGAGGACCTGGCGCAGGCGGGTGACCTCGTCCTCGCGCCCGGACAGCAGATCGCCGGCCTCCAGGGCGCGGTCGCTGAAGAGGCGGCGGTAGGCGAGGGGGATGTCCACCCGCTCCTGGGCCGGGGCGAAGGCGTCGGGTCCGACGGCGCCGCGGCGGTCGACGCCCGGCAGGCCCATCGCGCGCCGGGCGTCCTGCAGGGCCTCCTCGCCCAGCGTGCTGCGGGCGATCTTCAGCAGCTGCCCCGCGCTGCCGGCTGCCCGCGAGGCGACGCTGGCCAGCTCGCGGCGGCCCTGGGCGAGGTTCATCTGGGTCAGGCGGGTGCGCAGCTCGGAGGTGTTGCCGCTGACGAGCATGTCGCGCAGGCGAGCGAGGTTGCCGAGGACCGCCGTCCGCACCCCCCGGCTGACCTCGCTGGCCAGGGCGTCGGCGCTCTCCTGCTGCTCGTGCGCCTTGCGGGCCAGCCGCTCCAGCACCTCGACCAGCGACTGCTCCAGCAGCTCGAGGGTCTCGTCGGTGACCGGGCTGTCGGCGCGGCCCTCCAGCTCGGCCCGGGTCAGCTCGGTGTGGAAGACCAGCATCCGGTCGATCTCTTCGACCCCGCGGGCGAAGGCGTCGACCTGGTCCTGCAGGCGGACCGAGAGGGCCGACAGCTCGCGGCCGGTCTCGCTCTCCTGCCAGGCGCGCACCAGGTCTCGGAAGGCGATGTCGACCACCACCGGCGGACCGGGGACGCCGCGCCCGACGGGGCCGTTGGGCTCGAAGACCACCTGGAAGTGATCGGTGAGCGACTCCACGGCCACGGCCAGGGTGCTCATGATCTGCTCGAAGGGCGGCTGGGTCCGGACCCGGCTGCGGTAGCCCTGCGAGATCCCGACCACCTCGTCGATGACCTGCGAGAGCGGAGAGAGGACCTCCTCGACGCCCTCCAGCAGCAGGGCGGGCTCCTGGGCCTGGGTGGCGAAGCAGGTCCGGACCTGGACGATGGCCTCGTCGACGGCGCTCTGGACCCGGCCGAGCTGCAGGACGATGCGCCCGCGCACGTCGCGGCTGGCTTCGTCGGCGATGCGCTCGGCCTCGGTGCGCACCTGCTCGGTCAGCCGCACCACGTCCATCTCCATCGCCACGCCTACCGCCGCGCCGCGGGTGTGGGTCCGGGCGTGCTCCAGGCCCTCCAGGATGGTGGTCGTGGCGCGCTTGCTGGCCTCGAAGACCTTCGAGAAGCGGTAGTCGCCCGCGACCAGGGCCGGGGTGCCGGCGATGCTGAGCATCTCGGTGTGCTCGCGGTAGGCGCGGCCCAGCGCGGTCGCCGTGACCCGGACCGTCTCGTCGGCGAAGCGGTCCACGGCCTCGCTCAGCAAGCGGAACTCCTCCTCGACCTCGTCCCGCAGGTGGGTGAGCAGCTCCAGCCGCCGCGCCGGGTCCGCCTCCTCGCCCTCGGCCTGCCGGCGCGCGATCTCGGAGAGCTCGGCGAGCAGGTGGTCGAGCAGGTCGAAGAGGTTGCGGGTCCGCGAGAGGACGTAGCGCTCCTGCGCGACCAGCAGGCCGACGGCGTCGCGCAGGTAGAGGGGGACCCGCCCGACGAGGGTGAAGCGGGCGATGGCCCGGGGCTCGATGACCCGCAGCGGCGGGCGGCCGGCGATGCGGGAGAGGCTGCGGCTGAGGCGGGCGAGGAGGCGGCGGAGCACGACGACCCGGCGGTCGCCCGGCTGACCGGCGAGGTGCTCGTCGGTCAGCGGCGCGGTCATCGCCATCGGCAGGGCCTGGGTGGCCCGGTCGATGCCCTCCAGCAGGGCGGCCACGGCGGCGTGCTCGGCCCGGAAGTCGATGGTCGCGGCGTGGTCCAGCAGCAAGGCCTTCCATCGTCCGGCCAGGTCGCCGCGCTCGGAGGCCAGGGCGGCCCACAGCTCGGCGTGGGTCGTGGCCGGGTTGGCGGCGCGCACGGCGATGCGGCGCTGGCTGCGCAAGAACTCCTTTCGCAGCAGCTGGAGGAAGGCCTGCCCGTCCTCGCGGCGGCGACCGACGACCCCGGAGCGCAGGTCGCGGACCATCGCGTCCAGGTCGCGCTGCAGCTCCCGGCAGGACTCGTCCAGCCGCCGCACGCCGGTCCGGGGCGGGCCTCCCCAGGGGTCGAAGTCGGGCCGGCCGGGCTCGGGCAACCACTCCGAGAGGCGCGGCATGGGCACCCCCTCGGGCGGCGCCTCGGGGACGGGCTCGGCCGCCTCGGCGGGGCGCTGATCCTCACGCCCGGTCTCCCCCGCCAGGTTCAGGGCGCTCTTGAGCAGGATCGGGCCGAACATCTCGTTCAGGGCGATGGCGGAGAACGCCAGGGTCTTGAACTGTACGCCCCAGTCCGGATACTGGCGGCCCACCGTGGCGGCGACGGCCAGAGCGATGCCGGCCTGGGGGGCGATGCCGATGCCTCCGTAACGCCTCACGGTGTCGGGGATGGTGACGAGGCGGGAGGCGGCTTGGAAGGCGAGGTGCATACCGCCCAGCCGGATGACGACCATGGCGATGGCGAAGCCGGCCATGGTCTGCACCGCGTCGAGGTGCAGATCGGCGCCCAACAGGGTGAAGAAGAGCACGAAGACGGGGCCGGCCAGCTTGTGGGCGACCGCCTTGAAGGCCTCGCCCTGGGCGGTGGCGTTGTTGAGGATGATGCCGGCGGCGAGGAAGGTCAGCAGGGGCGAGGCGTGCACCTGGCCGACGACCCAGGTCATGGCGAAGGACATCCCGACGATGACCAGCAGCGCGTCCTCCTTGAGGTAGCGCAGGGCGGCGGCCATCACCACCGCGGCGATCCCGCCGAGCACCGCCGACCAGGCCAGCTCGGCCAGCACCAGGGCCGCGCCCCCGCCCTGGCCGTCCGTGACCCCGGTCAAGGCCGGGATGATGGCCATGATGCCGGCCAGCAGCACGACCACGACGATGTCGATGAAGATGACCAGGGTCAGGATCAGCTCGGTGAAGCGCCCCTTGGCCCGCGAGTCGGTGATGACGGCCATGGTGACCGGCGGGCTGGCCGCGACGAAGACCGTGCCCAGCAGCAGGCCGATGGCGACGATCAGGCCGGTGCTCGCCTCGGCGATGAAGTCGAGCTCGATGCCGGGCACGATCCCGCTGGTCAGGAAGGCGAAGGCGACGCCGGTCAGCAGCAGCATCCCGGTCATCAAGGCCGACGTCGTCGCGACGCTGCGGAGCTGGGCGCGCAGGGTGCCCAGGTTCAGCGAGGCCCCCGCCTCGGTGGCGATCAGGGCGATCGCCAGCACGTCGAAGACCTTCAGGTCGGAGACGACGTCCTCGCTGAGCAGGCCCAGGACGTAGGGACCGCAGACCAGGCCGGCCAGCAGGTAGCCGGTGATGTGCGGCAGGTGCAGCCGCTCGGCGATGGCGCCGAGGGTGTGGGCGGCCAGGATGATGAAGCCGAAGGCCACCATCGTCATCGGGGCGGTGTCGGTCGAGGCGCGCAGGCCCAGGAAGGAGCCGAGCTGGGCCATCGCCCAGAGCAGGACCGCGACGATGAGCAGCTTGCGAAGCATCAGCGCCGCCAGAAGCTGGGCACGAGCAGCGCCAGCAGCGTGAAGAACTCGAGCCGTCCCAGCAGCATGCAGAGGGAGAGCACGACCTTGGAGGGGGCCGAGAGGAAGGCGAAGTTGTCGGTGGGCCCGACCATCCCGAAGCCGGGGCCGATGTTGGAGACGCAGGTCAGCGCGGCGCTGCCGGCGGTCAACAGGTCGACGGGGTCGAAGAGCGCCACGGCGACCGTCCCGGCGGCGACGGTCAGGAGGAAGATGACGACGAAGGCCAGGGTCTCGGTGACGACATGGGGCAGCACCACCTGGCTCCCTACCCGGACCGGGGCGATCAGCGTCGGCCGGAAGCCGCGCCGCAGCTCGCCCTGGAGGGCCCGCAGCACGATCAGCAGGCGGATGATCTTCATCCCGCCGGCCGTGGAGCCGGCGGAGCCGCCGAAGAAGTAGAGCGAGAAGAGCAGGGCCTGGGAGAAGGCGGGCCAGGTCTCGAAGTCGTCGGTCGCGAAGCCGGTGGTGGTCATGATCGCCACCACCTGGAAGGACGCGAAGCGAAGCCCGCTGAGGATGCTGTCGTGGGGCCCTTGGGCGATGTCGACGGCGATCACCAGCGAGGCGACGGCGAAGATGCTGAAGTAGGCGCGGAACTCGGCGTTGTGCCAGAACACGGCGGGCCCGCGGCGAAAGGCCTCGTGGAAGAGGGCCACGTTGGAGCCGGCCAGGAACATGAAGAGCGTGAGGATCAGCTCGATGGGCAGGCTCTCGTAGGCGGCGATGCTGGAATTGCGGGTCGAGAAGCCGCCGGTGCCCATCGTGGAGAAGGCGTGGCCCAGCGCCTCCAGCCCGCCCATGCCGGCGATCAGCAGCAGCAGGACCAGGACCGCGGTCAGGGTGGTGTAGACCTTCCACATGGCGAAGGCCGTCTCGCGGATGCGGGGCGCGAGGCCGTCGCTCTGCGGGCCGGCGCTCTCGGTTCGGTAGAGGTGCTTGCCGCCCACGCCGAGGGCCGGGAACAGCGCCACGAAGAGCACGACGATGCCCAGCCCGCCCAGCCAGTGGGTCAGCATCCGCCAGAGGTGCAGGGGAGGGGTCAGGCGGCCCTCGATGTCGACGAGGATCGTGGCCCCGGTGGTCGTGAAGCCGCTGCTGGACTCGAAGAAGGCGTCCCAGGGGGTCATCGCGGCCCCGAAGACGAAGGGCAGGCCGCCGAAGATGCTGGCCGAGAACCACGACGAGGCCACCACGACCAGGGCCTCGCGCCGGCCGATCCGGGCCTGCTCCCGCCCGCCGATCCAGGCGAGCAGCGCCCCGGCCGCGGCGCTGACCAGGGCCGACCAGACCAGGGGGAGCGCGGCGCTGGCCTGACCCGAGGCCGGCCCCGCGGTCGCGCAGACCAGCATGCAGAGCGCGAGGCCGAGCAGCACGGTGCCCGTCGGCCGGGCGACGTTGCGGAAGAGGGTGCGGGGCAGGGGGGTGGCGATGAGGTCTCCGGCGGGCTCAGAGCATTCGGCGCTTGAAGAGGCGCTCGACCTGGGAGCGGGTGGCCGAGGTCGTCAGCACGACCACGGTGTCGCCGGCCTGGATCAGGTCGTCGCCGCGTGGCACGCGGGCCGTGCCCTGGCTGACGATCGCGCCCAGGATGGCCCCGCGAGGGAAGTTCAGCCGACGGATGGGGGTGCCCAGCACGCGGCTGCCCTCGGAGGCCTCCAGCTCAAGCAGCTCGGCCTGGCCTCCTTCGAGGATGGTCAGGCTCTTCAGCTCGGTCTGGCGCACCCAGCGCAGGATGTGGTCGCTGGCCACCAGCCGCGGCGAGAGCACCACGTCGATGCCCAGCTGCCGGTAGATGTCCATGTAGTCGGGCCGATGGACGAGGCAGACCGTGCGCTTGACGCCGACCCGCTTGGCCAGCAGGCCGCTCATCAGGTTGACCTCGTCCTCGTGCGAGCAGGCGCAGAACAGGTCGTAGCTGCCGACGAGCTCCTCCTCCAGCAGGGTCAGGTTGGTGCCGTCGCCCTGCACCACCGTCACCTTGGGGTGGGCCATGGCCAGCTTCTCGGCGGCGTCGCGGCCCTTCTCGATCACCAGGACCTCGATGTCGGCCGCCACCAGCTGGCGGGCCAGGGCCTCGCCGACCACGCCGCCGCCGACGATGCAGACCCGGGCCGCCTCTCGCCCGCCGCAGAACTGCTCCTCGACCGACTCCATATGGCCCGACCGGCCCACCAGGTAGACCCGGTCGCCCGGCAGGAGCACATCGGCCCCGCCGGGCACGAAGAGCTCCCGGTCGCGGACGACGGCGGCGACCAGGACCTGCTCGGGCAGGTGCAGGTTGAGCAGGGGCTTGTGCAGCACCTTGCTGTTGGCCGCCAGCTCCAGCTGGACCACCTCGATGCGGTTGCCGGCCAGGGAGATCACGTCCAGGGCGCCGTGCGATCGGGCGATCTTGGCCATCTCCTGGGCCACCAGGACCCGGGGGTTCAGCACCACGTCGATGCCGAGCATCCCGTACTGGATGCCCTCCTCGATGTTGCTGTACTCCTTGCCCTGCAGGCGGGCGATGGTGCGCCTGGCGCCGAGGTGCTTGCTGGCCAGGGCCGCCAGCAGGTTGATCTCGTCGAAGTTGGTGACGGCGACCACCAGGTCCGCCTCGTGCGCCCGGGCCTGCTTGAGCACCTCCAGGCTGCTGCCGTAGCCGGTCAGGGTGGCTACGTCGGCGCGCTCGCCCACCCGGTCCAGGGCGTCCTTGTCGTTGTCGATGGCCACCACATCGTGCTGCTCGCTCTGCAGCACCTGGGTCACGTAGCGCCCGACCTCTCCCATTCCGACCATCACGACGTACATCTCAGGCTCCCTTGGAAGCGGGTTCAGCGGGGGAGGCCTCGCTGGGAGGGAGGTCGGCCGCCGGGGGATCGTCCGCGGCGGGCTTGAGGCCCTCGGGCTGGATGTCGCCGCTGTCCAGCAGCAGGCCCTTGAGCTGGCGGGCGCTGGAGAGCTCGCTGAGCACCACGCTGCAGAGGATGGCGGTGAAGGCGATGTCGACCACCGGCCCGTCGAAGGCGAGGCGGAAGCTGGCGGCCATGGCGACCGCGACGTTGCCGTGCCCCAGCAGCCCGCGGCCGACGTCGCGGGGCACGCCCTGGGGCGCGCTGGCCGAGGCCGCCCAGCCGCCCAGCAGCTTGGCCCCGAAGCGCATCAGCAGGTAGGCCAGGACCACGATCCAGCCGCTGCTCTCGATCGGGCGCCACATCGCGCCGGCCATGACCAGCAGCATCAGGGACAGGGTCCGCTGCTGGCGCTCCATGGTGGCCAGGATCAGGTCGGCGCAACGGGCCACGTTGGCCAGGGTCATGCCCAGGATCAGCGTCACCAGCAGGGGCGAGAGCTGCAGGTAGTAGGCCGCCCCCGAGGCGAAGACGATGATGCCCAGCACCGCCAGGAAGACCTGGTCGTCGTCGCCGAAGCGGTCGCCGATGAAGAGCCGGAAGAGCGCGCCCAGCCCGACGCCCAGGCCCAGGGTGACCAGGAGCCAGTTGGCGTAGGTCCAGTCGGCGTGCTCGGGGTCGCTGGCGTGGAAGACGCAGAAGACCGTACCGAAGGCCATGATCGCCAGCAGCTCGGCGGCGCGCATGGTGCCGTCCAGCAGGCGGGTCAGCGCCCCCTCGGCCTTGAAGAGGCGCTGCACCAGGGCCAGGGCGCCGGCGCTGCTGACCGTCGCGCTGGCTCCGAGCACCGCGGCCCCGGCCATCGCCTGCTCCCCGGTGTAGGAGCCCAGGACCGGCGTGCTCAGCAGGGCCCAGCTGCCCAGGCCGACCGCGCTCCCGGCGAAGACGAAGACCGTCATGGCGAGCTGCCCGGCCTCGTCCTGGCGGATCAGCAGCGCGCGGAAGTTGGCGCGCAGGCCGGTGAGCAGGCCCAGGGCGCCGATCACCAGGCTCATCACCGGGTACAGGCTGCGCAGGGTCGGCTCGTCGATCGGCCCGTCCCAGGGCATGAAGGGGCCCAGCAGCAGGCCCAGGATCAGGTACTCCACGCCCGAGCTCATCAGGATCCGAGCCTGCAGCCGCTCGACGACGTAGTGTGCGAGGACGTAGGCGATGCCAGCGATGGCGATGACGAGCAGTACGGTCTGCAAGACAGTTCAGGGAGAGGGGGTCAGGCGGCGGGCCACTCCACGGGGTGGCACGGGACGAAGGAGAGCACCTCACGCGCGCGGGTACCGTCGAGGACGCCAGAATAGTGGAAGCGGCGCCGGTTCATGCCGTAACGGAAGTCGTGGCCCGTGACCCGGGCCCGCAGCCGGTAGGCCGGCGAGAGGAGCGAGCCCGGCATCGGGATGCCCAGCCGCCCCCAGGCGCGGATCGCCGCGGTCAGGGGCAGCGTGTCGGCCCCGGGGATGTTGAAGACGCCCTGCGCCTGGCAGTGGATCGCCCGCTGCAGCGCGTTGGCGCAATCCTGGATGGTCAGCACGTTGAGCATCGGGTCGAAGCCCGCCGGGCGCAGGCAGATCGTGCTCTCCAGGTAGTCGAAGAGCTGGCTGCCGGTGCCGGGGGCCAGCACCTCGGCCGTGCGCAGCACCGCGATCTGGAGCGAGGTCATGCCCATGCGCATGCAGGCCGTCACGTCGGCCTCGACCCGGTCGCGGATCCACTGCGGGGCGCTGCCGCTCATGTTCAGCGGGTGGTGCTCGGCGATCAGCACCGGCAGGTCGCGCTGGATCTGGTAGACCGCCGCGTCGCTGCGCAGCACCAGCCGCCGGATGCTGGGGTGGCGCTCGGAGAGGGAGAGCAGGCCGCGCATCGTGTCGACGTTGTAGCGGTGGACCCGGCCGCCCTCCTCGCGGGCCGAGCGGTGCAGCTGCGTGTGGACCACCACCTCGATCTTCAGGTCGCGGGCCTTGCCGAAGAGCAGCTCGTGGACCCGGCGGCTGCTGCTGAGGTCGACGGGGACCACCACCAGCCGCTCGTCCTGGGGCAGGTGGGCGGCCTCCTTCCAGGGCACGGCCAGGATGCGGTCCACCCGCGAGTCCTGCAGCAGATCGCGGACAAGCCGCTCGCCGACGGGCGCGTCCGCCCCGGTCACCATGACGTTGATGGGGTTCACGCGAAGACCCCCTTGCGCTTCTTCAGCCCCTTCTCGATCAGCCCCTGCACCGCCGCCTGCACGCGCACCGTCGCCGCCCGGACGATCTCGGGGTCGTCGGCCTGGTCGGGGCGGAACTCCTGGTCCAGGCGGATCGGCTCGCCCCAGAGCAGGTGGTAGCGCACCGGCAGGGGGATCGGCACCGCCGGGATGGGCACCTCGGGGATGCCGAAGGGCTTGCCCAGGCGGCGGCTGGTCGTGATCTGGGGCATCTGCTCTTCCGCGCCGACCACCGCGCAGGGCACCACCGGAGCCGAGTGGCGGATCGCCAGCTCGGCGAAGCCCACTCGGAAGGGCCGCAGCTGGTAGCGCTCGCGGAAGGGCTTGACGATGCCCGGCGTGCCTTCGGGGAAGATCATCAGCAGCTCACCGGTCTCCAGCAGGGCCCGGGCGTTGCCTCGCGAGCCGCCGACCATGCCGGCGCGGGCGAAGAGCGTTCCGACAAAGGGCAGGCTGGGCACGAAGTGGTCGGCCACCGCGCGCACGACCCGGGGGGGAGAGGTGTGCAGCAGCACGTCCATCCACATCATCATCCCGTCCAGGGGGATGTTCCCGGAGTGGTTGGCTACCAGGATGGCCGGCCCGTACTGCGGGATGTGCTCGTGCCCGCTGCTGAGCACCCGAAAGTAGCGGTGGTAGAGCGGCCCGGCGATCACCTCGCCCAGCGAGACGAAGCTTGGGTGCATCCCGAAGGCGTCGTAGCCGTGGCCTGCGTCGTGGTAGTGCAGGTCCGCCAGTCGGGCGAGCTCCTCGGGGGAGAGGACGGCCTGGGAGAGCGCAGCGGCGACCGCGGGGGGGAAGGGCATCGAGGAGATATAGCGGGGAGGCCGCAGTGAGGCGAGCGCGCCTCAAGCGGCGTCGGGATCGATCCCGAGGGCGCGCAGCTTCGCGGCCAGGGCTTCGGCCCGGGCCTGGGCTGCGTGTGCTTCGGCCTGGGCGGCCTCCTCGCCGTCCATGATCTCGGCGACGGTGCGGAAGGGGCGGCCGTCGCGGTGGAAGACCCGGAGCCCCTCGTCGCCGGTCTGGAAGCGCAGGCCGAGCGTCGGGCTGACGAAGCCGTTCATCTCGGCCACCTCGACCAGCCGGTCGCCCTGCCGTGTCCAGCCCGCGAGGTAGCCGTCCTCAGGGTTGTAGAGGTAGTACTCCTGCGCCCCGTGCTCCTGGTAGAAGGCGTGCTTGCGCACCCCGTCGGCCAGGGTGTTCGATGGTGACCAGATCTCGAAGACCACCTGGGGGGCCACGCCGCCCTCGTTCCACTGCTGGTAGCTGCGGCGGTGTCCCTTGGGGCGGCCGAGCGCCACGTACACATCCGGCGCCACCCGGATGTCCGGCCGGCCCTCGACCGGGTACCAGAAGTTGTCGGCGCCGACAAAGGCCTCGGGCAGGGCTCTGTCCAGGTTCTCGCGGATCGTGACGATCCACTGATATTGGATGCCGGTCTCGGCCATCGGGAGTCCATCGGACTCGGGGTAGATGAGCCGAGAGGACGAATTCACGAACATGGGTCCGGTCTATCGCGCCGTGTATACTCGTCGCCATGCTGTTCCTCCTCCTCGCCCTGCCCGCGCTCGCGCTGGACCTGCACCTCTCGGCGCAGTTCACCGATCAGCCCGAGACCCGCCTGGTGCTCCAGGACCTCGCCGACGGCGACCGCCGCAGCCTCCTCCTGGACTTGCCCTCCGGCCCCCGGCAGGTCGACATCCTGGTCCAGCGCCCCGACGAGCGGAGCGTGACCCTCAGCTTCGAGCTGGCCGACCTCGTCGACGACCGCAAGGGCCGGCTCACTCGGACGGTGCTCTCCTCCCCGCGGGTGACCACGCGGATCGGGACCGAGGCCCGCGTGGCCCACGGCGTGCGCCTCCCCGTCTTCGAAGAGGGCAAGGTCCGCTTCTTCGAGCGGGTCCTCAGCCTCACCCTCCTCCCCATAGAGCCCGGCAGCCCCATGACCGTCGACCTCGACCGCCTGCTCGACTTCTCCGACCCCGCCGGCAGCGAGGCCGCCTACCGGGCGCTGCTGCCCCAGGCCGCCGACGAGCCCGCCCGCCTCGCCCTCCTCAGCCGCGTCGCGCGCTGCCGCGGCCTGCAGAAGGACTACGAGGGCGCCCTCGCCCTGCTCGCCGAGGTGGAAGCGGGCCTCGCGGCCCTCCCCGATGCACACGAGGCCTGGATCCGCCTGCACCTGGAGCGCGGCCGGGTCCACAACAGCAGCGGCGACGCGCCCGGCGCGCTGCCGCACTTCCAGGCCGCCATGGAGCGCGCCGAGGGCAAGGACCAGGAGGGCCTGCGCCTGGACGCCATGCATATGCTCGCCATCGCCTCGCCCGCCGAGCAGGCCCTCGCCTGGGGTCTTCGCGCCATCGAGCAGGCCGAGGGCAGCGCCGATCCCGCCGCCCGCCGCTGGCTGGGGCCGCTGTACAACAACACCGGCTGGACCCTGATGGACCTCGGCCGCCCCGCCGAGGCCCTACCGCTCTTCGAGAGAGGCCTCGCCGTCCGGCAGGCGCGGTCCGAGGTCAAGCCCACCCTGATCGCCCGCTGGACCGTCGCTCGTGCCTGGCGCGAGCTGGGCCGCTGCGAGGAGGCCCTCGTCGAGCTGCGCGCGCTGCAGCAGGCCTGGGCCGAGCTGGGGGAGGAGGATCCGTACGTGACCGAGGAGATCCTGGCCTGCGGGGGGTAGGTGCACGCGAGATTGGAGGGCCATTCATGGCTCAGCGGGGCCCGACTTGGAACCCCTCGCGCCCTGCCGCGCTGCTTCCTGCGTTCCTGCGTTCCTGATGGCTGAGCCCAGTCCACTCCGGGTGCACGGAAACGCGCCCCTACGGTCCACACCCGTCAGCCCCCCTGCCACCACAGGTCCAACCGGGGGTACGCCGTCACCAGCAAACGCTCGTACGTTCCCAGGAAGGTCTGCTCCGAGGGCCGGCCCACCAGGACGCCGGCGCCGAGCTCGACGTGCAGCCTCCCCAGGCGCTGGATCCACGAAGCCGACAGGGTGCCGTGGCTGAAGGCCCGGTCCTCGTCGATCACGCCGACTTTGCCGGCTACGCGGACGATCGTGTCCGTCCACTGGTGATCGTAGACCAGCGAGACGGGCAGGTGGGTCCGGTCCAAGGACCACGCGCTGGAGGCCTCCTCCGAGAGGGTCACCCGCCGCATCAAGTTCAGGTCGGGCGCGACCACCAGGGAGAGGCGGTCGGCGCCCTGCTCGATCGAGAGGAAGGACTCCAGCCGCAGCCCCGTGCGGCGCAGGGAGAGCTTCTGGGCAAGCGAGGGGGCAAGCGACCAGGACAGAGGGCCCCACTGGCCCACGGCCTGCTCGACCCCCAGCCGAGGCCCACCCACGATCATGTCGAAGGGGGTGAGGAACACTTCGGTCGACGGTCCCACCCCCAAGGCCGAGCGGCCGGTGGGCAGGCGAACCACGAATTCCCTGGGCTCCAGGATCTCGGCCGTCTGACGCAGGCCGCCCCAGGAGTCGGCCCAGGCCGCGGAGACCAGCAGGAGGAGCGTCACAGGCCCTCCAGCAGCTCGACCGCGAGCTCGATCTCGTATCCCACGGGGTCCTCTGCCCAGCCGACGCGGTGCTCGACCGTCCAGGGGATCCGGTGGGTCGGCAGCACCCCTCCCGCCAGGCTGTGGTCGCTGTCGAGCTGGATCTGGCCCTCCTCGTCGAGCGAGCGCCCCGCCGGCCAGGTGAAGGTCCAGCCTCCGGGCAGCTTCGCGGTCGAGCCCGACGAGCCGAAGCTGGCGGCCGTGCCCTCGAAGCCCATGACGGTCAGGCCCTCGAAGCGGGCCAACATCATCGCCATGCCCTCGCCCGAGGAGACCGTGTTTCCGTTGATCAGCACCACGGTGGGCAGATCC
This sequence comes from Deltaproteobacteria bacterium UBA2385, assembly GCA_002343455.1. GTDB lineage: Bacteria > Myxococcota_A > UBA796 > UBA796 > UBA2385 > UBA2385. The sequence goes on along the minus strand of DDSR01000176.1, from coordinate 3,973 downwards.
CAGAACAGCTCCTGGGGCTTCACCCAGACCTCGCTGATGACGGCCTGCTCTTCTGTCCGACGATCGTACATGGTGATCGTCTCGTAGAACCACGCGCGGTCGGTGAACACACCGGCGATGTTGGCCGCGGTCTGGTCGGTGCCCCCGTCATTGTTGCGCAGGTCCAACACCAGCTTGCGCGCGCCCTCGCCCCACAGCGCGCGCAGCTCCCGCCGCACGGCCGCGTCGCTGATGGCCGTCTCCTCCCATCCCACGGCGAGGTAGCCGATGTCGCTGCCCAGCATCCGGGCCGAGATTCGCTCGGTCGGCAGGGTCAAGCCGAGCTGCTCGCGCAGATCGCCGGCATCCTCCTCCAGGGTCACGCTCAGGTCGAGCTCCTCCCCCCCTCGCTCCAGGACCAGGTCCAGCGTGGCGCCCGGCTCCCCGCGGCCGAGCAGGCGAACCCGCCCCGATCTCCGTCGCTCGTGGGTGGCCAGCCCTACCGGGAAGCAGTACAGTGGCTGCTGATCGAGGGCGGCCTCGGGGGCGAGCCCGTTCCAGGTCCGCAACACATCCCCGGCCTGCACCCCCTCGACCTGCGAGAGGGCGACGACGATCTCTCCGTCGTCGGTGTCGCTGAAGAGCAGGCCCGAGGCGCCCTCCGCCTGCGGGCAGCCCTTGTCCTCGTCGTGCTCGAGGAGCACATGCCCGTCGGGGATCGCCTCGACCAGCATTCGAATTGCCTGGTCCTCGTCCTCCGCCTCGGCCAGCCGGTCGCGGACCTGGGACCAGTCCAGGGCCTTCCAGTCCGTGAAGGCGTAGCTCTGCTCCAGCGCCTCGACCGTCAGCTCCAGGGCCTCGCTCGGCTCCTCCTTGGAGAAGTCGAATGCCAGCGGGCGCACCGAGAGGATGCAGCCGGTCAAGGGCAGAAAGAGCAGGGCTCGCATGGCTCGTCCGGGGTGGGAGTCGGCTTGGACACCGGCGGAGGCGCGGAACCGAACCCCCCGCCTCAGCGCGCCATCACCGCCATGGTAACGAGCGGCACCCGTCATGGGGGTCAGGCGCGGCCGCGGACGCCATCCATCAGCCCGTCGTACAGCCGCAGGGCCCGCTCTCCCGTCGGCAGGCCGAGCGTCCGCGCCAGCGCGGGGCTCGTCGGCCTGCACGCTCCCGCTCGCTGCCTTGCCACGGCCCGGTCCCAGGCAGAGTGGAGGTCGCGGCCGGCCCAGGCGTGGATCGCCCAGGCCAGCTCGGCTTGGCGGAGCTCGTCCACGGCGATCGCCTGCATGGCCCGCCGCACCGCCGGATCGGTGGAGTGTTGCGCCTGGTGGCAGGCGACCAGGGCGGCCCAGGTCTCCTCCAGACAGCCGGCGACGAGGTTCTGCCGCGCCAGTCGGGCCAGGGTCGGTGGCTTCGGTTCGCGGACGCGCGGGCGCCGCGGCTCCACGCCGTGTGAACGTGCGATGCGTCGCATGGCGCGGGCATGCCGGACCTCGTCAGTCGCGGCGCGGCGGGACTGCTGGACGAGCTCCTCGGGAGCCCCCAGTCGTCGTAGATCGCCGGCGAGGCGGCGGAAGGCGAGCACCGAGGCGGCCTCCATGGTGCACGCGTCCGCGGCCCAGGCGCCGAGGGTCGCCTGGGCTGGACGAGCGCCGGGCACCAGCCCGACGGGCCGGCGACCTTTGCACATCGGCTGATAGGTCCCGCCGCAGTGGAGCATGAATCCCACACCCTCCTCTGTGGATCGGTCGAGGATCTCGAAGGAGCACTCGTCGACCTCGCGCAGGTTCGTGTGCTCACCACACAGCACGAGGCACTCCGCCTCGTCCACCACACCATCCTCCAGCGCTGCCTCGACCTCCTCCGCCGCGAGGGGGATCGATCGTTCCGCCTCCTCGTCGGGGCAGTAGAGGCACCCCGGCAGCAGTCCGAGGATGATGGGCGTGACCACGAGACGGTTCATCTCCCGACTGTACCCCATGGGACTGCGCCCCGAGAGGGCTGGGCCGGCGCCGATGGGTCGTCCGCGCGGCGCTGCGTCGTCCGCGCGGCGCTGCGTTGACCCGCCGTCCGGTTCGTGACCCCCTCGCGGCGTGGCGGCCCTCCAGGCGATGTCGGAGGCCCTTCCGCGAACCCCGCGACCATGGCATCCTCGGGGCATGCGTCACCCCCTCCTCTCGCTCATCCTGCTCTCCTTGCCCTCCTGCGTGAGCCGCGAGGAGGGCGAGGCCTGCATGCCCGTCGAGGACGGGCAGGACACCTGCCCCGATCCGTCCGAGGTGGACCTGGACCAGATCCACGAGCCCTTCGACTGCGACGACGAGGTGGTTCGCATGCTCTCCGAGGAGGCTCCGGAGATCGAGAGCTCGGTCTTCCAGGACGGGAGCTCGGGCTGCTGCTACGAGGTGATCCTGGCCGACCGCACCCCCAACTCGGAGTGCATCGTCGGCCGACCGTTCATGCCGGACGGCGCGCGGCTCGGGGCGGCGCTGGAGGGGCCGGCCGAGGCAGAGTTGCCCGCCGCGGCGCGGGCCTGGGCGGAGATCGGGCGTGCCGAGCACGCGTCGGTGGCCGCCTTCGCGCGCCTGCAGCTTCAGCTGATGGTCCATGGTGCGCCGCTGGACCTGCTGGGCGAGGTGGCCCGCGCCCTCAGCGACGAGGTCCGACACGCGCGCCTGGCCTTTGGCGTGGCCAGCGACCTCGCCGGAGGGCCGGTCGGGCCGGGCGCCTTCCCCCTCCCCGGCTCCCTGGAGGTGGCGGTCCCGCTGGCCCGGCTTGCGGCCGAGGCGGTGCGCGAGGGGTGTGTCGGCGAGACCCTCTCGGCGCTGGCGACGCGTCGGGCCGCTCAGGAGGCCCGTGACCCGGCGCTCCGCGCCCTGCTCGCCCGGCTCGCTTCGGACGAGGAGCGGCACGCCGTGCTGTCCTGGAGGGTGGTCGCCTGGGCCGTGCAGCGGGGCGGCGCCGAGGTCCGGCAGGCCGTCGTTGACGCGTTGCGAGAGCCGGTCCGCTTCGGTGGCCCCGTAGAGTCGGAGGAGCTGGCCGATCAGGGGATCCTGGGCCCCCGCGCGATGCGACGGGTCGCCGAAGAGGGGCTGCGTCGTGTGGTCGCTCCGGCGGCTACCGCGCTCCTCGCCGCCTGAGGCGCCCGACCCTCAGCGCGCCATCACCGCCTTGCGGTAGCTGTCCGCCGCGCGCTCGGCGTTGCCCGTGCGCTCGTACACCTGCCCCTCCAGCGCGTAGAGGCGGGCCCGCTGCAAGGCCGAGCCGCCGCGGGCGAGGCCCTGGCGCAGGGTCGAGAGCGCCGAGGTGGTCTGTCCGAGCGCGCTCTGGCGGCGGGCGATGCGCCAGGCGGCGTCGAGGGCGACGTCGGCCTCGGCGTGAGCGAGCAGGGGGCGCAGGGCGGCGACGAAGGCGGCGTCGTCCTGGCGGGCGTCGGCCTCGGCGGCGGCGGCGTGGGCGGCGGCGACCTCGGGCCGGCCGGCGGTGGGGTCGGGGATGCCGCCGACGGGGCTGGCCTGGGCCCGCAGGCTCTCCAGCGAGTCGGCCGAGGGCGCGCCGGGGGCGAGGGTGCGAGGGGCCGAGGGTGCCCGCGCGCTCGGCCTGGCGCTCTCGGCGTAGCCTGCGGCGGGTCCCATCGCGGCCTCGTCGGCCGAGGAGGCCGGCGCTGCAGCCGGCGGAGGAGGAGCGGGCTCGGCCGCTGCGCTCTCAGCCAACTCGCTGTCCGCCAGCGCGCTCTCCGACTTCGCCCGGCCGCCGCTGGAGCGGGTCTCGGACTTCTTCTCGTCCCGGGAGCGCTCCTTGGAGGACGGTTCACGATCGTCCTGCGAGGGCGCGCTGGTCGCCTGGGTCTGGCTCACCACCTCTTCCATGGGGCTGGCATCGAGGTCGGCCTCGCGCTCGGCCTGCGCGTCCGCCTTGGCCTTGGAGGGCGCGGGCGCCTGGGCCTCTCCCCCCAGCAGGCCCCCTCCCCCCAGCAGGCCCCCAAGGATCCCAC
>DDSR01000120.1 GCA_002343455.1 Deltaproteobacteria bacterium UBA2385 | reverse complement strand
CCTTCTGCTTGGCGGAGGGCTTACGTCTGACGAGGCCACCCCGTTGAACCCGAGGAAGCGCAGATACCAATCCGCGCCCACCTCGGCGACGAGGTCGTGAAACACCCTCACGTCGAGGAGATCCTCACCCGGCAATCCGAGGTACTTCACGGTGCCGGTGTGCCCCCGATTCTTTAGCTTAACAAGCAGGGTGCGAAGCATGAGGCTCCACTGCTCGGTCCGAATGAACTGTTTGCGCGGCCGATGCCAGGGCCTGAACCGATCCATCGAGGCGGGTGCGGGCTTCGGCTCCTCTCCGATCAGCTCCCTCAGCTCCTTCTCATTCATCGACGCTCCCCCAGACGATGCGCGCGATACCGTTCAACAGTTCTTGCTGCTTCGCGAAGTCCATGTTCTCAAAGGCGCCGAACCCGTCGAGTAGCCTGGCGATTGCTCGAAGCTTGCGCTTCTGCAACTCCCGCTCGCTCTTCGCCTTCGACCCCGTCGTCGGTTTCAGCTTGTCCAGGAGCGTCTTCTGGTCGTAAGCCAGTGTCCCGCGCCTCCGTTCAACCTCGACGATCAGGGCCTTGTCGCTGATCTCTACAGCCGCTGACTCGTGAACGCCGACCTCGGCAAGCTTCTCAGTGACAAGCTTGTCCACCGCGCCGATCTCTTTCTCCTTGGCCGCAACTTGCTTCCTGGCACGCTCCTCCGCGGCAATGCGCTTCTGTGTCGTCGCGAGTTGCCTGAGTGCCTGATGTACCCAGTGCCGCACAAGCTTGGCGTGAGGATGACCCGAGTTGAACGACTCCCGGTCGATGTTTAGTGCAGCATCCAGGCCACGATGCACAAACAACTCTGCGGATGTCTGCCGAAGGCGGGTCAGCTCCGCGATCGGGTAGTCCATGAATCGCTCGTCAAACAGGATGCCGCTCGCGTCGGCGATTCGAGTCAGCAGGCCAGCATTCTCTGCCGGGATGACGCGCGGCGTCCAGAGCATGTACCCCTCGAAGGACAACTCCTGTCCACCAGAGGTAGTCGATGGGATCTTGCCCAAGGGCGGCGACCAACTTCCGACGAATAGTAGTGGTCTATCCTCGGGCTTTTCCGTTGAGTAAAGACCCGTGAAGCGAAGGGGCCGACGTAGCTCCACGCCGTCCATGACCACGCGGAAGGGCCGGCCGCCCTTCTCCGGCGCTCTCAGGTTGAACCGGTCGCGGATTCGCTGCCCTGGCGCGAGGACAACCTCCACCGCGGCCCCCGCGGTGTCGTTCGACAGTTGGAAGATCAATGGCTCGGCGTCGCCGTTGAGGTCGAACGGGTGGACATCATCGACGTAGTCGAGCGGCACCGAGAGAGCCAGCTTCCACATGACCTGAAGATAACGGTCGAGAATGTTCTCGATTTTCCCTCGGAGGTGCAGGCCGCCCGGCGCTCGCTCTTCGAGGAGGGCTGCGCGGCGGGCTGCTTCAACCACAGCCTCTACGAATTCAGCGAGTCGACGGGGCTGCCCTTCCAGGTCGCTGGGTGAATGCTCGGGCCGCGTCGAGCGCGGCCTGAGGGGCGTCAGGGCCCGTAGGCCCCGGTGGTGGCCCGGGCCGCCTCGATGGCGACCAGGGTGTCGAAGGCGACGCGCAGCTCGGCCAGGCGGGCTTGAGTCTGCTCGATCTGCCGATCCAGCAGGTCGAGGGAGGTGCCGCTGCCGACCTGCAGGGCGGTGTCGGCGGCGAGGACGGCACGCTCAGCCAGGCGGACCCGATCGGCGGCGAGGTCGAGCTGGACCCCGGACAGGGCGAGGCGGCGCTCGGCCTGGGCCCGGTCCACGCCCGCGCGAAGGGCCAAGGCCTGGGCCCCGTGCTCGGCGGCGGCGGCGTCCATTCGCGCGGCGCGCGCCTCGCTCCAGCGCAGCCCTCCGTCCAGGGTCCAGGTCGCGATGACCGACGCGTCCCAGTAGCTGCCCCACTCCGCGCGCACGGGGAACTCCGTCAGGTCGGGGTTGGCGTAGCTGGCGTGGAAGCGGGCGGCGACCGAGGGCAGCAGGCTGCCGCCCTGGGCCCGGCCGCGCGCACGCGCCGCCCCGGCCAGCGCCTGGGCCTCGGTCACGACGGGATCGACGCCTTCGGGCAGCGATCGGGCCAGCCCCTGGCGCGCCAGGACCACCAGGCCCCGCGCGGGGTCCCGGGCCGGGGCGGGCCGCACGGATTCACCGACCAGGGCTTCCAGCGCAAGCTGCGCGTCCAGCCGCGTGGCTTGGGCCTCAGCCAGGCGCAGACGCGCCTCCGCCTGGCGCAGGGCCACCGTGGCGACCTCGGCCTCTACAGCGCGCCCTCCCGCCTGAAGCCGCTGCAGAGCGGCCAGGCGCGCGCCGGTGGCCTCGACCAGCTCGGCTTGGAGCGCCTCGGCCTCTTCCGCCACGGCCAGCCCATGCCAGCCGCCGACCAGGGCGCGCCAGAGCTCGGCCTGCGAGCGCTGCGCACCGGCCCGCGCGGCCTCGGCCTGTCGCTTCGCCGCTACGCGGCCCTGCAACAGGGCCCCGCCGGTGAACAGCGGCTGGCTGACGGTCGCGCCGAGCGCCTGCTGCTTGTCCCACCCCTCTCCGAGCACGATGGGATCGGGGCTGCTGCCGTCGGGCAGCGTGATGGGCAGAGACAGCACGGCCGGCTCGAAGGGATCGCGCCAGGTGGCGCGGGCGCTCAGCTCGGCCTGCGGAAGCAGCCGGCTCATGGCCGCGGTGGCGCGAGCCTGCGCCGCCTCGACCCGCTCTTCGCTGGCGACCGCCGAGGGGTGGGCTTGGACGGCTCTCCAGGCGTCTTCCAGGCGGGCGACCTGAGCCTGCGCCGTGCCCGGCAGCACCAGGGCGAGCAGCACGGTCGCCAGGCCGACGGCCGCCGAGCGGCTCCAGGGCAGGCGCAGCCCGTCGAGCACGTCGTACAGGACCGGGATCACGACCAGCGTCAGCATCGTAGAGGCCGACAGGCCGCCGATGACCGCGATGGCCAGGGGCGAGAAGCGCTCTGCGCCGAGCGCCAGCTCCAGCGCCAGCGGCAGCATCCCCACCACCGTGGACATCGAGGTCATCATGATCGGGCGAAAGCGCTGGCCCACGGCCTGCCGCAGCGCCTGCTGACGGTCGTGGCCCTGCTCTCGCAGGCTGCGGGTCAGGTCCACCAGCAGGATCGAATTGTTCACCACCGTGCCGACCAGCAGCACCAAGCCGACCATCACGGGCATGGACACGGGCTTGCCGGTGATGGCCAGGGCGGCTGAGACGCCGACCAGGCTCAAGGGGATCGCCATCATCACGGTGATCGGGTGGATCCAGGACCGGAACTGGGCGACCAGCAGCAGGTAGACCGCCACTACGCTGATGGCCAGGGCACCGAGGATCGCTTCGCGGGACTCGACCAGGTCGGCGTTCTCCCCCTGCATCTCGAGGCGGTAGCCTAGCGGGATGGACAGACCGGCCAGGGCCCGCTCGGCGTCGGCGGTCACGAAGCTCAGCGGTCGCTCGTCGACTTCGGCCAGGATCTCCAGCGTCGGCGACAGATCCTGGCTGCTGAACAGCCCCTGCTCCACACTGCGCTCGGCGCGCATCACCGCGCGCATCGGCGCCACCTCTCCGTCCGCCAGCGCTAGCGGCCAGCCCAGCCGCGCCTCGATGCCCGGCTCCGCCTGGTAGCGGACCAGCACCGGCTCCCCCTCGCCCAGGGGCGGGCGGAAGGTGCCGACCTCCAGGCCCTCGCTGCCCAGGGCGAGCTGCCGGGCGAGCGCCTGTGGGGTCTGACCCAGGGCGGCGGCCCGCCGCTCGTCCACGCGGAGCAGCACCCGCGACAGGTCCCGCCGCCAGGCGCGGCTGGGCTGTACGACGCCGTCCACTGTGGCCAGCGTGGCCTGGACCTGGTCGCCCAGGTGGTCGAGCACCAGCGGGTCGGGCCCGCTCAGCCGCGCGACGACCGGGGCAGCGGTGTCGGGCTTCGCGGTGTTGCCCACCGCCTTGACCACGACGTTGGCGACGCCGGGGACGCGATCGACGCTCGCGCGCACCACGTCCTGGATGGCCCACAGATCCCGCTCCCGCTCGGTCCTCGGCGTGAGGGTCACGCTGAGCAGGGCCTGGGTCGGGCCCATCACACCGCTGCCGCCCGCGAAGGTCATGCCGGGCTCGAAGCCGACCTGCGCCTGGACCAGGGTCACCTCGGGCTGCTGGTCCAGCACTGCCTGCACCTGGCGTACGACCTCGACCGTCTGGTCCAGGGAGGACCCGGACCGGGTCTCGATGGCGACCGTGAAGGCGCCGCCGTCCATTCGCGGCAGCAGGTTCATGCCCGCGGCCCGTAGTCCCGCCAGGCCCGCGCCGAAGCTCAGCAGCGCCAGGCCCAGGGCCAGGGCGCGGTGACGCAGGCCCAGGCCGAGCAGGGTGACATAGCCCCCTTGCACCCGGTCCATCAGGACCTGGTAGGGCCGCGTCAGCCCGGCGGCGAGGGCCTCGAACCGCCCGCCTCCGTGGATGTGCAGGCTGAGGATCGGCACCAGGACCAGGGCGACGATCACCGAGGAGCCGAAGGCCAGCAGCAAGGTGGCGGCCAGGGGGCCGAAGGTCTTGCCTACGAAGCCGGGCAAGCTCATCAGGGGGATCAACACGACCAGGGTCGTCGCCGTGCCCGCCAGCACGGGCATCAGCACCTCGTCGGTTCCCTGGCGGGCCGACTCTTCGTCGCTGCGCCCTTCGTCGTGCAGGCGGACGATGTTCTCCAGCACTACGACCGAGGCGTCCACGACCATGCCGACGGCCAGGATCACGGCCGACAGCGTCACCATGTTGAACTCGATGCCCAGGCCCCACATCGCCCCGAAGGTCAGGCCGAAGGACAGCGGCATGGTGAAGGCGGTGACGGCTGCTGCCCGCGCCCGCCCCAAGAACAGGAAGAGGATAGCGGCCGCCAGGGCCAGCGCCTGCCACACGTTCGACAGCAGGTTGTCCACCGACAGCTCGGTGAAGCTGGCGCTCTCCTCGCCCGGCAGCAGGGTCACGCCGGGGAGCTCCGCCTCCAGCGCGGCCACCACCTGCGCGGCCTGCCGCACGACCGCCACCGTGTTGGCGTCCTCGGCCCGGTAGACCTGGACGGCGATGGCCCGTTTCCCGTCGATGGCGAACCAGGCGTCGTCGGGGGTGGCTCCCCGCGTGATGGTGGCCAGCTCTCCCAGTCGCACCTGGCCGCCGTCGGTAGTGGCGAGCACGATGCCCTCCAGCGCCCCTACGCGGTCGCGACGCTGGTCCACGCGGAGCATGGTCTCCCCTTGGGGGCCTCGCAGGCGTCCGGCGGGCGAGGACATGTTGGAAGCTTCGACGGCTGCGGCGATCCGGGCCAGCGGAAGGCGATGGGCCTCGGCGCGCGCCGGGTCGACGTCGACGAGCACCGTCGGGACATGCCCGCCGAAGACATCGACGGCCGCAACGCCATCGACGGCCTGCAGGCGCGGCGCGATCACGTCTTCGGCCCACACCCGGGCCTGGCGCAGGTCGGCGGCAATCACGCCGACCGTGTAGACCGGGCGGTCGGCGGTGCTGAAGGTCAGCACGCGCGGGGGCTCGGCGCCCTCCGGCAGGTCGGCGCCGATGCGGGCCACGGCGTTCTGCACGTCTACCGCCGCCATCCGCACGTCCGTGTCGTACTGGAACTCGACGGTGATGCGCGAGAGGTTGTCCTGCGAGGTGGCCCGCGTGCTGGCCACCCCCGCCAGGGAGGCCAGCTCGGTGGCCAGCACCTCGGTCAGGTCCTGGTCCACGTCGGCCGCTGCTGCGCCGGGCCAGGTGGTGACCACGTTGACCATGGGCGGCGCCGTCTCTGGGAACAGGCGCACGGGGATGCGCTGGTAGGCGACCAGGCCGACGATCACCACGCCGACTACCAGGGCCCAGACGGCGTGGCGGTTGCGCAAGATGAGCGCGGTGAAGCTCATGGCGTCACCGCCAGGACCGGGCGGTCCAGGTCCAGGGCGGCCAGCGCACCTTCGACCACCAGGGCGCCTGCGGGCAGCGCCGGCTCCACGGCGACCCAGCCTTCGGCCCGCGGCCCGGTCTCCACCCCCCGGCGGCGTACCCGGTCGGCCTCCACCAGCAGCACGTAGGCGCCGCCCTCGTCCATTCCGATGGCCCCCTCGGGCACCGCCGTCGCGTCGGACCGCTCCTGTTGTACCAGGGTCACCTCCCAGGTGCTCCCGGCCGGAGCGGCCACTGGCGGCGCGTCCAGGGCCACCCACACCTCGACCAGGCGGGCGGGCCCGGTGGCCTGTGCGCCCAGCTCCACCACGCGGCCCCCGCCCAGCTCGGTTGCGGCCCGCGTGCCGACCGCGAGCTGGGCCACCTCCGCCTGCGGAAGGCGAAGCCGCAGGCGCCGGTCAGTGCTGCCCCAGACCAGCAGCGGCGTGCCTGGCATCACGGCCTGGCCCGGGTCCACCAGGTGGTCCAGCACCTCGCCGTCGAAGGGGGCCCGCTCCAGCGCCCGCGTGCCCGCGACTCCGGCCTCACGCTCGAAGGCTTGGGCGGCCTGCAGGGCATGTTCGGCGGCGGCGCAGCCCTTCTCGCTGGCGTCCAGCCGGGTCTCCGACAGGTCCCCGGCCGCGGCCAGCGTGCGATCGACGTCCCGCTGCGAGCAGGCGAAGCCACGCTCGGCCTCGACCCGGGAACGCTCCGCGGCAGCCCGAGTAATGCGAGCGCTCACATCTGGCGCAGCGATGCGCACCAGCGGCGCGCCTTGGACGTCCGCCTGCCCCTCTTCCCTCTCCAGACCGGCTACCGTGCCGGGCACCTGGGCCAGCACCCGCACCGTGCGCGTCGGCAGCAGCTCTCCCAGGCTGGTCCGCCCCTCGACGATGGGCCCCACCCGCACGGCGACGGCTCTCACCGCCTGCGGCCGGCTGAGCTCCGGCGGGGCATCCCCCTGGCAGGCGCCGAGCAGGAGGGCGAGGGAGAGAAGTGACAAGCGAGTATTCGCTTTCATCGTGACTCCAGAAGAAGGCGCGAGGAGCGCGCCGCCGAGGGACGGAGGGTTCAGGGTTTGAGGAGGAGGAGGAGGGAGGACCAGGACAGCTCAATCCGCGCCTGGACTTCGGCCGGACTGCCCGCCCGACCCAGGGAGGCCTGCATCGCGAAGGTGAGCAGCAGCCCCTGCACCATGGTGGCGAGCATCTGGGCGTCGACATCGGCGCGCAGCTCACCCTGGGCCTGCAGTGCGACGAGGCGCTGGATCAGCCAGGCGACGTTGCGCCGCCGCCAGCCGTCGATGCGGGCGCGGCCGGCTTCCCCGGCCAGGTGGACCAGCTCGTCAGAGAAGATCAGGCGCCCGACCGAGGACTGCTGTCCGACCATCGCGGCTCGATGCCGGAAGAAGGCCTCGACGTCGGCCATCGCGTCGCCGGTCTCGACCAGGCTGGCGGCCAGCTCCTGCTCGAGCAGGGTCATCGCGGCCAGGGCGATCTCCTCCTTGCTGCCGAAGTGGCGGAAGAGGGTCCCCTCGCCGATACCGACCCGGTTGGCCACCGCGCGGGTGGTGAAGCGGCCAGCTCCCTCCGTCGCGATGACCTGCAGCGCAGCCTGCGCCACCTGCAGGCGTCGGGTCTCGCTATCTTCGTACTGGCGGGCCACGGTTGCTCCATGAAGCGAGTCATTTGAAAGCGAACGCATGCTTTGTAAATCCCTCCCTCCTCCCCGTCAAGCCCCACTCCGGCAGGCGTCGACTCTCGCCGAGGGGGGAGGGGGCCGGCGAGGCCCCAGCCTCCCCCGCCGTTTTCAATTAGCCCCCCGCCCGGAGGACTCATGGGCTGGAGACGGGCGCGCTTCAAGGACAAGGAGGTCTGGGTCCCGGCCGATGGTTCGAAGACGCTCGACGCCTGAAGCGAGGGACAGCGACGGGCGGGCGGAGCTGCGCCTGGCGACAGGAGAGCACCTTCCTACGGGCATCCAGGGGCCCCGCTACGGCGGCGATACCCACTCCAGAGCGCCAAGTCGCGGGCATCCAGGGCGCCAGGGAGGGACCGACCCGCCCAGGGGTGGCGCCAGCAGAGGCTTGATGTTTCCTATCCCT
>DDSR01000310.1 GCA_002343455.1 Deltaproteobacteria bacterium UBA2385 | reverse complement strand
GCGCTGGCCGCGGGCGGGGGAGCGCTGGCCGCGGGCGGGGGGGCGCTGGCCGGCGCTCGTCGCTGGGCGCGGAGCTGCTCCAACAGGCGGAGCCGCTCGGGGTCGAGGCGGCCCAGGCGCTCGTCCTCCCCGGGGTCGTTCACGGCGGCAGGCGGCTTCTCGCTGGACATGGGGACCTCGAAGAATGGCGGCACTCTACCGCATTGCGCCTCGCCAGAGTCCTCGCGGGGCCCTCGCCCGGGGCGCGACCAGGGCTCACTCCCGGCGCGCGCGGAGGATGAGGTAGCGCTTCTGACCGGACTTCATCGCCTCGTACAGGGCCGAGTCGGGCACCGCCAGGAAGCGCTCCAGCATCGTCTCGTCGTTTCCGGCCTGGAAGGCCCGGGCGTTCATCCGGGCGGTCTCATCGCACGAGAGCAGCACGTTGGCGGTGATGTCCCGCTGGTGCTCGATGTGCAGCCCCTCGGCCTCCAGCGCGGCCAGGGCCTCCTCCAGCCGGTCATTGGCCAGCACATCGGTGTAGAGGAACGCGCCCCCAGGCCGCAGGACGCGGGCGACCTCGGCGAAGAAGGGCGGCAGCTCGCCGTAGCAGTGCGAGGACTCCACGTTGGTGACGACGTCGAAGCTGCCGTCGGGGAAGGGCAGGCGGTGGGCGTCGCCCTGGAGAAAGCGCGTGTTCGCGTCGCCGTGTCGCTGCTGGCAGAAGGCCACCGCCACCGGGGAGAGGTCCAGGCCGGTGACCTCGCCGACCCGGAAGTACCGTCGCAAGACGGCGATCGTGCCGCCCCGGCCGCAGCCGACGTCCAGCACCCGATCGGTGTCCCGCAGCGGGTACGCGCCCACCAGCTCGCAGACCAGCCGGATCGGGTTGCGCCCGGGCAGCTGGGCCGGCAGGTCGACCGGGCTGAAGGAGGGCGCCTCGCCAGGCAGGTAGCCATAGTTCAGGAAGAGGGCGTGATCGCGGTACGGGCTGGCGTCGAGCTGGCTGCTGACACTGTCGTAGAAGCGTTGGACCTCGCCGCGGTCGACCGGGCCGCCTGGCTCGAAGCGGTAGCGCTCTGGCAGCAGGCGCGTGTCGTCGGGGGCGCTGCTGGCCTCCAGGCGGGCGAGCATCGCCTGGACCTCCTCGTCGCTGAGACCCTCCACCAGCGCCAGCGGGTCGTCCTGCAAGCGCTGGCCGACCGTGCGGGCGAGGCTCTCGACGGTGGGTTGCTCGAACAGCTCGTTGATGGGCACGTCGACCTTCAGCCGCTCGCGCAGGCGGGCGCCGAGCTGGATGGCCATCAGGGAGTCTCCGCCAAGCTCGAAGAAGCTGTCCTGGACGCCGACCCGGTCGAGCGAGAAGAGCTCGGCCCACAGCTCGGCGAGCTGCTCTTCGAGCGCGTCCCGGGGGGCGAGGAAGGGCCGGCTGAGCTCGGGGCGGGGGTGGCGAAGGACCGGAGCGTCGCTGCCGGCCGCGCCCGGACCCTGAGCGCCGCGGGGGGGGGCGGCGCGGGAGGCTTCCACCCGGCCATGGTGGTCCACCCAGCGCAGGCGGTCGGGCAGCGCCGTGGTCGAGGTGAAGAGCACGGGGACCTGGGGCAGGCCCAGGGCGAGATCCAGCAGGGCCGCGCCCTCGGCCGCCGAGAGGGCCGCCGGGCCCCAGGCGTCGTAGGCCAGGGCCTGAGCCCGACCGCCGCTGCCGAGCGCCAGCGCCTCGAGGGCGTGGTTGGCGGCGGAGTAGGCCCCCAGGCCGACCCCGCCGAGCACGGTGGAGATCGACGAGAGCAGGACCAGCCGGCAGCTCGTCGGGAGGAGCTGCACCAGCAGCCGACCGCCGTCGAGCTTGGGCCGCAGGTGGGCGTCGAGCTGCTCGGGGCCGGTGTCGGCCAGCGATCGCCAGGCGGCGCTCCCGGCCAGCCCGGCGGCGTGGATGACGAGATCCAGGCGGCCCCAGCGCTCCTGGATGCGCTCCATCAGGGCCGTCATCGCCCGGAGGTCGGCGACGTCGGCGGCCACGGGCAGGACCTCGGCGCCCCGCTCCTCCAGCTCCTGGATCAGGCGGATCCGCCGGGCGCTCGGGTCGGTCGCGGCATGGCTGGACAGCCAGCCCTCCCACTCCGACCGCGCCAGGAGCCCGACCCGGCTGCTCAGGACCAGCCGCACCGGTCGAGCGGCCAGGTGGGCGGCGAGCTGAAGCCCGACCTCGCCCAGGCCCCCGGTGATCAACACCACGGCGCCCTCGGGCAGGGATCCGGCCGCGACGGCCTCCCGCAGCGACACCGGGCAGGGCAGGTAGCGTTGCCGGCCAGACAGGGCCGCGAAGACCGGCTCCTCGGGCCCCGCGGCCAGCTCTCCCCGCAGGGCTGCCGGGTCGGGCGCAGCCCCGACGTCGATCAGGCGGACCCGGACCTCGCTGGACTCCTGCGCCAGGACCTGGACCAGGCCGCGCAGGGCGGCGGCCTCGGGCCGGACCGGGCTGTCCTCGACCTCGCAGACGCCCCTCGCCAGGATGCTCACCCGGCGGGCGCCCGCGGCCAGCAGCCGGAGCAGGAGCCGGGGCCCGCGCTGCCGCAGCAGCTCCGGTTCGCCGGGCTCCAGCAGCGTGGCCAGGACGAGGTGGGCATCAGGGTAGGCGCAGAGCGCGGCGAGCTCGTCGGGCAGGCTCCCGTTCGGCAGGCTCCCGGTGGGCAGGCTCTCGAGGGGGATCTCCCGGCCGTGCTCCTGGCCGAGCAGCCGGCCCAGGGGATCCCCGTCGTGGATCACCCACAGGGTCCCCGGATCGGTCGAGGCCAGGGCTCGCTGCCGGGTCCAGCCCGCGGTGTACAGCATCTGCTCCGGCCCCGCGGCTCGGCTTGGGGCGGCGAGGGCCCCGGACTGTGCAGCATGCTGGACAGCGTTCGGGCCTGCGGCCAGGCCCTCGAAGCCCTGCCAGTAGCGCTGGCGCTGGAAGGGGTAGGTCGGCAGGCGCAGTCGCTGCCGGGGCGTGCCGTGCAGCGCCGCCCAGTCGGGCTCGACGCCGGCCAGGGCCAGCTGACCCAGGGCCTCCAGGAAGACCGCGCGGTCGCTTAGCCCCTCGACGCCGCGGGCAGGCCGGGCACCCTGGATCACCACCCGCCCGCGGGCCTCCGGGTGCCGACGCGCGAGGTTGCCCAGGCTGGCGCCGGGGCCCAGCTCGAGCAGGACCAGCTCGGCCTCGTCGAGCAGCCGATCGAGGCCGGGTCCGAAGCGCACCGGCCGCCGAAGCTGGCGCACCCAGTACTCGGGCGAGGTAGCCTCCTCGGGTTTGAGCCAGTCGCCGGTCAGGCCGCTGAGCAGCGGGATCTCCGGCGGGCTGAGGAGGGTGCGCTCCAGGACGGATCGATAGGCAGGCAGCGCCCCGTCGAGCAGGCGGCTGTGGAAGGCGTGGGAGGTGCGCAGGCGCTGGCAGCCGACGCCCTGGGCGCGCAGCGCGCGCTCGGCCTCCTCGATGGCCGGGTCGGTCCCGGCGACGACGCTCTGCTCCGGCCCGTTGACCGCCGCCAGCTCGACCTCGCGCAGCCCCTGCCCCTGCGAGAGGCGGGCCAGGACCTCGCCCTCGGGCAGGGCGACCGCCAGCATCGCGCCGCGGGGAGAGGCGGCCACCAGCCGCCCGCGGGCGAGCACCAGCTCCAGGCCGGCAGCGGGCGAGAAGACCCCCGCCAGGCAGGCTGCGGCCAGCTCGCCGACGCTGTGGCCGAGCAAGGCCACCGGCTGCACCCCTCGGGCCAGCCACAGGCGGGCGAGGCTCAGCTCCAAGGCGAAGAGCAGCGGCTGGGTGAGCTGCGTCTCGGCCAGGGCCTCTGCCGAGGCCTGGGCGATCGTCTCGACCGGGTCCTGGCCGAAGGCCTCGCGCAGGCCCGCCCGGAGGGGCTCGAAGGCGGCGGCGAAGTCGGGCTCCTCGATGAGGTCGAGCAGCATCCGGGGGTGCTGGGCGCCCTGGCCGGGGAAGAGGAAGGCGACCCGGGCGCTGCCGGGACGGCGCACCGCGCGGGCCGATGCGGCAGCGAGGGCCGGGCGCAGCTCGGAGGCGCTGCCGACGGCGACGGCCTTGCCCAGGGAGAAGCGCCGCCGTCCGGTCTGCAGCGTCCAGGCGACCTCTCCCAGGTTGGCCTGAGGGTTGCTCTCCAGCCAACGGACCAGCCGATCCTCCTGCTCGGCCAGCGCCGTGGCGTCCATCGCGCTGAGCAGCAGCAGCTCCTGGGAGGCCGCGGGCGCGCCCTCGGGGCGTGGCGGGGCCTCCTCCAGCACCGCGTGCGCGTTGGTGCCGCCGACGCCGAAGCTGCTGACCCCGGCCCGGCGGGGGAGGGCGCCCGCCGGCCAGGGGCGGGTCTGCTCGTTCACGAAGAAGCAGGAGCCCTCCCAGTCGATGCGGGGATTGGGGCGGCGCAGGTGCAGGCTCTGCGGCAGCGTCGCCCGCTCCAGGCAGAGGGCCGCCTTGATCAGGCCTCCGACCCCGGCGGCCGAGTTCATATGGCCGAGGTTGCTCTTCAGGCTGCCGATGGCGCAGAAGGCCCGCCGCGCCGTGCCTCGATCGGCCTGGCCGGCCTGGAAGACCTGGTCCAAAGCGGCCAGCTCGATCGGGTCGCCCAGCTGGGTGGCCGTGCCGTGGCACTCGACGTAGCCGATGCTCTCGGGCTCGACCCCGGCCATCGCCTGGGCCATGGCGATGACCTCGGCCTGGCCCTGGGCGGAGGGGGCGGTGAAGCCGATCTTGGCCCCGCCGTCGTTGTTCAGGGCGATGCCGCGGATGACCGCCCGGATGGGGTCTCCGTCGGCGATCGCCTCGGCGAGCCGCTTGAGGACGACGATCCCGCAGCCGTCCGCGCCGACCGTGCCCTGGCTGGCGGCGTCGAAGGAGCGGCAGTGCCCGTCCGGAGAGAGGATCCCGCCCTCCTGGAAGAGGTGCCCCTGCCGCTGGGGAAAGGCGAGCCCGACCCCGCCGGCCAGGGCGAGGTCGCACTGGTAGGAGAGCAGCGACTGCACGGCCAGGGCGACGGCGACGAGGCTGGTCGAGCAGGCGGTCTGCACGCTGAGGGCCGGCCCGCGCAGGTCGAGCTTGAAGGCGACCCGGGTGGCGAGGTAGTCCTTGTCGTTGCCCAGCAGGCTCTGCAGATCGTGGGTCCAGACCAGCAGCTGGCCCAGGGCATAGCTGTTGACGTCGGCCCCCCCCATCACCCCGATGGCGCCCGGGAAGCGGGAGGGGTCGACCCCGGCCTCCTCCAGCGCCTCGTGGGCGACCTCCAGGAAGAGCCGGTGCTGCGGGTCGGTCAGGCGGGCCTCGGTGGCGCTCAGGCCGAAGAGCCCGGCGTCGAAGTGGTCCGCGTCCTGCACCACGCCGCGGACCGGCACATAGGCGGGGTGGCGGACCAGCTCGACTGGGAGTCCCGAGGCCAGCAGCTCCTCCTCCGTGAACCGAGAGAGGCACTCTTCGCCGCGAACCAGTCGACCCCAGAGCTCTTCGACGTCCCGGGCCATGGGGAAGCGGCCCGCCATGCCGATGATGGCGATCTCGGGTCCCCTGTCTTCCCCCTCGGGCTCCAGATCGGGCTCCAGATCGGGCTCCAGATCGGGCTCACCTTCGTGTTCAACCAGGCTCATCGTCTGCGGCTCCAGGTAGGGGGCGGGCGCGGGGCCTGACGCAGGCGCTTGCCGCGCTCCTGGGCCTCGTCCAGGCGCTGCTGTTGTGCGGGTGGCCGGGCCTGTCCCAGGCTGGCGGCCAGGCTCCGCACGGTCGGGTAGCGGAAGAGATCGACCACCGACAGCTTCCGATCCAGGGTGCTCTCTAGCAGCGCTAGGACCTGCACCAGCTGGATGGACTGCCCGCCCAGGGCGAAGAAGGTGGTGTCGATGTCGACCCGGTCCAGGCCCAGGACCCGGCACCAGGCGGCGGCGATGCTGCGCTCCAGGGGGGTCCCCGCCAGGCGCAGGGCTCCGGCTCCCCCGGCGCCGCGGCCCACGCCGGCGCGGCGCTCCAGCACCAGGGGGCGCCCCAGCGGGTCCAGCAGCGGGTGGGAGGGGAGGGGAGCTCGCTCGTCCAGTTGCAGGACCTCGGCGGGCTCGGCGGCGCCTTTGGTCCGCCAGGCGAGGTGGGGAGCCTGCGTGTCGAGCCCGACCACGAGGACGGGGTGGGGTCCCGCTAGCGCCGCTAGCAGGCTGTGGAGGGCCTGCCTTGGCTCCATCATGCACAAGCCAAGGGCGCCGGCCTGCTCCCGGAAAGCGAAGCCCCGCGAGAGCCCGGTCTCCTCCCAGTGGCTCCAGTCGATGTGGCGGGTCGGGCGGCCGCGCTCGGCGCGCTGCGCAGCCCGCGCGGCGAGCATGCTGTTGGCCACCGCGTAGGCCCCGCCGCCGACCGTTCCCAGCTCGCCGTAGACGCTCCCGGCGCTGACCAGCAGCGCCTCGGCGGGCAGCAGGGCGTCCAGGTTGTCGAAGCCGGCCAGCTTGGGCGAGAGGGTGGCCCGCCAGGACTCGGGCGCCTCCTCGACCAGGGTGCGGATGGGGAAGCTCCCGGCGAGGTGGAAGGCCCCATCGAAGGGGGGCAGCTCGCGCAGGGCCTCGCGCAGCCCGAGCTCGTCGCCGACGTCGGCGAAGCGCAGCTCGACGCTGCCCGGGAGGCGCTGCAGCTCGGCCAGGGCGAGCCTGCGCTCCTCGGCGCTGCTGCGGCGGGCCAGGCCGCTGTCGGCCCCCGGGTCCGCGTCGTCCAGCGGCCGGCGGACCAGCAGCACCAGCCGGGCCTCGAAGCGCCGCAGCAGCAGGCGCGCGATGTGCAAGCCCAGGCCGCCCAGGCCGCCGGTGACCAGGTAATGGCCGCCGCGCACCAGGGGAAGCCGGCCCCCGCCCGGTACGACCGCCCGCAGCCGTCGGACCTCTCGCCGTCCATGCCGCCAGCGCACCCGAGGCTCGCGGTCGACGCAGGCGGACTCCTGCCGCAGGGCCTCGTCGGGATCGATGCCCTCGATGCCCTCCACCAGGCGCGCCTCCAGCTCGGGGTGCTCCTGTCGGAGGGTGCCGATCAGCCCGCCCCAGCCCGAGGGGCCGCGCAGCAGCAGGGGACCCGCTGCCGGCTCCTTCAGCAGCGCGCTCAGCTCGACGGGCAAGGCGCCGTCGGCCCCGAGCTCCAGGGCCGTGCAGGCCTGCGCCTCGCCTGCCTGGACCGGGCAGGGGACCCAGCAGGGCTCGTAGAACCAGGCCGGCAGGGTGCTGGGGCCAGCGCAGGCGCGGTCCACGGCCATCAGCTGCTGATCGAAGCCGCCCCCTGCCAGCCGGCGCTTGAGTTCGGCGCGCTGGATCTTGCCGCTGGTGGTCTTGGGGAGCTCCTCGCGAGGGATGGGCAGGAGGAAGGTTGGACCCAGGCCCAGGCGCTGGCCGACCGCCTCGCGGATCCGCTGGAGCAGGGCCGGGTCGATCCCAGGCTGGCGAGGCACGAAGAAGAGGGCCAGCCCCTCGCTGCCGCTGGCCCGGTCGTCGACCGCGCAGGCCGCGGCGAAGGTGGGCTCCACGCCGGGCACGCTGCCGACGACATCCTCGATCTCGTAGCAGTAGAAGTTGGCCCCCCGGACGATGATCACCTCCTTGCGGCGCCCGGTGATGAACAGGTCCCGCTGGTGCAGGAAGCCCAGGTCGCCCGAGTCGAACCAGCCCTCGCCGACGAAGGCCTCGGCGTTGGCCTCGGGGTGGTCCAGGTAGCCGGGGTTGACCACGGGCCCACGCATCTGGATGCGGCCGATCACCCGCTCGGGCAGCACCCGGCCGGCATGATCGGCGATGCGCAGCTCGACGCCGGGGATGGGGGGCCCGTTGTTGATGAAGGCGACGCCGCCGGGCTGGTCGGGCGCGGCCTCCACCAGCTGGGCGGAGAGGCTGGCCTTCTGGACCCGAAAGCCGGCGCTGGCCAGGCGAAAGTCGCTGCGGAAGGTGACCGCGGTCGCCACCTCGGCCATCCCATAGGCCGGCTGCATCACGCCCTCGCCCAGTCCAAAACGGGCAGTTCGACCAAGAAACTCCTCGACCACCGGCAGGGTCACCTGCTCACCGGCGTTCATGATGAAGCGCAAGGCGCGGAGATCCCAGCGCCGCTCGGGCTGCGCGGCCAGGGCCTCGGCCACCAGCTTGAAGCCGAAGTTGGGCGACCAGCTCAGGGTGGCGCGGTGGGCCTCCAGCAGGTCCAGCCAGCGCAGCGGATCGGCCAGCACCCAGGCCGTCTCGGCGTGGACCTGGGTGATTCCCAGCACGACGTCGCGCAGGTGGCTGGTCAGGGTGGGGACGACATGGTCCAGGGGCAGCCAGTTGACGCTGATGTCTTCGGGGCCATAGCGGTTGAAGGCGGCCGCGGCGAAGGCGTGGTGCAGGACCGCCCGGTTGGTCTCGGGCACCACCTTGGGGATGCCGGTGCTCCCCGAGGTGAGCTGGAAGAAGACCAGGTCCTCGGGACCGCCTTCGTGGGTCACCGCCGGCGCTTCGGGCTGCAGCTCTTCGAAGCCCAGGATCCTCATCCCCCCGGTCCCGGCGCGGGAGACCGCCTCGCGCAGCGGCGATCGCCGGGAGGCCTGGGTCAGGACCGCGGGCCGACCCAGCAGGCGCCAGGCGTTGATCAGCTTGTCGAGCAAGGCCCCCGGCTGATCGTAGGAGGGGGGCGGCGCGACCGTGACAGGCGTGATGCCGCCCAGCACGCAGGCCCAGAAGGCGGTGAAGTGGTCGGCCAGGACGGGGAGCTGCAGGACCAGCCGATCGCCGCTGCGCAGGCCCTGGGCCTGCAGCGCGCCGGACAGCCCGCGGGCGTCGGCGAGCAGCTCGGCGTAGCTGCGGTGGCGAGGCTGGCCGTCGACGATGGTGGTCAGGCCCTGGCCCGACACCTGGCTGCGTCGGGCGGCGGCCTCCAGGGCCTGGGCGAGGGTCCGGGGCGCGCCCTCCGGCAGGACCAGGGGAGCGCCGATCGCCCAGGCCGGGGGGCCCTCCGGCCGGTCGGAGTCCAGGCTGGGCGCGCTCTGCCCCTGCTCGATGCTGCTGGTCTGCTCCACCTCGGCGGTCAGCCGCAGCTCGGGCACCAGCTCCCAGAGGTGCAGCGGCGCCGCCTCCCGGCGCGCGGGCCCCAGGCGGAGCTGGCCCGGGTCCAGGCCCAGCCGGGATCGGGTGGCCTCCAGCAGGGCGGGGTCGAGCAGGGGGAGCGCTCGGAGCGCCCGCGGGTCCAGCCCTCCTTGGCCATCGACCGGCAGCCGAGCGCAGAAGCCCAGCCGGAACGGGCCGGGCAGCAGGGCCTCGGCCTCGATCCGGACCCGCTCTCGCTCCAGGCGACGAGCGGCGACGGCGCGGACCACGAAGGTGGCGCGGCCATCCACCTCCTCCAGCCCGATCCAGCAAGCGGCCAGGCCGGCCCTTCGAGCGAGGCTGGCGCCAAGCGCATCCAGGTCGAGGCGTACGCCCTCGTAGCTCAGCGAGCGGCTCTCGCCCGGATCGAGCTCCAGGCGACCGTCCGCCCTCCAGCGCCCCCGCTCCGCCAGGGGGGCGTCGTCCAGGACCAGCCCTCCCCAGACCCCGACCGGGCAGAGGCGACCTCGGTGATCCTGGACGCGGAGTCGGCGTCGATCCGCCCGACCCGGGCTGGCCCAGGGGCGCCCTTCCGGCTGCAGCACCTGCCAGGCGAGGAGCTCACCCCTCGGGGCGTAGCCGTAGGCGAGGGGTCGGTCTAGCGTTGCTAGGGCCTGGCGGACCAGCCCCATCGGCAGCGGTCCGCCGCAGACCAGCATGCCACGAGGGTCCTCCGAAGGCGCCAGGAGCTCGGCGTACAGCGCATGGGGGCTGAGCGTTCGCCAGCGCTTCGGGTCCGGGGCCTCTCCGTTGAACGGCTCTTCCAGCCAGGCCCGCTCGGCGGGGTCGAGCATCTCTAGCGACGCTAGAGGGGCGTCGGGCGAGGTGGAGGCCGCCTGGATCAGGGCGTGCAGGTGCGAGAGCAGCCGCTGCACCGTGGCCGCCTCGAAGAGGTCGGTGTCGAAGGAGAGGTAGCCCGAGAGCTGCTCGCCGCGCTGCCAGAGGTGCAGGCCGAGGTCGAAGTGGGTGTGCTCGCTGCCCAAGGCGACCGGCTCCACCTCCAGGCCGGGCAGGCGCAGGCGCTCCAGTGACTCGGCGTGCAGGGCCAGCATCACCTGGAAGATCGGGTTGCGGCTGGGGTCCCGGGGGACGCCCAGCCCGTCCACCAGGGCATCGAAGGGGAGGCCCTGGTGCTCGTAGGCCGCCAGGACCGAGCGACGGACCCGGCCGAGCAGGTCGCGGAAGCTGACCGCGCCGCGCAGGTCCAAGGGCAGGACCAGGACATTGGCGAAGAAGCCGATCAGCGGGCCGTGCTCGGCGCGCGTACGGTTGGCGACGGGGGTGCCCAGCGGGAAGGCTTCCTGGCCCGACCATCGCGCCAGGACCAGCCCGAAGCTGGCCAGCAGGCCCATGAAGAGGGTGCAGCCGGCGGCCCGGCAGAGGGACTGCAGCGGCCCGATCTCGGGGATGAGCAGCGGCAGGGTGTCGCCTCTGTGCCTGGGGCGCGGGGGCCGGGGAAGATCCGCGGGGAGGACCAGCTCCTGTTGCTCGCGCATGAGCTCCCGCCAGGGCTGAAGCTGCTGTTCGAGGCGATCGGGGTGGAGCTGGCCGCGCTCCCAGACGGCGTAGTCGGCGTACTGCAGGGGCAGGGCGGGGAGGTTCAGGCCCTCGCCCGACCGGTCTGCCGTGCCCGACCGGTCTGCCGTGCCCGACCGGTCTGCCGTGCCCGACCGGTCTGCCAGGCCCGACAAGGCCGCCTCGTAGCCTTGGGCGAGCTCGGCGATCATCAAGCCGATCGACCACCCATCCCAGACGAGGTGGTGGTGGACGAAGAGCAGGATGTGGTCGGTCTCGTCCAGGCGCAGCAGGGCGACCCGCCACGGAGGGGCCTCGTCCAGCTCGAAGCGCTCCTGCGTCAAGTGGCGGGCCCGCTGCAGGGCTGAGGCGAGCGGGTCATCGGTCGGAGGCAGCGCGTGCCGAGGCAGCTCGAAGGGAGCGGTCGGCAGGACCTGCTGCACCGTCCGGCCGTCGATCACGGGGAAGATCGTGCGCAGGATCTCGTGTCGGTCAACGATGGCGCTCAGGGCGACCCGCAGGGCCTCGGCGTCCAGCCTCCCCCGGAGGCGGACCGCGGACGGCAGGTGGTAGACCCGGGGGTCCTCGGCCAGCCGACAGAGGAAGGCCATGGACTCCTGCGCGCGGCTGAGCGGGGCGGTGCGGAGGGCCATGGGGTGGACTCGTTCGAGTGGACGGCTGGGCCGCGGGCGGCGGTTGTTCTACCACAGGGGCCGCCGTTCACGGCCGGGTCAGCCGTAGGCCGCCCGGTACTCCGGAACCTGCCGGAGCAGCTCCGCGTGGCTGCCGCTGGCGACCAGGCGCCCGTCGCGCAGGTAGAGCACCCGGCTGGCGCGGGCCAGGGTCGCCGGGCGGTGGGTGACGACCACGAAGAGCCGCCCGGCGCGGTCCAGGCCGTCCCAGAAGCGACCCTCGGTGTCGGCGTCGAGCGCCGAGGTGGCGTCGTCGAGCAGGACCAGCGGCGCGTCGTCGGCCAGGGCGCGGGCGAGCTGGACGCGCTGCTGCTGCCCGCCGGACAGCGTGGTGCCCCGCTCGCCGACGGCTGTCTGCAGGCCATCCGGCCATCGCGCGAGGTCGGCCCCCAGGCGGGCAGCGTGCACGGCCTCCTCCAGCTGTCGATCGGAGCCCAAGGCGATGTTCTCGGCGATGGTGACCGAGAGCACGATCGGGTCCTGGGGCACCCAGGCGGCGCGGGGCATCGGCAGCTCCCCGACCTGCCCGGCCAGGACCCGCATCAGGGTGGACTTGCCGGCGCCCACCGGGCCAGTCAGGGCCACCAGCTCGCCGGGGCAGAGCTCCAGGCCCTCGCCGAGCTCGAAGTCCAGGTGGGGGGTCGAGAGCCGCGCTGGGAGGCGCACGGTGAGGGGGGAGGGAGGCGGCTGGTGGGCGGGCAGCTCGAGCAGCTCCTCCAGCCGGGCCAGCGAGGTGGCGGCGACCTTGCCTCGCACCACGAAGGCGGCGAAGTCGAAGGTCTGGAAGACCAGGGTCAGCAGGAAGCCGGCGACCACGACCAGGTCGGAGCCGCTGACCTCGCCGCTGGCCAGGCGGCTGCCCCCTCCCAGGATCAGCGCGACCAGGGCCAGCTGCCAGCCGTGCGAGAAGAGCAGGAACATCAAGGTCTGGATGCGCAGGCTGCTGACCTCGGCCTCTGCTTGGGCGGCCGAGGCGTCGCGAAAGGCGCGGGTGGCCAGGCCGGTGAGGCCGCGAGCCTGCAGGACCCGGACGCCTTCGAAGGCGTCCTGGGCGATGGTCGTGCGGACCGAGATCGCCCGCTGGACGGTGGCCATGCGGCCGCTGACCCGGGGCCCGATCCCCATGTAGAAGAAGACCAGCACCGGCAAGGGGCTCAGGCACCACAGGGTCAGCAGCGGATCGATCCAGATCATGCCGACCAGGCAGGCGATCGCCACCAGAACCGCCTCGTAGGCGCGAAAGATCCCCGAACAGAGGAACCAGGAGAGCTTGTCCTCCGACAGGTCGTCGGTCAGCCGAGCCACCAGGTCGCCGCCCCGGAAGCGGTCCAGCTCGCCGGGGCCGGCCCGGGTCATGGCCTGGAAGACCCGGTCCCGGGTGACCCGCTGGATGTGGGCGTTCATCTCGGTGCGGGTGCCCTGGACCAGCATGTAGAGGAGGGCCTGGGCGACGCCGACGACCACCAGCAGCACCCCGGCCTGCCCGCCCCGGCCCTGGGAGACCCCGTCCAGCACGACCTTCCACAGCCCCGTGAAGAGGCCCTGCCCGGCGGCCACCAGGGCGCTTCCGACCAGCAGCCAGGCCAGGGCCAGCCCGCGTCCTCGCCAGCCGATCCGGAAGTGCCTCCACAGCAGGGCCCGCTCGCTCATGCGCTGGCTCTCTGGGCGCTCATGCGCCGCTCGCCAGCTGGGCCTGCCAGAGGCCCGCGTAGACGCCGCCCCGAGCCAGCAGCGAGGCGTGGTCCCCGGACTCGACGATCTGGCCGGCGGCGACGACGTGAATCTCGTCGTAGTCGGCGACGAGGCGCAGGCGGTGGGCGATCGCCAGCACGCTGCGGCGGCGGGTCAGCTCGGAGACCCGGGCCTCGGTGTCGGGGTCCATCGCGGCGGTCGCCTCGTCCAGCACCAGCAGCTCGGGGTCTCCGGCCAGCGCGCGGGCCACGCAGACGAGCTGGGCCTCGCCCCGGGAGAGGACCCGGTTGCCCTCTCCGATGGCGTCGCCGGGCGCGAGCACGCCAGCGAGGCCGACCTCCGCGAGCAGGCGCAGGGCGTCCCCGTCCGAGCGGGCGCCGATGTTCTCGGCGACCGTCCCGGGCAGCAGGTGCACCCCCTGGGAGACGAGGCCGATGTGACGGCGCAGCACCTCGGGGTCGAGCCGGCGCAGATCCAGGCCGTTGATCTGGACCCGGCCCTGGTCGGGGTCGATGAAGCGCAGCAGGAGCTGGACGATGGTGCTCTTGCCGCCGCCGGTCGGGCCGACCAGCGCCACCCTCCGCCCAGGCTCCAGGCGCAGCGAGACCCGGCGCAGGACCGGGACCGCTTCCACGTAGGCGAACTCGATGTCCTGGAGGACCAGCTCCTGGAAGCCGGGCCAGGGCTGGGGATCGGCGGGCGCCCGGACCTTGCGCGGGCGGGCGAAGAGCTCGCTGACCCGCACGGCGCCCGCCCGGGCCCGCTCGAAGGTGGCGAGGTTGAACTGCAGGCGTATGAAGGGCTCGAAGAGCTTGCGGGCGTAGTCCAGGGCCACCAGCAGGGTGCCGATGCTCAGCAGGCCCTGGTGGACCTGGCTGGCGCCGACCCAGACCATACCGGCCAGGGTCAGCGAGCGCACCGCGAAGAGGGCGTTGAAGAGGTGGACGCCCGTCATCCCCGCGGCGACGTCGATCCGGGCCTTCTCGGCTGAGAGGGCGGCGCTGCGGGCCTCCAGCCAGGGCAGCCGCCCGAAGGCGCGCAGCAGGGGTAGGGCGCGGACGTGCTCGGCGTAGAAGCCGGAGACCCGGGCCGCGATCTCGCGGGCGGCGACCAGCCGCTGAGGGGCAGCCCGGCGGTAGACGATCAGCAGCAGGATGTAGGCGGGCAGGGAGGCGATGGCGACCAGGGCCATCGAGGGCGCCACCCAGCCCAGGATCAGCAGCAGGCCCAGCGCCAGAGCGAGGTCGGCGGGGGCCTGCAGCACCGCCTCGGAGAGCAGGGCGCGCATCGCCTCGACGTCGCCGGTGACTCGGGAGATGAGCCTGCCGGCGCCTTGCTCGTCGTGAAGCGCGACGTCGTGGTCCATCACGTGGGCGAAGAGGCGCTCCTTGACCCGCAGCATGGCCTGCTGGGCCACCTCTTCGATGCGGACCCGGGCGAACCAGGTGCAGCCGGCGCTGAGGCCGACGGCGGCGAGGTAGGCCAGGGCGGCCGGCCCCAGCGGTAGCGTGCCGTCGATGGCCTGACCCAGCAGCCAGGTCGAGCCCAGCGAGGCGCCCACGCCCAGCATGAGCGTGGCCTCGGCCCCGAAGAGAGCGCCGCCCAGGCCGCGAAAGGCCGGAAGCAGCCACTCGCGGGCGCCGGTCTCCACAAGGCCCTACTTGATGGTCTTCAGCTCGACGTCGAAGACCAGCATGCCCGCCGGTCGGCCGGGCTTGTTCTGGTAGGCGAGGTCGACCGGGATCCAGAAGCGGGTCGTCTCGCCCTCGACCATCAGCTGCAGGCCCTCGGTCCAGCCGGCGATGACCCGGTTGAGCGGGAAGGAGGCCGTCTCGCCGCGGGCGACGCTGCTGTCGAACATCTTGCCGTCGGTGGTCCAGCCCGTGTAGTGCACCTCGACCGTGGAGGTCGGGCCCGGCTTGGTGCTGCCCGTTCCCGGCGTGATGACCTTGTAGGCCAGCCCGCTGGCGGTCTTCTTGGCGTCCTTGGGGGGAGCGGCGACGTCGGCCGGGGCCGGGATCGGGGCGGGAGGCTCGCTGATGTCGAGGAGCTCCACGTCGAAGACCAGCATGCCGGCCGGCTTTCCGGGCATGCCCTTGTAGGCGAGGTCGACGGGGATCCAGAAGCGGGCCTTCTCGCCGACGACCATCAGCTGCAGACCCTCAGTCCAGCCGGCGATGACGCCGCTGAGCGGGAAGGTGGCCGGCTTGCCGCGCTTGACGCTGCTGTCGAACATCTGGCCGTCGGTGGTCCAGCCCGTGTAGTG
>DDSR01000090.1 GCA_002343455.1 Deltaproteobacteria bacterium UBA2385 | reverse complement strand
GAGTGAGGGGGGGTGGACAGAAGTGCCATCTCTGAATCAGGAGTGAGACTTCTGTCCCCTATCAAGCGCCTTTCGGGCCGGAATCGGCCAGATTTTGACCGGATCTGGGAGGTGGAGAGCCTCGAAGCGACCAGATCCTGCTCCCAGGCAGGACAGAAGTGCCATCTCTGAATCAGGAATGAGACTTCTGTCTCTCCGTCGAGAGCCGGGCGCCGGCATTGGGGTGGGAGGGGTGGTCTTGGTGAGCGCCGAGTCAAGCTTGTGTGGAGGTGAGAGTGAGGGCCGGCAGCCTTCGCCGACAGGGCCCACGTCACGCCTCACAGAGGCGGAGCCCAAGTTTCTCGTGGGATGGCAGATCATCCTGCGAGGAACTTGGCCCAGGACCAAGATACTCGCGGGTTGACCACTCATCCTGCGAGCAACTTGGCCTCAACCCAAGATTCCCTGGAGATGACCGCTCATCCATCGAGAATCATGGGCTCAACAGTCACGGGTGAAGCGGTGTCGCCAGGAGGCTGCGGCCGCGTCGTCCAGCCAGGCCCGAGCCCAGGCGGCGGGTTTGGCGGACTCGGCGCCGTGGACGATGCCGGCCCAGGCGTAGGCGTACTCGTCGGCCAGGTTCGTCGCGAACTGCAAGGGGTCGTCCGCGCTGATGCACACGGGGAGGACCCCGTGCTTGTCGGGATCGACCGGCCGGAGGTGGAACATGGGCTGGTCCAGCGGAGCGTCGAAGGGCGCGATGAGCAGGTTGGAGCTGGGGCAGACCTCGATGGCGGTCTGCCAGCGCGAGAGGTGGTCCAGCAGCGCGTCCTGGACCTCTGTGACGAGGGCGGCCTCGTCGGGGAGGACCGCCCCCACGGCGCACTTTGTCCGGGCCCGCGCGATGGTCCCTGGGGACTCCATGAGCTGATCAATGAGCGAGCTGCCGGTCGGCGGCTCCAGCGAGCGTGTCCCGAGCTGCTCGAAGAACTGCGGCCAATCGGAACACAGGGCGCCTGCAAAAAAAATGTCCCTCGCTGTGCCATCGATCTGCTCGTCCAGCCGTCTGATCTGGTCCACCGTGGCGGGAACATTGAGCTTCTCCAGGGCGAGCCGCAGCCAGATCAGGTCCAACAGGCGGTCCAGGCGAGGCACCTCGACCTTTTGGTGCTTCTTGTACCATTTCGTTGGGTCCAGACCGAGCGCCGAGGCGTGGCCCAGGCGATCCCCGCGCTCCATCAGGCCCCAGATGAAGGGCTCATGGACAGCGCGCAGTCCGCCGAGCAGATGGTGGAACTGCTCCCCGGCGTGAAGCGTCAGGCGCAGCGGCCAGATCCGGCCCGCGGGGTCCCTGGCCGCCAGCTCGCGGGACCAGGAGCGCACCCTGGCGATCGTGTGCGCGTGCAACCACAGGGGACCCCGCAGCTCGTCGGAGGCGAGGTCCAGTCCCCGGATCCAGGAGAGGACGTGGCCCGGCCCTTCGAGGAGGCGGCAGAAGTGATCGGCTTGGTCGCGGGTCGTTCGATGCTGGACGAGGTAGGGGCGGTCCCGATCAACTTCTCCCCGGGGCGACCGGAGGAGGTGCACGATGAAGCAAGCGTGAGGAGGCCGGTCGGGGCCATCCTCCACATCCTTGCGAACCAGTTCGAGCTTGTGCGGACTCGGCGGCGTGCCTCGCAGCTCGACCGCGCGCACGTCGAGCGGCGGCGATCTCCATGAGAGCTGCCCGCTTTCGAGGTCATCCAGCGCATCGGCTCGGCGAAGCACTTGGATGAACGCCTCGAGTCCAGACTCAAGGGGAGACTGGACCAGCCATTGGTAGCAGATGGTCTTGAGCCTCACGACCTGGCACCAGAGAGCTTCGAACTTCTGGTCTTCAAGGCCCGAACCAAGGTGGTCCATCGTGCATCGCAGCCAGCGCCGCTCGGCCGTAGGGTTGAACCACTCCCCCCCCGTCTCGGCGTCGAGGACCGCCTCATGCAACAGGCGATCGACGGCTGCTTCGTCGAAGGGATCGGGTGTGATGCATCCTCGAAGCAGCGGCACCAGCAGATGCCAGCTCCTGCCGGCGACGGCCTCAACCCGACTTCGCTCACACGCTGCCCGACCCAGGTAGAGGCGCGCGAGGTGAGCCCGACGCAACAGGCAGCCCCACTCGCTGCGGCGATCGGCGCGAAAACGCGCGTTTGGAAGCGGTGTGTCCGAACGCGATACCCGAAATGGATCGTCCGGCGGGTCAAACATCCATCTTCGCGTGGGTTCGCGTAACCCGATGCCCACCCAGACATCCTCAAAGCCCTGGTTGCCGCTGCGGTGGAGGTGCAGGTGGGCAACCTTGCCGGTCGGGGCCAGGGCGGGGTCCAGGACCACCACGCGTTCTGGGGGCGTGCTGCCCGGTGGGCTGGCTGCGGCGACGAGCAGCGAGGGAGGCAGGCGCAGGGACAGCCAACGCCAATGCAGGATTTCACGGCCTGGACACGCGCGGTCGGGCCGCAGGCGCATCACCGGGCCGCCGGGCTGGAGGAAATCATCCCCGAGCTTGGAGAGGTATTGGCTGAGGGTGCAGTCTGGACGTTGGGTGAGCTGGTCGAGGCCCTGAAGATCGGGTGTGCCGGGGAACTTGCGCGCCAGGCGGCCTCGAAGCTCGTCTGCGAGGTGGCCGGGCTTCACCTGCGTCTGAGGCTCGCGGAAGGAGTCGGGACTGGCGAGCGGCCAGGCCAGGGCCTCAGCGGCGATGCGATCCAGCGGAGGGTTCACGATGGAACGGCGCGGGGTTTGGTGAGGATGTCGCGCAGCTCAAGGGGCAGGTGGTCCAAGAGCGACTCTGTCCACTCCTGCACTTCGTTCAGGAGTGGACTGCCCTCCATCTTGGCGTAGTCCGCAAGACTCCAAAGCTTGTCCAGTGCGTCCTCGTTCACCGGGTACGTCGGTAGATTGGCCGCAGAGCGTGCGTCGCGATCTCCCACCACAATTTTCAGTCCAACGTGCAGATAGGTGGCGAACACCCAGCGCTCAAGGGACGCCGGAGGAACCTGCTTACGCAACAGCTCCTGAACCCGGTCAACGGCGCGGTCCCACAACCACCGTCCAAATTCCTGATCACCCCATGCTCCGGTCGTCGGCAGGGTGAGGCGATGGTCGCCGTGCCGTAGCACGGCCATGGGCTGAAGCGTGATACGTTCGAATCCCTGGTACTCAGTTTCCTCGGGCCCAGCGCGGTCCCATGCGACCGTCTGTGCCGCGCCCAGCCAGGTGACCAGAGCCTGCTGGACATAGGCCACCGTTGCGATCTCGGCGTCACCTCCCGTCGCAGTCCACAAGGTTGGACGAAGCACACCAATCTTGCCGGCGATCAACGGCTCCGAAACAGCGTCGGGCTTCGCCTCCAGATGCAGTCGGGGTCCGCCATAGACCAGCGTCTGCCCATCCTCTGTCTTCAACCAGCTCGAGGTATCCACCTTCAAGCGTCGAGATGACCAGTTGCACCACAAGCTCCAGAGACGAACGAGTAGGAGGGCGATGCTGTCACTTGCTCTGGCCACATAGTCTACCAGAAGAAGCACTTCCCTCTGCAAAGGGCGCTGCTCCCACACCAAGCGACTGACGGCCATTGTGCAGGCGTTGGCATGGATGTCTCCGTGGCCTTCCATCCAGAACCATAGGAGCTGACCGGGGTGTCCAGCGCCCCTGACACGCCGTCGAGAGCGAGTGCCCTTCCAACGAACCTGATCCCAGGCCAGGCTGTCGTTCTGGGCCACAGTCGAAAACACAAAGCGCACCCAAGCGGTGCCCCCATTGTTGGCGAACTCTCGGTACACCGTCCAGGCCAGAAACCAGTCAGGCTCTTGAGGAACGTTCACCAACGATCGGCGCTCCTCCTCCCAGATCTCCCAAGCGACCTGGGCCCAGGTTAGCCAGGTTGGCGACAATGGCTCTTCTCCCTTCGTCCAGAGATCGATGGCCTCGCGCAGAATCGCATCTGCCGTCAACATCGGCCAGGCAAGCTCGGGCGCAGCCAGGACCGGCAGATGATGGGCGAACCACCTCGATTGAACGGGGTCGACCGTCTTGTGATCCTCCTCGCTTACCATCACGGCACGCAGCGCCTCGATCCGTAGGGCCCACAGGGAAAGGCCGGGCTCTCCATCATCAGGGAACGCCCCCGGCTCCATGGCCTCGCCTGCTACCCACTTCAACCACGCCCAGGTCACCTCCTCCGGGTTGGCCATGTTCAACCTGGCCGCACGCTTCGCCCATTCTTTCGCTGCCGCGATGCGCTGCCCCAGGGCCTCGGGCAGCAAATGCGGCCAGTAGATGGGCTTCCCGTCTCTCTCCGTCCAAGCCAGCGGTGTCCGGTGCGCCGCCTGTGCTTCGACATTACGCGCCGCGACCAGCTTGGCCCCCTGTAGCTCCACGATCCAGCGCAGCCCAGGCCCTACCGGCTGCCCATCGTCGGGGGCGTCTACCAGCTCAAGGTCGGTTGCCACCGCAAGGTGTGAACCGTCATCGCCGGGGGCCACCCGGACATCCGTTGCACGCAGACCCAACCACAGCTTGCGTGCCGATCCGGGCCTCAGTCGGAGGCGGCCGTCTTCGATCCGGTGCACGTCGAATCCATGCTCGCGAGCCTGTATGTGCACAAGGTGCTCGAAGAGCGGGTTCCCCGTCAGCGCCTTAAGCTGCGTGACATCGCGCCAGGTCAGGCTGCGATGGCTGGGATAGTCCAAAAGCGTGGTGGCGAGGAGCGACAGGGCCCGATCACCGTCGGTGGACGGCGAGAGTTTGAGGCGCGTCGTGGCTTCGTCCCAGCGAACGCGTCGCACCTCAAACCGTGCCGCAGGCGCGACCAGCTTGTCGACCACCGCCTTTGCCAGCGTGCCCGCGAGGTCCTCGACCTCTGCAGGAGCACCGCGAAGCAGGTCGGCCTGCAGCCCCCGGTAGTGAAGGTCCATCACCCCCACGAGCTGGCGGGTGTGACCCGTGGCCAGGTACACAAGCCTGGGGTGGTAGAGCATGGACAGGGCCCACAGTGTCTCGGGCGTGCGACGGACCTGCATGTCCAGGTCGTCGATAGGCATGACCAGCAGGTGGTCGCCAGCGATGCCCGCCGCGGTCACGATCTCGTCGATGAAGGCGCGAAAGTGCTCGCCATGACTCAGCCAGAAGCGGGCCTGCTCGCCGCGGTCCACGGCCATCGACACCAGGTCGTCGTAGCCGATCTTCTGCGGGCCGACGCCGTCCGCCGGGAATGCCTGGAGTAGCTCGCGCAGGAGCTTGCGCCACGTCTCCCGAAGATCGGTCCCCGCAGCATTAGTACGCCGCTTGTCCAGGTCGTCGACGACGACCTCGAAGCGCTGCACGATGGCGCCTGGAATGGGCATCCCCTGCGGCAGGGGATCAAAGTCGATCGTGGGCAGGAAGTGCAGGCGCTTGAGCACCCCCGACGCATCACCAAGGCTGGTCTGAACTGAACTCTGCTCGTCTTCGGGCAGGCTCTTCCAGTACTCCTCCTCACACCAGAACACCAGCGTCTGCAGCAGGGTGGTCTTGCCCGTGCCTCTCTCCCCGTCCAGCAGGAAGACGGGGCGTGTGGGGCGGTGGTCGATCTGTGCCCAGCTCTTCTTCGTCTTCACCTCGGCCCACGCTGGGGGGGCCGCTGCCTTCGCGTGCTCGTCGAGCCGCTGCAGCAGCGACCGCAGCAGCTCCCACTCCTCTTCGTGGATCTGCTCGGCGAGCAAGGGCACCGACCAACTCAGGGTTTCGGACATGACCAACTCCTCCCATACCCGATGCTACCACCGGTGAAGCCAACGCTCAGCCGCGCTCGGGGGTCAACGCCCGCAGGTACGAGGGCGGGGCGCCCTCGACCCGGACGAGCAAGCCAAGCTCGGCGAGGCTGTCCAGGACAGCCTGGACGGCCGGGCGGCGGGCGGCCTTGAAGGTGCGGGCGAGGTCGTCGACGCTGAAGGCGGCGGTGCGGTCGGCCAGCAGGGCGCGGATGGCGCGGACCTGTTCGGGCAGGGCCTTGGGCCAGATCGGGCGCTCGGTGCGGGTGGCCTCGTCGGCGCCGGGATCGTCGAGCTCGGAGGTCAGGGAGACCTGCGTCGGCCGGGCGGCGCCGGCCTGGATCTCGGGGCGCAGCCAGCGGACCTGGCCCTGGTCTTCTTCGCGGGCCCGCTCGCGGTTGAGGGCGACCAGCCGCAGCAGCAGCTCGTCGTCGCTGAGGTCGGCGGGCCAGCCGTAGGCCAGGGCTACGGCCTGGTCCAGCTCGTCGTGCAGCTCGGCGAGCAGGCCGGTCAGGGCCCGGTCGTGGAAGGCGCGCTCGGCGGGGGTCAGCGGCGGCCCTCCGGCGAGGGCCTCGCGGTGGCGCTGGAGGGCGTTGTACTGGGCGGTGAGGCAGGCCTTGGGGTCTGCGGCGTGGACGGCCTTGCGGTGGGCGTCGAGGCGCTCGGCGAGGGCGCCGATGTGCGCGGCCTGGGCG
>DDSR01000438.1 GCA_002343455.1 Deltaproteobacteria bacterium UBA2385 | reverse complement strand
CGCGCTGGCCGCGCAGGTCGATCGGCTGATCCCCCTGGCCCAGGTCGGCGCCACCCTGATGGCCGCCGCCCCCCGGGCCCGGCTGATCCGCCCGCGTCACGAGCCGCTCGAGGCCGCCCCGCGACCCGCCGCCCCGACCGAGCCGGAAGCGCCCTCGGCGACGCCCGAAGACGCCCCTGGTCTCGACGAGCCGGGCCTCGGCGCCCAGCCCAGCCCCACCGCCCAGCCGGGCCCCACCGCTCAGCCCAGCCCCACCGGCGAGCCCAGCCCCACCGGCGAGCCCGCCTCGGTCGACGCGCCCCCCGCGGCTCGGANNGCTCGGACCGAGCCGACCTTGGAAGAGCTCTTCGCCCAGGCCCGCCTGCCCAGCCGCAGCAAGTCGAGCGCCTCGTCCCGGCCGCCGCTGGCCGAGGACCCACCTGCGCTGCTGCCCTTCCTGCACCCCGAGCGCGGCGAGGCCGGCCTCGACACCGTCCCGGGCCTGTCGGCCGACCTGATCGCCCGCCTCGGGGAGTACGGGATCGAGTCCGTGGCCGACCTCCTCTACCTCCCCCCCTCGACCCACGAGCGGCGGCCCGTCCTGGGCTCCGTCGAGGCCGAGGCCAGCGCCGAGGCGATGGTCCGCGGGCTGGTCCGGACGAGCTGTACGCGGCTGAACCCGGGATCCCGCCGCTTCGAGATCCAGCTCGAGCTGCGTGAGCACCTGCGGGTGGTGGCCCGCTGGGTCTCGCAGAAGCCGCGGGGCTTCGACTCCTGGACGCCGGGGTCCGAGATCGCCCTGGTGGGGATGGTCGACATGGACGCGGACCTCGATCCGACGGAGTCCGAGGATCGGCCGATGGTCCAGGCGCGAATGGTCGAGGCGGAGCCGGTCGGCATCGACGGGCGAGGCAGCGGCTGGCTCTCCAGCTACGGCCTGGAGGGCATCGACGACCGCGACCTGCGCGACGCGATGGCGCGCTGCCTGGCCGCCATCCTGGGGCGGACCCGCGACCCCATGCCCGGAAGCGTGCTCGAGTCCCAGCGCCTGCTGACCCTGGACGAGGCGCTGCGCGACGCGCACTTCCCGGCCAACACGACCCGTCGGGGCTGGAGCCGCCTCGCCTTCGAAGAGCTCTTCCTGCTGCAGCTGGGCATCGCCCTGCGGGCGCAGGGGGGGCGGCCGGTCAAGGGCATCGCCCACAAGATCCTCCACGGCCTGCTGGGCCAGCTGGAGCTCCAGCACAGCATCAGCCTGGACGACGGGCAGGAGCTGGCGCTCTCGGACATCCGCCGGGACCTGATGCAGCCGCGGCCGATGAACCGGCTGCTCCAGGGCGAGGTCGGCGCTGGCAAGGGGCTGGTGGCGCTGGCGACCGCGATCATGGTCGCCCAGGGCCGCGCCCAGGTGGCGATGATCTGCCCCGACGCCCACAGCGCCGAGCGCCGCTTCCTCTTCGCCGAGCCGCTGCTGCGCTCGCTGGGCCTGAACTGCCTGCTGGCCGGTGAAGGCCTCAACCACGCCGGCTCGGACGCCATCCGGCGGGGCGAGGCCCTGATCGTCTATGGGACCTCCGCGCTGGTCGCCGAGAAGGTCGAGTGGAAGCGCCTGGGCCTGGTGGTCTGCGAGGAGCGCGACCGCTACGGCACGCTCGCCCCCGCCAGCCTCGCCCACCTCAACCCGAGGCCGGACCTGCTGGTGGTCACCTCGGCCCCGATCCCGGCCAGCCTCGCCCTGACGGTCTTCGGGGAGTTCGACCTCTCGATCGTCCCGCCCCGTCGGACGGGACGGGCGGTGACCAAGGTCTACTCGGGCAGCGAGCGGGCCGGAGCCTACGAGCACCTCCGCGAGCAGGTCGGCAAGGGCTTCCAGGGGATGGTCGTCTTCCCCGTGGGCAAGGGCAACGACCTGCTGGGACCCGAGGACGCCCGGCGCTTCGTCGAGGCGATCAGCCAGGAGCTGCTCGCTGGGGTGCGGATCGCGGTCTACAGCTCGGCCATGCCTCGCGAAGAGCGCCTGCGTGTCTTCGACGACTTCTCTCACCGCCGGGTCGATGTCCTGGTCAGCACGACCTACATCGAGGACGCCCCCCCGGTGGAGAACGTGACCGTCATGGTCATCGAGCACGCCGATCGCCACAGCCTGATCCGCCTCTACCGGCTGCGGGGCCACCTCCGGCACGGCGTCTGCGCGCTGGTCCTGGGCGATCAACCCAGCGACGAGGGGCGCAAGCTGGTGCAGACGGCCTGCGATCAGACCGACGGCTTCCAGGTCGCCGAGCTGGATCTGCAGGACCGCGGCATCGCCGAGGTGCTGGGGGACCGCGCGACCGAGGCCCCCCGCTTCAGCTGGGCCAACCCTCCCGAGGATCGGCTGCTGCTGCTGCGGGCCCGCTCCGAGGCCTTCTTGATCTCCCGCAACGAGCCCGAGCTCCGCCGGAACAAGGCGCTGGCCGCCTCGGTGCAGCTGCGCTGGGGGGACTGGCTGGGCGACGAGCAGAAGAACGCTCCGGGTGAGGAGCCGCCGGGGGACCGCGCCGGAGGGCGTCGGCGCCGTCGACGCAGACGCCGTTGAAGCAGTCCGATCGCCTCGACGTCGGGCTGATGGCCTCTGACCCCCACCTCCTGGAGACGGGTCGGCTGGCCGAGCTGGGCCTGCAGAGCGCCGAGCTCGTCCACGAGCTGCGTCAGCCCCTCTTCGCCAGCAAGGGCCTGCTTCAGCTCCTCGGACAGGAGCTGGGCGGACCGACCCCCAGCCTGGCCCGCATCGCCGACCATGTGCAGGTCATCATGGCCCAGCTCACCCACATCGAGGTCCTGCTCGACCGCTACGGCATCGTCGGTCGCCGCGCCGATCCGGTGATCGAGGCGGTGCTGCTGGCTCCGCCGGTGACGGCGGCGACCCAGATGCTCTCCAGCCGGGCGCAGAGCCGGGGGCTGGAGCTGGGCTTGGAGCTGGCCGAGGCCCAGATCAGCGTCCAGGGCGAGGTGACCTCGGTCCAGCAGATCGCCGCCAACCTGATCCAGAACGCCATCGACGCCGCCCGGACCGAGGTCCGCGTGAAGGTGAGGGGAGCGCAGCTGCAGGTGGTCGACGACGGGCCGCCGCCTCCGGCCCAGGTGCTGGAGCGGGTCTTCGAGCCCTTCTTCACCACCAAGCCCCCGGGCAAGGGCACGGGCCTCGGCCTGGCCCTCACCGCCCACCTCAGCCACAGCCTGGGGGCGACCGTGCGCCTGGAGCGCCAGGGCGACCGCACGGTGGCGACGGTGGACTTTCAGCCGATCTCCCTGACCACTCTCAACCCCGATGGAGCTCCCGATGAGCGTTGACGACAAGCTCGAAGGCGGAATCGACGAGCAGCCCGAGGAGCACCTCGCCCAGGTGACCTCGCGTTTTCTGGGGGCGCTGGAGCTGGCGAGGCGAGGCGATGTCGACGGCGCGGCCGAAGAGCTGCGGGCCGTGCTGCGGGTCGAACCACGCCTGGCCGAGCCGCGGCTGGAGCTGGCGCGCCTGCTGATCGCCACCGATCAGCTCGAGGAGGCCGCCGAGCAGGCCGAGGAGGCCGTCCGCATCCTGGAGTCCGGCGGACGCTGGACCGAGGAGATCTCCGACGAGGTCATGCTCAGCCTGGCGCTGGACACCCAGGGCGAGGCGCTGCGGCTGCAGGCCGACCGCGACGAGATCGTCTTCGGCAACCCCGAGCGCTGGCTGGAGCTGGTCACGCAGGCGCGCGGCTGCTTCCAGCGGGCGGCGCAGCTCGACCCGGACAACGCCCACGCGGTCTGGTGGGCCGGTGGCGTCGACAGCGCCCCCGTGGGAGAGCAGGGCGAGGCCGAGGACGAGGAGGAGGGCGAGCTGGACGACTCCCCCTTGGAGATGCACCTGAAGTGGCCGCTGGAGGACGAGGGCTCCTGAGCGAGCGACCTCAGCGGGGCGACTTCAGGATGCCGGGGTAGCGCACCCCCTGGCGGGGATCGACGCCCATGTAGGGGGCGCGGGCCTGGCCGATCTCCACCGTCCAGGCGAAGTCCGGCAGGTAGACCCGGCCATCGGCGGCGATCAGGGCCTCGGGCGGGTTCGGGAAGGGCCCCGCGATGCGGAAGGCGTCGACCACCGCGTTGTCCAGCACCACGCTGCCGCTGTCGTCGGTGACCGTGATCGACTCCAGCGCCCCGTTGCCGTCCAGGACCACGTCCACCACGGTCCGGTAGGAGGGCTTCACCAGGGGCACCGAGCGGGGCAGGTTGTCCAGGTTCTGCTTCCAGTAGAAGTTGACCAGCCGCCGGATGCGCAGCAGGTAGTCGGCGTACTTGATCTCCAGGGTGTTCAGGGCCAGCCGCTCGCCCAGCCGCTCGTTGAGCAGGTCGTTCTGCGGGGAGCCCGAGAGGGACTGGCTGCGGTGGGCCGAGGGCACCGGCTGCTGCAGGCCCTCCTTGTTGGTCAGGGTGAAGGGGGAGGGGAGGCTGGCCAGGGCCCCGTCGCGGTCGGGCTCGAAGCGGTCGTTGCCGACCTGGGCCCCGGTGCTGGGATCCTTGATGTCCAGATCCATCAGGTCCTCGAATTCCATCTTGTCTTCGCGGCTGTGTACATCGGCCACGATCTCCGGGTTGATGCGGAACTGCTCGGTCCGCATCTCCTCCGGCACGGTGCTGTCGTACTGGGCGAGGTACTCGGCCTCTTCCGGGCGCAGCTCCTCGTCGGGGGGCGGGACCTCGACGATCTGCCCCTCGTCGGGCTGCTTGGGCTCCTCGGGCGCCTCGGGCTCGACGGGAGGCGGCATCTCGATGATCAGGCTGACCGGCCGGCTGGCCTGCGGGCGCAGCTCCAGCCCGTAGAGGTCGTCCCAGCGCAGCCCGATCAGCAGCAGGATCAGCGCGTGCAGCAGCAGCGCCAGCCCACCGTAGGTGATCGGCCGGGCCAGGGAGGAGCGGGTTCGTGGGCGACGAGGAGGCAAGGATCCGCCAGGATGCCCTCAGCGTGACATCGCCCGGGCCGGTGCGCAATGCCCGGCGGGTCGATCAGCCCTGCCGGGCGATCGCCGCGAGCACCATCGCGTCGAGCTCGGCCTGGTCCGCCTCGGTCAGCTCCAGGTCCAGGGCGTCGTGGACCATCAGCCGAACGGCCCGGACATCGTCCACCTGGCGAGCACAGGCCTCGCAGAGGGCGAGGTGCTGCTCGAGACCCGGCGGCACCGACTCGTCGTCGGCGCTGGCCAGGTCCACCAGGAACTCGTTCAGGCTGGCGCAGTCCGTCATGGGCGAGATGATGCCGGATCGCCCCCGCGGTTACAGCCCATCCTCGCCCAGACGGCTCCGCAGCCGATCGCGAACCGCGAGGCGGGCGCGGTGAAGGCGGGTCTTCACATTGGGCACGGTCAGGTCCAGCAGATCGCCGATCTCGGCCATGGAGAGGCCCTGGTAGTCGGCCAGCACCAGCTCCTCGCGGAACCGATCCGGCAGGGCCTCGACCGCGGCCCGAACATGGGCGGCGAGCTGGCGATCGTGGTGCACCTTGTCCGCCAGGGGGCGAAGGTCTACCGCCTCGTGGCTGAGCTCGCGGCCCTGGGGCTCGGCCTCCTCGATCACCAGCGGCAGCTCGGGCTTGCGTCGCCGGCGTCGAAGCTTCATCAGGGCGCTGTTGGTGGCGATGCGCATCAGCCAGGTGCGGAAGCTGGACTCGCCCCGAAAGCCGTCCAGGCGGCGATGCACGCTGAGGAAGGTCTCTTGCACGACGTCCTGGGCATCCTGGGCGTTGTGCAGCATCCCCATGGCCAGCCCGAAGACCCTAGCGCTGTGCCGGTGGACG
The DNA here is from genome assembly GCA_002343455.1 of Deltaproteobacteria bacterium UBA2385. Classification (GTDB taxonomy): domain Bacteria; phylum Myxococcota_A; class UBA796; order UBA796; family UBA2385; genus UBA2385. The sequence continues at coordinate 1,945 of DDSR01000438.1, read as the reverse complement.
AGGACCGGGAAGATCCCCGGCTCACCGGCACGAAGGCGGGCCACCAGCTCCTCGTCGGTCTCGGCGGGCTCTCCGAAGTCCATCCAGCGGAGCTAACGCGAGCCCTGCGCGAGGCCCGCTCTCGAAGATCTCGGATACAAGCGGGCCGGAGGTGGCGGTGGAAGGACGAGGCCCCGGCGGCAAGCTGCGAGACCTGGCCCGCCGGTTCGGGCGACGGCTGAAGAGCCCGGCAGCGACACCGCGAGCGCCGGTGCGGGTGATCTTCGAGGGGCGAGGGGAGGGGACGGTCCCCTATGACACCACCATCCTGCAGGCCGCGCGCCTCCTGGACGTGCCCTTGACCCACTACTGCGGTGGCAACTGCACCTGCGGGACCTGCCGCGTCGGCATCGCTGAGGGGGCGGACCGCCTCAGCGAGCCGCGGGGTAACGAGCAGATGGTCCTGGGCGAGCAGCGGGCACGCCAGGGGGACCGCCTCGCCTGCCAGGCGCGCCTGCAGGGCCCGGTCGTGGTCAAGATCCCCGACTGGTTCTAAGGCGAACACGCCAGGTTCTCGCGCCCGGGGCTGGGCTCGGCCTCGCACCAGGCGGCGAGCTCCTGGACCTCTCCACCGGCCAGCAGCGACAGGAGATCGGCCTGCAGGCCGTGGCTGGACAAGCCCCAGCTGGCGTCCCAGGCGATCGAGGCGATGGGCCGCCCCTCGACCTCCAGGACCAGGCTGTCCTCCAAGCGGGAGAGCGGCGGCCAGGGCTCGACCACGACGCCGCACTCGGGCACCCGCGCCGCCAGCCCCGCCGAGCAGAGCAGGGCCCAGCTCCCGGGAGCCTCTCGCCGCTCCTCCAAGACCGAGACATCGTCGCCGACCTGCAGGGTCCAGCCCGAGAGACCCAGCGGAACGCTCAGGTACAGCTCCAAGAAGTCATCGTAATCCGTTGTTTTTGAACGAATTACCGGGAAGAGCTCGGAGAAGGCCAGGGCCCCCTCGGCGGCCGAGTCCTCGTCCATGACCCCGTCGCAGTCCTGGTCGACGCCATCAGCGAGGTCGTCCTGGTTCGGGTGGATCGCGGGGTCGGTGTCGTCGCAGTCCTGGGCCAGCAGCCAGCCGTCGCCGTCCTGGTCGTCGTCCAATCCGTCGCAGTCCTGGTCGACCCCGTCGTACCAGACCTCGACGGCACCGGGGAAGCGCTCGGGGTCTTGATCGTCGCAGTCCGAGGGGAGGGGAACACCGTCCCCGTCCTGGTCCTCGTCGCGCCCGTCGCAGTCCTGGTCGACCCCNNGTCGACCCCGTCGTACCAGATCTCCTCCGCGTCGGGGTGTCGGCTGCTGTCCTGGTCGTCGCAGTCCTGGCCGCCGGCCAGGGTGTGGGCGTGGCCATCCTCGTCGCCATCGGGGTCGACCAGCCCGGTCAGCGCCACCTCGACCGAGGGCCAGAGGCCCTGGGCGTCGACCAGCCAGAGCCGGGCGCCCAGCGGACCCGGCCCAGCGGGCGCCAGCTCGACCGAGACCGAGACGGCCTGGCCGACCGGCACCTCGACCGAGGAGGGTCCCACCAGGGAGAAGGCGCTGCGCTCGTCCTCGAGCTCGAGCCAAAGCTCGCGAGGGGTCTCGCCGGGCTGGGTGACGGAGAAGGAGGCCGAGGCGCTGAGATCGATCGGCACCGGCCCCAGCAGCAGCTCGGTGGTGGACGGCGACCAGGCGGGCTCGACGAAGCGCCAGGCGCGATCCGCCGGGCCGCAGGCTGTGAGGAGAGTCAGGGCCGTGAGGAGGGCCAGGGGGAGCCCGGACCATAACTTCTGATAAGGAATATTATGGTAAGTCATGTCCGGGAGCCGCCCCGAGATCCTGTGGCGGAGCCGCCTCTAGGATGATGCGCCTCGTGCACCGCGCGCAGCCGCTCGTTGGCGATGTGCGTGTAGATCTCCGTCGTCGAGATGTCGGCGTGACC
>DDSR01000008.1 GCA_002343455.1 Deltaproteobacteria bacterium UBA2385 | reverse complement strand
ACGCGGAGGAGGTCGAGGCGCAGCCCACCTGGGATGACCTGGTGGAGAGCCCCTCGTCTTCGCCGGGGGAGCCCCTGCGGGTCGCCTGGCTGGCGCTCAGCGAGCTCGGCCCCAAGGCCCCCCGCGGACGCATCGGCTTCTGCCGCGCCCCCGGCCGAGGCCCCTCAGGCCAGCGCCGCGCCATCCTCGGCAGCGACCTCGACCGCCTCGTCGCCCTCCACGAGGGCGACCACCTCGTGCTCCTGCTCGACCCGGCCGAGCTCTCCGGCCTGGGCATCGCCGAGCTGGAGGTCGAGGCCCAGGCCCGCCGCCTCGTCCTCGCCCCCTGCCCGATCGCCCCCGGCGAGCGCCCCAGCTCCCAGGCCCTGGACGAGACCGTGCGCTTCATCCTGGCCGTCGCCCGCGCCGGGCGCCGGGTCGCCGTCATCAGCCGGGACGCCCAGGAGCGGGCCGGGGTCATCGCCAGCGCCTGCCTCGTCGCCCTCGGGCTGCCCGCCGAGACCGCCTTGCGCTCCAGCCGCTCCCTGCTGGGCCCGCGCGCCGCCGCCTCCGACCCCCAGCGGACCTTCGTGCTCTCCATGAAGTCCCGATGATCCTGCTGCTCTGTGCCTCCCTGGCCTGGGCCGGGCCGCTGCGCGTCGAGACCGTCCAGATCCAGCCGGAGTGCCGCTTCAACCAGGGCCGCCCCTACCTGCTGAGCCTCAACCAGGCGCTCGACCGGGGGAGGCTGCGCAAGGAGCTGCGGAGGCGCCTGAACGACAACGACCAGCTGGTGGTCGACCGCTTCGAGGTCTCGGCCCCCTCCGATCGGGTNNAGCTGGTGCTGGGCCGCGACCTGCCGCTGGAGCTCGCCCAGGCGATCCTGGCCAGCGTCCTGGAGGCCGAGCTCCCGGGCCTCGTGCTCAGCCGGGCCGAGCAGGCCAGCCCGCTCTGCGGTCGCTCGCAGGCCGTGCTGGGCAGCCAGCAGCCCACCGCCAACCCCCCGGTGGCGCCCGAAGAGCTGCGGCTGTTGCTGGGAAGCGCCGAAGAGGAGTTCTGGGCGCGGATCCCCGCCTCCGGTCGCTGAGCCTCAACCCAGCGCCACCGCCCGGTCAGGTCGCAGGAACCAGACCTCGGCCCGCGGCAGCAGGGGCAGCTTCCAGGCCTCGGCCAGGGCCCGCTGGTAGGCCCCGAGCTGCGCCGCGTGGTGCTCCGCGCGGGCGGCGATGTTGGCTTCGTCCACCTCGTCCGTCTTGAAGTCCACCACCACCCAGCTGGCGGCGGCCGGATCCCAGAGCACGAGGTCGATCGAGCCCACCACCGCCCCGACCGGGCCGAGCCCCGGAGCGGGCAGGAGGAAGGGCAGCTCTCGCGCCAGCACCTGCGCGCGCTGCTGCCAGAGCCGCTCCAACAGCCTGCCACCGCCGATGTGCCGCAGGAGGGGCAGGACCCGGGCCTCGATGCGCTCGGCCAGCGCGGGCTCGACCGAGGCCCGCTCCTGCTGCCAGGCCAGGGCGCTGGCCTGCTCCCAGGCGGTCTCCAGCGAGCCGCCCTCGAAGTCGAGCAGCTCCAGGGCCCGGTGGACGACCGTCCCCAGCGCGGCGGCGAGATCGGCGTCGGGGTGGCGCTCGCCCAGCTCGACCGCGTGGGGCTCCGGCCCCAGGTCCCGGGAGGGGGCCGCGGTCCAGGGTCGGCGCATCCGAGCCTGGGCCTGGGTGTGCGCCACGGCCAGGGCGGCCGCCTGCGCCTGGACCTGGGCGGGCGAGGCGCAGTCGGCAGGATCGTCGGCTTGCCCCTTGCTTGCGGTCAGGACCGGATCCTGCCAGCGACCGGGGAGGTAGAGGCTGGCCCCCTCCAGCTCGAGGCGGTCGACCTGGGGTCCGAGCCCGCGCGCAACGGTGAGCAGCTCGACCGGGAGCTGATCCCAGGAGCCCAGCAGGTCCAGCAGGCTGCTGCCCTCGTCGGGATCCACCGGCTCTCGCAGGCCGGGCCACAGCCCCGTCAGGACGAGGCGCTGCTTGGCCCGGGTCATCGCCACGTACAGGAGGCGGACCAGCTCGGCCTTCTCGACCCGACGCGCGCGCTCCTGGCTGAAGTACAGACCCGGCGAGGCGCAGCCGAACAGAGACCAGGCCAGGGCGTCCTGAACGGTCGTCGGAGGCTTCCGGTTCGCGGCGGGCTGGCGATCCAGGCCGATCAGGTAGATGTGCTCGATCCCCAGGCCCTTGGACTTGTGGATGGTCATCAGGTGGACCGCGTCCTGGGCGGCCTCCAGGGGGCGGCCCTCCTCGTCCTGGCGCTGGCCGGCGATGCCCTCGCGCAGGCCGCGCAGCAGGGCGTGGATCTCCTTGCCCTCGGCCAGCCCGTCCCGCAGCCCGCGGAAGAAGCGGTCCAGGTTGGCCAGCCGCCAGGCGCCCAGGTAGCGTGAGGCCTCGACCTCTTCGAGCAGGCTCAGGCGGCGGATGTCGTCGACGAAGCGGTCGGCCGGCTGGCTGGCGAAGGACTTCCGGAGCAGGGCCAGCCGTCGCACGGCGTCCCGCAGCACCCCCGGCCAGTCCGTGAGACGCTCGATGCCCGGAGGTGCGGGGTCCATCGACTGTACATCCTGCAGCGCCCGATCGATGCAGCGGTCGAGCACCTCGATCGCCGGGTCGGAGAGGCCGTGCAGCTCGGCCATCGCGGCGGGGAAGCCCTGCCGCCAGAGCGGCAGCAGCGCCGCATCGGGCAAGCCGACCACCGCCGATCGCAGCCAGGCGACCAGGGCGATCGCGTCATGGGGCGAGGCGATCAGGGCCACCAGGGCCGAGGCGTCCAGGATCTCCCGCCGCAGGAAGTAGCTGCGGTCACGCTCCACGGCGTAGGGCACCCCGGCGTCCCGCAGGGCCGAGACCAGGGTCGGCAGCTCGCCGGCCGAGCGGAAGAGGACGGCGATCTCCTTCCAGGGCACCCCCTCGGCGTGCAGGGCGGCGATGTCCTGAGCCAGGGCCAGGGCCTCGACCCGACGAGCCTGAGGCCGGCGCTGCTTTTCGGCCGTGTCGCGGGCGGGACCTTCGCCCTCCCAGGCCCAGCAGGGCCAGATCTCCACCGGGGCCCTCCCCGCGGGGGAGCGGTACCCGGGCTCGTGCTCCAGCTTGTCGCAAGGCACCAGGGCCTCGAAGCGGGGCTGCCGGCCCGCCTCCTCGCGCATCACCGGCGCGACGGCCCGGTCCACCGCGTGCAGGATCGCCGGCACCGAGCGGAAGTTGACCACCAAGGAGCCTCGCTGCCCCCCCATCGCCATCAGCTTCTGTACGAAGTCCTCGTAGGCCTGCAGATCGGCGCTGCGCCACCCGTAGATCGACTGTTTTGGATCCCCGACGATGAACAGTCCCGGCCGCTCCTCTTCGGGTCCGTCCAGGGCGAGGCGCTCCACGATCTTGCACTGGAGAGGATCGGTGTCCTGGAACTCGTCGACCAGGATCTGACGATAGCTACGGCGCAGGCGCTGGGCGACCTCGGGCTGCTCGTCCAGGAGGCGGGCGCTGAGGCTGAGCAGATCCTGGAAGCCGAGCAGCCCCGCCGCCCGCAGGCGCTGCTTGACCGCCACCAGCAGGGGCCGGAGCTGCTCGACCGCCCGGCGAGCCCCGATCACGTCGAGCTCAGAGAGGAAGCCCAGCAGGCGGACCAGGGGCTGACCCAGCGCGCGGAGGTCCTTGCCATCCCCCAGCGCCTCCGCCTCGGCCTTGCCCAGCTTGCCCTGGCGCAGGCTGGTCAGGGCCGAGCCATGGTCAGTGGCGATGGCCTCGCAGAGCTGTACGAGCCCGTCGACGCCCACCTCGGCGCTGAGCTCGCTCTCCACCTCGTCCAGCGCCTCGGCGAGCTTCTTCAGGTTGGTGCTCCGCTTCATCCCCGCCAGCGGCCGCAGGGCATGGCTCGCACGCTGCACCGCGACGCGCAGCCCGTTCAACAGGGGCGCGACCCGATCGGGGGAGAAGGGGTCCTCTTCCAGCTCCTTCGGATCGACCGCCGCGTCCAGCAGGGCCAGCACCGCCTCCACCAGCTCGGCGGGGCCGACCCCCTGGCTGGCCAGGGCCAGCAGCTCCGCGTCCGGCGGCTCGCCCAGGCCCTCGACGAAGCGCTGCTCGACCAGCTCGCGCACGACCTGGGCCCGCTCCTCGCCGTCGGCGTCCACCCGGAAGGAGGGGTGGATCCCGGCGTCGAGCGAGGCCTGGCGCAGGATCTGGGCGCAGCAGGCGTGAATCGTCCGGACCTCGAGCAGGTCCAGCGCGGCGACCAGGGCCCGGGCCCGCGGGCTCGCCTGCGACTCCAGCGGCGGCAGGCTCGACTCTAGCACGGCGGTCGGCAACACCCCGGCGGCGACGGCGCGCATCCCCTGCCCCACCCGCTCGGCCATCTCGCTGGAGGCGGCCTCGGTGAAGGTGATCGCCAGCACCCCCCGCATCACCCGGCGCGCGATCTCCTCGTCCGGATCGGGCCGCGGGGAGCGCGCGGCGGCCTCCTCCCAGCCCGGGCCGAGCGTCCAGGCCAGCACCCGGGCCACCAGGGTCGCGGTCTTTCCCGAGCCCGCTCCAGCCTCGATCACCAGGGGGCGGCGGAACTCCACCTGGGCGAGCAGCCGGGCTGCGAGATCACGCTGCCGGGCCTGCGCCACGGCGCTCTGTGTTTCGAGGTTCATCACTCCCCTCCCCCTTCAACGGTCGGTTGCTTCTGGCCCAGCCACCAGAGTCGGTGCGCCTGGGCCAGGGGCGGGTCCACCTCGGCAGCCTCATTGGCCCAGATCGTCTGTCGGCGGCGGGCGCTGGAGTCGCCTTGCGAGCAGGCCTGGCGCAGCTCGCACCAGCCGCAGGCCGCGGGCGACTCTCCCGAGGCGTCCACCAGGCGCGGGCTCAGCGCTCCGGACTCCCAGGCCTCGATCGCGGTCGCGGCGGCCGCGTCCAAGGCCGCCCCGTACTCGTCGGCCTCGATCGAGAGCCCCGGGACCGAGGCCAGCCGGGCCTCGTCGTCCTCGTCCAGCACATCGGGCCGCAAGGCGAGGTAGCTGCCGACCGCCCCCTCGGGCAGCGCGCGCGCGTACAGCGCCGCCTGCAGGCGCCGGCCCGCCAGGGTCTCTCGCAGGAGGTCCGCCTCGCGGCCCTCGGCCTTGCGCTTGTCCGAGACGGGGCGGCCCGTCTTGAAGTCCAGCAGCCGCAGCCGCCCATCAGGCAGCCGGTCGGCCCGGTCCGCCCGGAAGTGGACGATCCGCGGGCCCTGCGCGGTCTGCACCGTCGCCTGTCCAGAGAGCTCGGCGCCGAGCACCGCCTGGACCGGGTTGGCCAGGTCCTGCGCGCGGGCCACCTGGAGCATCGGCATGCTGCGGATCACCAGGATCCGCCACATCCCAGGGATGGCGAGGCCCTCTTCCAGGGCGAGGCGCTGGGCGGCCTCCCGACAGAGCCGCTCGAGCTCGTCCCGGGCGGGCCAGACGAGCGCCGCGCCGGCCTTCTGGCTGAGCTCGTCGACCCGGAGCTCGACCTTGCCCTCCTGGCCCAGGCTGGCCTGGGTGATCCGCTCCAGCACGTCGTGGACGACGGTCCCCACCCAGCGGGCGTCGATGCCAACCAGCGCCCCTTGCGGGTCGGGGGCCGGCTCCAGCCGCAGCACCCGGCCCAGGAAGGCCTGCCAGGCGCAGCTCGCCACACCCTCGACCGTCGTCACGTACAGCGGTGCCCGACGCGGATCGCCTCCCGCGAGCATCGGCCCAACCAACCCGGAGCACGGGCCCAGCGAGGCGCCCGGCCCCCCGGCATCCAGCTCGTCCAGCACCGCCACCCGGGCGTTCGCCACCCGCGTCAGCCCCTCGGACAGCCGCCGATCCCCCAAACCAAGGGCGAGGACCTGGGCGAGGCCGGCGCGGTCGGAGCCGTGAAAGAGGGCCCGATGGCGGAGGTGCTCACGAGGCGGGCGGGGCGCCTGGACGCCTGGGGGGTCCTGCCTGCCCCCCGGCACCGGCAGGATCTGCACCGTGAGCTCGGGCCGCTGGATGCGCAGGTGCTCGATCAGCGGCGACTGAGGCATCGTTCGCCCGTTGTCGTCGGCGCCGGCCCACACCAGGTGGACCTGAGGGGCACAGCCGAGCAGGGACTGGAAGTGGTCCTGCTCGACCTGGCGGCGGTCTTCGAGCAAGGGGAGATCCGGCAGCACCGCCCGCAGGCGCCGCCGCAGCACATCCGGCAGCAGCGGGTCCTGATCCGTCGCCCGTGGCAGCTCGCCCCGGTTCAGGCCCAGCACCACCACCCGGGAGAAGCCTCGGCCGCGGGCCTCCACCAGGTTGAGGATCTGGACGCCGCCGCCCTCGCCGCCGATCGGACCCAGGGCGGCGCCCTCGAGCACCGGCATCAGCAGCAGGTGCAGCTCGGACCGCAGCAGGGGCACTGTGCCCGGGACCCGCTCCAGCAGCGAGCTGGAGGCGCTGCCCAGGGCCCGCCAGGCGGCGTCGGGATCCCCCCAGCCCAGCCGCTGCTGGGCCTGCGCGGCCAGCGCAGCCAGCCAGCTCGAGATGGGGAGCGCCTCGGTCGAGGCGAAGGCGGCGATCAGCCCCGCGGCCGCCTGCTGGGCCGCTTGCAGGGCCGCCCCTGGCAGTCGCCGCCGAGGCAGGGCGGCGTCCTGCGCCGGTTCATCGTCGTCGGAGAGCAGTCCCAAGCGCGCCGGCAGCGGCAGGGTCGAGCGGCCGCCAAGCGCGCGTTCCACGTCCAGCTCGGCGAGCTGCCGCAGGCGCACCAGCCCCAGCGCGCGCAGCCCCAGGCGCAGATCCTCGGGCCGCACCCGACCAGCCCCGCGCAGCAGCACCAGGGCGTCGATGAAGGTGTCCAGCGGGCAGTCGCCCAGCCGGGAGAGGACCGTCCCCAGCGCCCGGATCCGCCGGATTGCCGGGCCAGCGGGCGCGTGCGCGCCGACCCCCGACCAGGGGATCGAGAGCGCCCGCAGCTCGGGCCGCAGCCGCCCCGCCCAGGCGGAGGCGTCCGAGACGACAATGCCGATGTCTTCGGGCTCGACTCCCTGGGCCAGCCAGCTCTGCGACAGCCGCGCCGCCTGCCGCGCTTCGGCCTGCGGGCTGGGGGCACAGGCGAGCTGGACCTGGACGAGCTCGGTCGGCGTGGACCCCGCGATCGTCTGCGCCGCCCGGGTCTCGATCAAGGCCGTCAACAGCTCGGTCTCTGCGCCGGAGGCATCAAAGAAGCCGTGTAGCAGCACGGTCCCGGGACCCAGCCGAGCAGGCTGCTGCCGCACCAGCGCCGCCGCCCGCCGCATCGCGTCGCTGTGCAGCTCGAGCCCCAGGCCCGACAGCTCCTGCCGCGCCCGGGCCGCCACATCGACCACCGCGATGGCCCGCAGGAGCTGCGCCGTCGAGGCGCTGCCGTCCGGCACCTCGGCCAGGAGCTGCGCCGCAGCCACCGCGTCCGTCTCGGCCTGAAAGCCCGCCGCCAGCAGATCGCGCACCGGCCGCACCACCGCGCCGCCGCCGTCGTCCAGCCCGCCCAGCACCGGATCCAGGGCCGGCTGGCCCACCACCCGCCGGCGCACGATGATCTCCAGCAGCGCGTCGGCGGCCCGGGAGGGCTGACCCGCGCCCTGCAACAGCTCCGCGCAGAGCGCGCTGAGCGTCTGGACCACCAGCCCGGCGATGCCGCGGCCGCGATGAGCCAGGATCCGCCGCAGCAGGTGCAGCCGCAGGCTGCGGGAGGGCACCACCACCCGGACCGGGGAGAGTCGCTGGCCGCCGACGGGAGGCCCGGCGGGCAGGAGCACGTCGATCCGGTCGAGCAAGGCGCGCTCGGCAGGAGACGAGAGGACAGGTGACGAGAGGACGGGGGAAGGGGGGGACATCGAGGCTCCGACTCGGGCGGGACACCAGCAGCCTAAACCGTGGTCGGAAATCCGCTCGGACATCGGATGTCCGGATCTCGACCCCGGACATCCGTTGTCCTACTCCCCCAGCGGCTCCACCACCCAGACCGCCGCCGGCTGCCCCTGGGGCGCCATCGGCATCGCTGCGAGCCCCTTGGAGGCCAGGATCGCCGCCAGCGCGAGGTCCCATGGGACTTCGACCAGCTTGACGGTCACGGTCCCCTGCACGCTGTCGTCCAGGACGAAGTTGAGGTGGGCGTGCCTGCCGAAGAGCCTCAGCACGCTGCGAATGTCGGCCTCTTGCAGGTCGAGGCTGATTGGGGTCGCGGTCGAGGCCGGCACCGGCTCTCCGTCGTGACCGATGGTGGCCAGGATCTCCGCCGCCTGGGCGGGGACCAGGGCGAGCGCGATCAGCAGGGCGCAGCAGGCGATCATGGGCGAGCTCTATCCCCCATGCTCGAAGGGCGAGGCCACGACCACGACATAGCCGTCGGGGTCACGGACGCAGAGCTCCCAGTGGTGGGCCAGCGGGCTCCAGTGCGGCGCCTCCAGCACAGCCGCACCCGCCGCCTGCATGCGGACCCAGACCGCGTCCAGCTCGGCGCGGTCGGCCACCTCGAACCAGAGCGAGCAGCCATTGCCCCGGGGCTGGTCGCGTGTGCCGAGGAAGCCGTGCTCGTGGGCATCCCAGCGGTGAAGCTGCAGGAGCAGGGGCGTCACGTGGGGATCGCCGCCGAAGAGCATCTCGTACTCGGGCCCGCCATGGCCACTCACCAGACCGAGCGTGGCCTGGTACCAGCGGCTCGAGGCCTCGACATCGTCGACCTGGAGCATCGGTTGGATCTTCATGTGCACCTCCGAAGGCAGTATAGTCCCTTCCCCGCGTCTTTCCGGGAGTCTGCGACGCCGAGACGAGGGCGACGTCCCACTCGATGGCGCGCGCGGCCAGCCAGCCATTGCGGAAATTTCGGCCACCTGTGATTCTGAGAGGGCGAAATTGTCCGCCCCAACGGCCCCAAGGCGCCTGTAGAGGGCCAACTGTGCCCATGTTCGCGACAATTCGCGCTGAAAGGCGCGGATTGTCCCACTATCAAGGCCTGAGGCGGACATTTCGCCCCTCTGTGATTCTCAGAGGGCGAAACTGTCCGCCCCATGCGCTCATGTCTTCATTCGGCTGGAAAATCGACCCCGCCTTGGCCGAGAGGGGGCGGACGGACTTGACTCCCGTCGACCGCCAAGCCACCTTCCTCACGACATGCCCAACGCCCGTACCCTTCCGCCGCCGTAGCACGAGGTCGCCATGCCCTTCCCCGAATGGCCAGCCCGAGCTGCCGCGGGCTTCCTGATCATGGGCTTGGGGGCCATTGTGCATGCGCTCAACTCCGCGTTCGACCCGGAGTACGAGCCCAACAACAGCGCGTCCATTGCCGAGTCGGTCAACCCCACGGGCTACGCCCGGGGCTCTCTACATCAACACCGAGACCCGGTTGACGTCTACACCTTCACAGCGCCCGCCGATGGCAGGCTCACAGCCTGGCTGTTCGAGCATGGTGCCACCACAGACAGGTTCTCACTGGATTTGCGCAGCAGTTACGGCTTCATCCAGACGGCCGGAACCGAAGACGGGAAGGGGGCCTTACAGCTCGTCGGCTCGGTCGCCGAGGGACGGCCGTACTTCATCGTTGTGAAGACCTGGTCCGGTTCGGGCGGGTACCATCTCAGGACCCGATTGGTACCTGCTCCGACCCTCACGGGGCTGTCCTCGTCGAACCCGGACCCCGGTGAGAGCCTGACCATCATGGGCACCGACTTCGGCGCGGACAAGGATCTGATCTCCGTCTGGTTGGGCGGGGTCGATGCGGAGGTCACCCAGATCGCCGACACATCGCTCACTGTCACGGTGCCCTGGCGCGCAGTCGACGGGTCTGTCTGGATCATACGAGAACGGCACCATAGCAACTCACTTTCCCTGACCATCGGCGATGGAACGCCGGGACCACCTGCCGGCTTCGACTACAAAGCACCCGATGGGGACTCTCTCGTTCGTAGTGGCCCGGGCAACTTCTACTTCGATCGGGTCCTCGTCTCTTTCTCTGGCAGCACGACCGACACACAAGGCGCGGCCGTGCTCGACGCAGCGGCGAAGGGCATGCGGCCGCTGGAAGGGTGGAGGCGCGTCGGCTTGTCGCCCGATACCAACACCTGGCAGGTAGAACTGAGCTGGGACCCCGTTGCTACGGTCGCGGACTGGGAGGCTCTGGCCGCCATGCTGCAGTCCATTTCTTCTGTTGACCACGTCGGAGCCGAGGTGCCGGTCTACATGCCATGAAGGCACCCTCACCGCGCCTCGAACTCAAAGCTCATCGGATACGAGAACGTGAACCCGTCCGGCATGTCGTGCGCCGGGAAGGCCGCGTAGCGCAGGGTCTGCTGCACGCAGCTCACCAGCTCGCTCGGCAGTCCGCTGTTTCCCACCGTACGCGCCTCGGCCACCCGCCCGGTGCAGCCGACGGTGATCTCGAAGGTCACGGTGCCCGTCCCGCCCTCCGCGGGCACACAGCGCTCCAGCTTCGGCAGGAACTGGTTCATCGCCTTGCTGACCTGGAGGTGGGAGAGGCCCTGCGAGGCCGCCATCCCGACGCCGTCCTCGTCGTCCAGGCTGGGCCCGTCCAGGCAGGTCAACAGCGGCGGCAGGCTGAGGGCGCCCTCGGTGGGGAGGCCGACCGGGTTGCCCTTCATCGTCCCCCCCTTCACCTTTCCCTTGCGCCCGCCCTTGGCCTGGACCTCCACCTCGGCGCCGGTCTCGGGCTGGTGGATGATCAACACCTGCCCGACCTCGATGCCGTCGTCCTCCATGCCGTTCCACTCCAGGATCTGGTCGACCCGGACCCCGTGGAAGCGCGCGATATGCCAGAGGGTGTCGCCCTTGACGACCACGTAGCGGGTCGGCTCGGGCCCCACCTCGGGCTGCAGGAAGGCGGTCCAGATCAGCACGCCGACCAGGCTCCCCACGACGATGGAGGCCAGCAGGCCCCAGCCCATCGGGCGCTGCCGGGGCTCGGGCGGGGGCGGCTCCGGGCGAGCGGTCTTGGGGATCCCGACCTCGCTCTCCTTGGGGAAGCCGTCGTCGAGCCCCATCACCCAGACCTTGTCATCCTCTCCAGCCACCGGCTCTCCTCTCCTCGCGGTCGGCCAGCGTAGCGCGTCCGGCTCCCCTGCCCCACCGGCCGCCAACGCGCTAGGCCCACAAACCATGCTGGCCACCTCCCTCCCCGCGATCCTGACCCTGCCTCGCTCCGAGCAAAGCGCCGCCCTGCGCGCGCTTCGATGCGCTCTACCCCCCACCGCGACACCCGAGGCCTGGAACTCCCGCTTCGGGCCGACCAGCCTCTTCGCCGCCTGGACAGCCAGCAGCCTGATGCGCGGCCTGCACCGCAGCAACGCCGAGCTGCTCCGCCCCCTGTTGGCCCGCCCCGGCTTCCGGGTGATCGAGATCGGCGGAGGCGACGGCGCCCTCTGGCGCGACGCGCTCCCCCCCGACGCGCTCCCCCCCGACGCCCAAGGCGAGCTGCTGCTGATCGACCCGGTCGCCGAGGTCGGCGAGCTCGTCCGCGCCTCGCTGCCCGAGGGGGTCAGCCTCAGGTTCCGCCAGGCCCGCCTGGAGGAGGTGGACCCCGGCTCCCTCCCCCCCGCCGACGCCTTCGTCGCCAGCCTCGTCCTGCACCACATCGCCGGCGCGGACCGGGCGCAGCGGCAGGCCCACGGCCTGAGCGGCCCCGGCAAGCTCGAAGCGCTCCAGACCTTGGCCGGCTGCCTGAGGCCGGGCGGCTTCGGCCTGGTCAACGAGGCCGACATCCACTGCGACATCGAGCTGGCCCCCGGCGAGCCCCTGCTGGAGGAGCGCCTGATCGACTCCTATGTGCGGCGCTGCGCCCCCAGCCTGCTGCAGGACGCCGCCCGGCGCCCCGACGCCGACGCCGATCTGCGGGCCCGCTGGGAGGCCGTCTGCCTGCACTGGTGCCTGGAGCAGGTCGATCTCGCCAACGCCCCCCTCGCCGATAGGGATGTCTACGAGCTGGACGTCCCGCGCTGGCGGGCGCTTTTCAGGCGGGCCGGCCTCGCCGTTCAGGCCGAGCAGTTCACCGACCCTCAGAACCTCTTTCGCCAGTACCTCCTCACGCCCTCGGAGCCCCGATGAAGACCCGCGCCGCCGTCGCTTTTGAAGCTGGAAAGCCCCTGGAGATCGTCGAGCTGGACCTGGAGGGCCCCAAGGAGGGCGAGGTCCTGGTCGAGCTGAAGGCCACCGGCGTCTGCCACACCGACGCCT
>DDSR01000157.1 GCA_002343455.1 Deltaproteobacteria bacterium UBA2385 | reverse complement strand
CCGCAGGACGGCCCGCCCCCTCCCAACCGGGCGCTCCTCGCCCCATGCGCTACGCTCCCCCGCGATGCCCGCCCTGCTCGTCGCCCTGCTCTTCTCCCTGGCCCTGGTCTGGCTCGGAGATCTGCGCGCCGAGCCGACCCGCGCCATCGTCCTGCTGATGGCCTGGGGGCTGCTGGGGCTGCTGGCGCACGCCCTGGACCTGCGTCGGCACCGGCTCGACCGCCCGGGGACCGAGCGGCTGGACGTGCGCCGGCTGCGCCCCCGGCAGGTCTTCGTCGCGGCGCTGGCGGTGCGCGCGCTGCTGCTGGCCTCGCCGCCGAGCCTGTCCGACGACCTCTACCGCTATATCTGGGAGGGCTGGCTGGTGCTGCACGGGGGCAACCCCTACCTGCAAGCCCCGGCCGAGCTGGGCCTCGTGCCCGAGCTGCCGGTGCGCGAGCTGGTCAACCACCCGGGCGTGACCAGCATCTACCCGCCGCTGGCCCTCTGGCTCTTCGCGGTCCTGGCGGCGCTCTCGCCGACGGCCCTGCTCTTCAAGGCGGCGATGGCGCTGTGCGACGCGGGGGTGGCGGCGGCCCTGGCGATGGCCCTGCGCGCCAGAGGCCGCAGCACGGCCAACGCCTGGCTCTACGCGGTGCTGCCGCTGGCGGCGGTGGAGAGCGCCGGGAGCGGCCATATGGAGTTCCTGGCCCTGCTGGGCATGGCCCTGGCCCTGGCGCACTGGAGCGAGGGGCGCTCGGGCCTGGGCTGGGCCGGGCTGGGCGGGCTGGTGAAGTTCCTGCCCTTCGTGATGCTGCCCTCGCTGCGGCACCGCCAGCCCTGGCTGCTGCTGCTGGTGCTGGCCCTGGGGGTGGCCAGCGCCTGGCCCTTCGTCGCCGCGGGACCGGCGATGCTCCGGGGCCTGCTGACCTACGGCCAGCACTGGTCCTTCAACGCCGGCGGCTTCGCCCTGCTGTCGGGGCTGCTGGCGCCGCTGGGCATCGTGGCCCGCGAGGCCCGCCTGATCGCCGTGGGCATCGGCGCCCTGGTGGTGCTGGGGAGCTGGTGGAAGCTGCGCGATCCGGCCCGGGTGGCGCTCTGGGTGGGCGGGGCCTTTGTGCTGCTCTCGCCGACCGTCCACCCCTGGTACCTGGTCTGGGTCTGGGTGCCCGCGCTGCTCTGCGGCGTGCGCTCCTGGACGGTGCTGGTGCTGCTGGCGCCGCTGTCCTACGCGGCCCTGACCACCTACGATCCCCTCACCCGAGCCTGGCAGGAGCCGGCATGGCCAGCCTTCGCGCAGTACCTCCCTCTGGCAGCAGCAGCGCTGGCGGAGTCGCTCTGGCAGCAGATGCGGCCGGGGCCCTGGAGCCCTTCGCCGATGCCCTCGGAGCCCTCGGCGGAACCGTCGCGGTCTGCATCCCCGATCTGACCCGACCGCTGGATCCTCGCCCGGCGCTGGAGGCGCTGCGCAGGCGGATCCCCGGGCGGCTGCGGGTGGTGGTCGGCCTGGGCCTGCACCGGCCGATGAGCGCGGCCGAGCTCGCCCCCTTGCAGGGCTACGATCTCGAACAGTCCGATCCCGACGACGCCGTGCTCTATGGCGAGCACGGTGGGGTCCCGGGCTTCGTCACCACAACCGTATCCGAGGCCGATCATCTGCTCAGCATCGGCCTCGCCGAGCTTCATCAGTACGCCGGGCTCTCCGGCGGCCACAAAGGTGTGGTCGTCGGCTGCGGCGGCCGGGCCACGATCGCCGCGCTGCACGCCCGCGACCGGGTGATCGCCCCCGGGGTGCGCATCGGCTCGCTCGAGGGCAACCCCTTCCGTGAAGTGATCGACGCGCTCGGCGAGCAGCTCGGCCTGGGCCTCGCCCTGAACCGGCTGCCGTCGGGACAGTGGCTCTGCGGGCCTCCGGGCGAGCTGTTGAGAGAAGCCTCCCGACAGCTCGACCCCTGGGTCCCCGTAGCCGGAGAGTGGGCCGGCGCCGTGCTCCGGGTGCCCCCGGCCAAGGCCTCCTCCTTCTACCAGGCCAGCCGCGCGGCGAGCTACCTGGCCCTCTCGCCCGACCCTCCCCTGGCCCCGGGGGCCCTGCTGGTGCTGGACGCCGCCTGCCCCGAGGGCCTGGGCGCCGAGTCCGGCTTCGTCGCGGCCCTCCGTTCCTGCCAGCCGCCCTGGGAGGAGCTGCTGCTCGGCGAGGAGCCCCGCGGCGCGGGAGCCCAGCGAGCCGTCATCCTGGCCCTGCTGGCCCGGCGCTACCGGCTGGCCGTGCGAGGCTGTGAACAGAGCGCGGAGCTGCGCGCTGTGGGCCTGGACGCCTCGGCCGAGGCGGCGCCGACCGGCCCGGACTGGCTGGAGGTGCCCTCGCCCTTCACCCGGCTGCCGCAGCGAGCAAGTGTCGACGGGCTTGGGGCTGCCATGGAGGCACCCCACACCAGGAGCCCCCATGAGCCTCACTCCTCTCCTCCTGCTGGCCCTCTCCCTCACCTCCCCCGCCGAGGCTGATCGTGATGTGACGATCGGCTCCAGCAAGGGCGCCAAGGGCTTCGGCCTGGGAATCGCCATCGGCGATCCGACCGGACTGTCGATGATGTGGCGGCCCGACGTCCACAGCAGCGTACACCTCGCGGCAGGCTGGGACACGCGGGCGGACCACGTCGAGATCCACGGCGACTACCTCTGGAACGCCGTCCGCTTGCGCACCGCCGAGGCGCCCAAGCTCTACTTCCCGGTCTTCATCGGCGTCGGTGGTCGGCTGAACACCCACCCCCCGACCGATCAGCTGGGGTTCGGGGTCGGGCTGCCCTTCGGCATCGGCCTCGTCTCCGAGGGCGCCCCCTTCGACGTGCTCTTGGAGCTGGCGCCGGTCGTCGGCCTCGTCCCGTCCTCCGATGTCTGGCTGGACGGGAGCCTCTCCGGCCACTTCTACTTCTAGGCCGGACGCAGGCCGCTGAACCCGACCATCAGGAAGCCGACCCCGAAGAGGGTCAGGAAGGGCAGGCTGGCCCACAAGCCGGCGGCGGCGCAGGCGGCGATGCCGATCAGCATCCAGGCGGCCATCAGCAGCTCGGCCCAGGGCCAGATCCCGGCGGCGACGACGTAGCTGCGGACCGGGCGATCGCCGGCCTTGGGGGTGCGCAGGAAGGTCAGGTCCTTGCCGAAGAGGCCCTCGACCACGGCCCGGGTCTGGTTGATGGACATGCCGATGCCCAGCGCCATGGCCAGGGGGATGCGCCAGAGGCGGCCGCGCCAGTCAGCGGGCGAGGCGTCGCGGGCGGCCAGGGCGTAGAAGAGGCCGAAGCCCCCGGTCGAGAGCAAGAAGACCGGCAGGTCCAGGACCAGCGTGCGGGAGAGCTCGCCCTGGCCTCGGGCGAGCACGGCGAGGGGCATCAGCAAGGCGAGGGCGAGGACCAGCGGCCAGGCGAGGTTGCTGGCCAGGTGGACGAGGCTCTCCAGCTTGACCCGGGCCGGCAGGGGGGCGCGGAGGATCTGCGGCAGCAGCTTGCGGGCGGTCTGCATGGTGCCCTTGGCCCAGCGGTGCTGCTGGAGCTTGAAGGCGCGGATGTCGGCGGGGAGCTCGGCGGGGACGACCTCGTCGCGCAGGAAGACGAAGCGCCAGCCGGCGAGCTGGGCCCGGTAGGAGAGGTCCAGGTCCTCGGTCAGGGTGTCGTGCTGCCAGCCGCCGGCGGCCTCGATGCAGGCGCGGCGCCAGACGCCGGCGGTGCCGTTGAAGTTGAAGAAGCGGCCGCTGCGGTTGCGGGCGGTGTGCTCGACGACGAAGTGGCCGTCGAGCATGACGGCGGCGAGGCGGGTCAGCAGGTTCTGGCCCTCGTTGAGGTGGCCCCAGCGGGCCTGGACCATGCCGACGCCCTCGGCGAAGTGGGGCAGGACCTGCCGCAGGAACTGCGGGGTGGGCACGAAGTCGGCGTCGAAGACGGCGATGAACTCGCCGCGGGCGAGGCTCAGGCCGTGGGCCAGGGCGCCGGCCTTGTAGCCGCAACGATCGGCCCGATGGAGCACCCGCACCTCGATGCCGCGGGCCCTCCAGGAGGCGGCGACGGCCTCGGCGACCGCGGTGGTGTCGTCGGTGCTGTCGTCGAGGACCTGGATCTCCAGGCGGTCGGCGGGCCAGTCCAGGCGGCAGGCGGCGTCGACCAGGCGCTCGACGACGTTGCGCTCGTTGAAGATGGGGAGCTGGACCGTGACCAGGGGCAGGGCGCCCGGCGGGCCGGCCTGCGGAGCCTGCGCGCGCACCCGGGCGTAGACCGCGGAGAGGTAGAGCCGGTGCAGGCCGTGGACGCTGAGGGCGCCGAGGATGGCGGCGTAGGGCAGCAGCAGGAGCAACGGGTCTGGCACGGGCGAGCCTCTAACGGCGCGTGTGCTCGATGCCGACGGCCGGGGCGGGAGGACAACCAGGCGAGCCATTGGGATAGCCCTCGACGTGGCCCTCGCTCCCCCCTCCGCCGACGCCCGCACCGACGTTCTCCGGCTGGTCCTGTACTTCGACATCTTCCAGCACCCGCTGCGTGACGCCGAGCTGGTCCGGCTGGTCGATCCGGCCCGCCCCGAGCGGGTCCACGAGGCGGTCGCGCGGCTGGCGGCCAGCGGGGAGCTCGAGCACCGGCAATCCCACCTCTACCGGCCCGGGCGGAAGGAGCTGATCGCCCGCCGCAAGGAGCGCGCCGCCAACGCCGAGCGCCTCTGGCCCCTGGCGAAGGTGGCGGCCGCGACGCTCACCCGGCTGCCCTTCGTGCGCGGGGTGCTGGTCACCGGGAGCCTCTCCAAGCTGAGCACCGCCCCCGGCGACGACGTGGACTTCATGATCCTCACGGCGCCCGGCCGGGTCTGGACCCTGCACAGCCTGCTCCAGGTGGCGCGGCGGAGCTGGCCCCGCGCCCTGCGCGACCTCTTCGGCAACAACTACATGCTGGCCGAGGACCGCCCGCTGATCGGCGACCGCAACCTCTTCACGGCGATCGAGCTGGCCACGGCGGTGCCGATGGCCGGGCCGGTCGCCTGCGCCCGCCTGATGGAGGCCAACGACTGGGTGCGGACCTTCGTGCCGGGCATGGACTGGTGCGTCGAGCGGGCCCTGGCGGCGCCCCCCCTGCCGGCCAGCGCCCGCCGCCTCGAAGAGCGGCTGCCCGTGGGCCTCCTCGACCGCGCCGAGCCGCTGGCCAGGCGGGCCTGGGGGGGCTTCTGGAGCCGCAAGTACGCCTGGCTGGACGCGAGCCTGCGGCAGGAGCGCTTCAAGCAGGGCGAGGAGGTCGCGGCTACGCTGCTCAACGACTACCGGGACTATGTGCTGGGCGAGGCCCGGCGTCGGATGGAGGCCGCCGGCCTGCACGAGGCGCTGGAACTTGCCCGGGGCGGGCAGCCCGTCGGAGAGGCCTGAGATGCGGGTGGCGATGGTCGGCTTGCGGGCACCCTGGGGTCCCGAGGGGGGCGTAGAAGCGGCGATGGCCTCGCTGGCGCCCCGGCTGGTGCAGCGCGGGGTCGAGGTCACGATCTACTGCCGCGGTCGCTACAACGTGCTGGGGCCCGGAGAGCACAACGGGGTGCGGCTGGTCGACGTCGGCACGATCTACAGCAAGCACCTGGAGGCCTTCGTCCACACCGGGCGCTCGATGCCGGCGGCGATCCGCGGGGCGGACCTGGTCCATGTGCACGCCACCGGGCCGGCCCTGTGGTCCTGGGCGCCGCGGCTCTTCGGGGTCCCCTCGGTGGTCACGGTGCACGGCCTGGACTGGCAGCGCGACAAGTGGGGTCCGGCCGCGCGCCTCGCCCTGCTGACCGGGGCCTGGGCCGCCGGGCGCTTCCCCAACCGGCTGATCACCGTCAGCCACGACCTCGCCGCCCACTACGCCCGCAAGGGGGTCGATGCGACCTGGATCCCCAACGGCGTCGACCCGATCGAGGCCGTGCCGCTGGCCGAGGCGGGGCTGGAGGGGCTCGAGTCCGGGCGCTTCCTGCTCCTGCTGGGCAGGCTGGTGCCCGAGAAGGGCATCGACGGCCTGCTGCGCGCCTACAAGGCCTCCGGGATCGAGCTGCCCCTGCTGATCGTCGGCGGAGGCAGCTACAGCGAGGACTATGTGCAGCGGCTGAAGGCCGCCGCCCCTCCCGGCGTGCGGCTGACCGGCCCGCTGCACGGGCGCCGCCGCGACGCGCTGTTGACCCACGCCCGGGCCCTGGTCCTGCCCAGCCTGCTGGAGGGCTTCCCCCTCGCCCCGCTGGAGTCGCTCTCCGCCGGCCGCCCGGTCCTGCTCAGCGACATCCCTCCTCACCGCGAGCTGCTGGGCGAGAGCGAGGCCGGCTGGCTGGTCGAGGCCTCGACCGAGCGCTGGAGCGAGGCCCTGCGCCGCGTGGTCGACGCTTCCGACGAGGAGCTGCGACGCCGCGGCGAGGCCGGGCGGGCTCGCGT
>DDSR01000403.1 GCA_002343455.1 Deltaproteobacteria bacterium UBA2385 | reverse complement strand
ACGGCGACGGCTACGCCGAGCTGGCGATCGGGGCCCCGGGCTGGTCGGAGGCGGGCGAGGTCCACCTGCACCCCGGCGGCGCGACCGGCCTGGGAGAGGCCTGGATCCTGGCGGGCGAGCCGGGTCAGGCCGTGGGAGAGGTCGTCAGCGCGGCCGGAGACCTCGACGGGGACGGCCTCGCCGACCTGATCAGCGGGCCGGGCTCGGACGGCGATGGCAGCAGCTCGATCTCCCTCTTCCTAGGCGGCAGCGCCGGGCCCTCCCTGGTTGCCAGCGGGCAGCTCGCCTCGGCGGGTGGAGTGGCGGGCTTCGGCGTGTCCCTGGCGGGCGGCATGGACCTCAACGGGGACGCGCTGGCCGACATCTTCGTCGGCGCCGACGGCATCGGCGCGTTCACCGGAGTGGGCCAGCTCCTGGGCTGGGCCGGAGGGGTCGGCGGCCCCAGCGGCACCCCCAGCTGGACCGTCACCGACGGGGTCGACGGCAGCTACCTGGGGCGCTCGCTGGCGCTGGTCGAGGACGTCAACGGCGACGGCCACGCCGATCTGCTGGCCGGGCGACCCGGCTGGACAGGCGGCGAGGGCTCCAGCGGCGGCGCCGTGCTCTTCCTGGGGGGCCCCGACGGTCCCCTCCCCTCGCCCGACTGGACCGGCCAGGGCGAGGCCCCCAGCAGCGGGAGCTGGAGCGGCTACGGGCTGGCGGTGACCGGCATCGGCGACATGGACGGCGACGGCCACGGGGACGTGGCCATCGGGGTGCCCTACAGCGAGGACGGCGAGGTGATCGTCCTGCGCGGTCGGCCCTACACGCCCTCGGACGACCCGGACACCGGCGACACGGGCGAGGACACCGGCGACAGCCCCGAGCCCCTGCCCGAAGAGAGCTGCGGCTGCGGCGCCCCGGCCCCGGTCGCGCTGCTGCTGGCTCTGCCGGCCTTCGCCGGCCTGCTTCGCCGTCGCCGCCACCTGCCGGACCGCCGCCTCCGGCGTCCCAACCCAACGTGAGCGCGCTGCTGCTCGGCCTGCTGCTGGCCGGTCCGGCCGCGGCCCAGACCTATGTGCTGCCGCGGCGGCCCGGCCAGACCAATGTGCGCTGGACGGCCCACGACTGGCAGCAGATCGACCTGCTCGCCGGTCAGGAGATCGACGGCCAGACCGCCGGCGGCATCCGCCTGCTCTTCTACGAGTCCGAGCGCGCCTCGGCCGAGATCGCCGCCGCCCGCATCGAGCTGGCCTACCGCGAGCTCTGCGAGGCCTTCGAGCTCGTCCCGCCCCGGCGCTTCCCCTACATCCTCTACGGCTCCTACCAGGAGTTCCTGCGCACCAACCTCTTCCCCCTGCAAGAGGGCGTGCTGGGCGTGACCAGCCCGTCGGGGCTGGAGGTCACCCTCCCCTACTTCGGCGACCACGCCCGCTTCGAGGAGGTGAGCCGCCACGAGCTGGCCCACCAGTTCACCATCCAGAAGGTCCGCGAGGCCACCAAGGACGCCCCCAGCATGGGCGATCCGATCGGCGCCTACCCGCTCTGGTTCATCGAGGGGCTGGCCGAGTTCCACGCCCACGGCCGCCTGCTTGACGAGGAGACCCGCGCCGCCCTGACGGATCTGATCGCCAACCCGGACCCCTCCACCGGCCACGCCCTGCCCTCGTTCTTCGACGACGGGCGCGCCAGCGTGCTGCTGACCTACGAGCTGGGCCACGCCCGGGTGGCGTTCCTGGAGGAGCAGTACGGCGAGGGCTTCACCCTGCGCCTGCTGGAGGAGAGCCCCTCGCTGAGCTCGGGCGCGGGCGGCAAGGCCCTCTCCTTCCCCGGGCTGCTGAAGAAGCTCTCCGGCGAGGAGCCCGTGGTCATCGCCGCCCGCTTCGACACCTGGATCAAGCGGCGGCTGATGCCGGCCTGGCTGCGCGGCGAGCTGGATCCGGGCTCGACCCTGCCCTTCGTGCGCTTCGAGGGGCTGATCGACAGCATGGACAGCAGCCCCGACGGCCAGGTCCTGCTGCTGCGCACCGCCGAGCGCTCCACGGGGCGCTACCGCCTGCAGCTGGTCGACCCGCGCTCGCCGGGGACGCGACGGACGGTGGTCCGGGACGGCCGACCGGGCAGCGAGTCCCTGCACCCGGTCGACCCGCGCAGCTACGACCTGGGCCCCAGCACGCTGGTCTACGTGGCCGAGCGGCGGGGGCGCGATGTGCTGCAGCTGCGGAGCTGGTCCGCGGAAGAGAAGAAGGTCCGCAAGATCGACCGGCAGGAGGCCGAGCACACCGGCGTCCCGGCCTCGCCGCGGGTGAGGCTGCGCCTGGGTCGCCGCCAGCAGCTCAGCCTGGACGGGGCGGGGCTCGGCGCCGTCTGGTCCCCCTCCCTCTCGCCGGACGAGGGCTCGGTCGCCTTCATCGCCATGGGCGCCGACGGTCGCCGGGACCTGTGGTCGCTGCGGATCGCGGACGGCCAGCTGCGGCGGCTGACCGAGGACATCGCCGCCGAGCGCGAGCTGGCCTGGGGCCCCGGGCAGGACGGCGGCAGCGTGATCGTCTACAGCTCGGACGCGAGCCCGGACGGCAGCTACGATCTCTTCGCCCTGGATCCCGAGCAGCCGGGGGTCCAGGCCCGCCTCGATCCCGGCCCGCTGGACGTCGAGGACCCCACGGTCCTGCCCGACGGCACCGTGCTCTTCACGATGGTCGACGACGAGCGCCGCGACCTCTGGGCCTGGACCGAGGCCGGGGCCGCCCGCCAGACCCGGGTGACGACCTCGCTCTCGGACCCCTCGCCCGGCGCCGAGGGAGAGTGGTGGGCCTTGTTGAAGGACACCGGGCGCTACTGGCCGGTGCGCCTCCCTCCAGACGAGCGGCTGCCCGAGCCCGAGCCGGTGCAGCTCGCGGCGCCCTCGCCCGAGATCGCCGCCTGGGAGATCCCTCGCCGCGACCTGGGCGAGGCCAGCCCCTACCGCCCCTACAAGCTGGGCAACTGGGGCCTGGAGAACGTCTTCGGCATGATCGGGGCCGGCGGCGGCTCGATCTACGGCCAGGGCTGGCTGTCGGCGACGGACCGGCTGCGCGACCGGGCGCTGGTGCTGCAGCTGGCCTTCTACGGCAGCCCGCAGCTCACCGACGCCTCGCTGCTGTACATCGACCAGTCCCGGCGCACCAGCCTGGGCGCGGGGCCGGTCTCGGCGCTGCGCTTCCACATCGAGGAGCGCTTCAAGGACGAGGGGATCCGCTTCCAGACCGCCCGGCGCTTCCACTCGCTGCTGCTGATGGCCCGCTACCCCTTCGACCGCTTCGTCCACCTGCAGGTCGAGCAGGGCCTCGGCTTCGACGACGCCTGGGTCGACAGCGCGACCGCCGCCTGGCTGGGCGATGGTGAGGCCAACGGCACCGGCAGGGACCTCTTCAGCGAGTGGCAGGAGGACGCCGGGGCGGCCCGGCTGCAGAGCGAGAGCACGCTGCGGGTCGGCGTCGACACGATCGCCTACCACCCCGCGACCGGCCCGATCAGCGGGGCCTCGGCGATGCTGGAGGGCACGCTCGGGGTCCAACCCCTCCACGGCGAGGTCTTCCCCAGCCTGCGGTTGGACGCCGAGGCCTACCTGCCGCTACACCGCGGCTCCGGGACCAACATCGCCCTGCGAGGGGCGGCCGGCTCGGCCTGGGGAGGCGCGCAGGCGCGCAGCTTCTACCTCTACAGCCCATGGTCGCTGCGCGGGGTGAGCATGGGCGACATCGACTGGCTTCTGGGGCGCAATTTCGTCCTGAGCACGGCCGAGCTGCAGGTGCCGCTGGACTGGCTGGTGCGGGTGGCCTTCCTCAGCGCGGTGGAGGGCATCGTCGGCCTGGACGCGGGCGCGACGGCCGACAGCCCCGAGCAGCTCTGGGATCGGCGCCTGCTCGACGTGGCCGTCGGCAGCAACCTGAGCATCGGTCCGCTGGTCTTCCGGCTGCACTTCGCCCACCCCCTCGACATCGGAGCGCCGCTGCCGGACAACCCCAAGCCCTGGGTCACCAACCTGAGCCTGGGCTGGCTGGGGACCTGAGCCGCCTCGCTTCGCCTGCTCCCCTTGTCGCCCGCTCCCCTTGTCGCCCGCTCCCCTTGTCGCCTGCTCCCCTTGTCTGAGCGCCGTCCGTGTCTACCGCTCCCGGGTGCGCGCCTCCCCTGCCCTCCTCGCCGCCACCCTGGCCGGCGCCGTGCTCGGCCTGATCATCGCCCTGGCTCCGGGCGCGGTGGCGGACAAGCCGACCGCGCCCGCGGCGACCGCGCTCGCCCCTGCGGCGCCAGCGGCCCCCAGCCCGGTGGACGCGGTCCGCCGGACGCCCGTGGTGGAGGCCGTGCAGCGCGTGGCCCCCGCGGTGGTCTCCATCACCACCGAGGTGCCCGTCAACGACCCCTTCGCCCGCTACTGGGGGGCCCCCACCACCAGCAGCAGCGAGGGCTCCGGCGTGGTGATCGAGGCCGACGGGCTGGTCCTCACCAACGCCCATGTGGTCGCGCGGGCCAGCCGGATCCAGGCATCCTTCGCCGACGGCCGCAGCTACGAGGCGGACATCCTGGGGCTGGCGGAGGAGCTGGACCTGGCGGTGCTGCGGCTGCGCGACGCCAGCGGTCTGACCACGGTCGAGATCGGCAGCAGCGCCGACCTGATGCTGGGCGAGCCGGTGATCGCCATCGGCAACCCCTTCGGCCTGGGCCACACCGTCACCACCGGGGTCCTCAGCGCCACCCGCCGCAGCCTGCAGACCGAGCAGCGGGTCTACCAGGACTTCTTGCAGACCGACGCCAGCATCAACCCCGGCAACTCCGGCGGGCCGCTGCTGGATGTGCGGGGCCGCCTGATCGGCGTCAACACGGCCATCCGCTCCGACGCCCAGGGCATCGGCTTCGCCATCCCGGTGGACCGCGCGATCAAGGTCGCCCAGGACCTCTCCCGCTACGGGCGGGTGCAGCTGCCCTGGCTGGGCGTGGATCTCCAGGACGTCAGCCTCAGCGACGGATCGGCCCGGGCCAGCCGCACGGCCGCCCGGGTCAGCCGGGCCTACGGCGAGGCCGGCGGCCTGCAAGAGGGAGACATCATCCTCTCCGTGGCCGGCCGGACCGTCTCGGGCCGAGGCGACCTCAACGCCTGGCTGGCCGGCGAGTACAAGGCCGGCGAGGTCAGCCTGCGGGTGCGACGCGGAGCCTCCTCGGGGGCCCAGGAGCTGGACGTCCGTGTCACCCCTGGCACCTTGCCCCAGGCCGTCGTCGAGTCCAGCATCCAGGAGGTCCTGGGGGTGCGGATCCCCGACGGCGACCACCGGACCGGACTGCCCGTGGTCGCCGTGTCGCCCGCCGGGGCCTACGCCCGGGTGGGCGGGCGGGCTGGCGACCTGCTGACCAGCCTCGACGGCGCGCCGCTCAGCTCGGCCGACGAGCTGCGGACCGCGATCTCCTCCGCCAAGAGCGCCCACCGGGGCGACGCCCTCCTCACCGTGCGACGCGGCAACGCCCAGTTTCGCGTCAAGATGCCCCTCTGAACCCCCTGGCGCTCCCGATGACCTCTCCCTCCCCCACGCCCTCCGCCGCTCGCCCCGACCCGGGCGACCTCCCCGTCAGCTTCGCCCAGTTCGTGGTCTCCCTGGGCAGCTCGGCCCTGGTCCACCTGGGCGAGATCCCCGACCCGGGCACCGGCGAGGCGATCCAGGACAAGGCCCTGGCCCGCCAGACGATCGCGGTGCTGGAGATGCTCCACCAGAAGACCAAAGGCAACCTGGACGAGGACGAGGCCCGCCTGATCGAGGCGCTGCTGACGGACCTGCGAACCAAGCTCGCCGCGGGCTGAGCGGACCCTTTGACAGCCCGATGTCTCGCGGCTACCATGCGCCGCAGCGCAGCCCCCACCTTGGGGGCTGCCGGCATCACTCTCCCGCCTCGGCGGGAAAACCCGCGTGGAGCGGGTACACCGGAGGAGAACCCCATGAAGAACATCGCGTGGATCCTGCCCGGCCTCGCCCTGGCGACGGTCATCGGTTGTAGCGGAGACAAGGACAGCGGCGACGCCACCGGCGACGGCGGCGGCGACGGCGGCACCGGCGCGTGCGAGGTCGAGATCGGCACGACCTTCCCGGTCGACGGCGAGACCTCGGCCTACTACCGCACCACGGTCGACTTCAAGCTCAGCGCTGAAGACCCCGATGGCACCCCCTCGATCATGCTGGCCGGCCCCAGCGGCGACGTCGCCGGCACCACCACCGTCAGCGACGACGGCAAGACCGTCACCTTCACCCCCTCCGGCGCGCTGGACTCGGGTGCCACCTACACCGCGACCATCGACTTCTGCCGCGGCCAGGACAGCATCAGCTTCACCACCAGCTCGCTGGGCGCCCCGCTGACCGCCTCGATCGACGGCAAGGCCTACAAGGTCGACCTCGGCGGAGCGGACTTCGTGCAGCCCGCCGGCGTCGCCGACCTGCTGCTCGGCCAGCTCGAGAACGACATCCTCCTCGGCGTCGTCTCCAGCAGCCCCAACCTGCAGATCATCGGCGCGATCAGCATGGACGGCGTCAGCGACCAGGACATGTGCAACGAGACGATCGACTTCCCGGCGGCCGACTTCAGCGACTCGCCCTACTTCCAGATCGGCCCGCAGGACACCACCATCTCGGTGGCCGGCTTCAACGTCGACATCCTGCAGCTCGCGATCAGCGGCACCTTCGCGGCCGACGGCAGCTACTTCGGAGGCGGCACCCTGGCCGGCGAGCTCGACGCCCGCCTGCTGGCCCCCCTCGTCGGCGATCTGCTCGGCACCACCGACCCCGACGAGATCTGCGGCGTGGTGGCTGGCTTCGGCGTCAGCTGCCAGGCCTGCTCCTCCGACGGCGCCGCCTACTGCCTCGAGGTCTACGTGCGCGACATCACGGCGACCGAGCTCGGCACCCCGATCGTCGTCCGCACCACGGCCGACATCGACGCCGACCCGACCTGCGCCGAGTAGTCGCCGCGGTCTGAGCTCCCACGGGCNNTCTTGGAGGGATCATGCTCCTCGTCCTCCTCTTCGCCTGCCGCGGCGACGCCGACGCCGTCGACTGCACCGCGCCCACCCTGCTCTCGAGCTGGCCCGCCCAGGACCAGGAGCCGGTCAGCCGAATGCCACAGCTCCGCGTCGAGTTCGAGGGCGAGCTCCCTGCCGAGGCCGTCACGGCCCAGGTCCTGGCCGACGGCGAGGCGGTCCCGGGCAGCCTGAGCGTGTCGTCCGGGCTGGCGATCTGGACCCCCGAGTCCCCGCTGCCCGAGCAGGCCAGCGTCGAGTGGAGCATGGATCTCTGCGGCCAGGAGGCCAGCGGAGCCTTCCGCACCGGCACCGAGGGCGAGCAGGTCCCGCCCGACGGCCTCGCCGACCAGAGCTGGGCCCTGGACATGGAGAGCGCGACCTGGGTCGAGCCCGCGGGGGGAGAGCTGATCTTCGGCCAGGTCTTCAGCGGCATCCTGCTGCTGGGCGTCCAGGAGATCAGCGACCAGAGCATCGACCTGATCGGCGGCGCCGCTCAGGAGGTCGACGGGACGCTGCAGCAGGACCCCTGTGTCGCCACCTTCGACTTCCCCGCCTCGGACTTCTGGAACAACCCCTACTTCGACGTCGGCCCGACCGTGCTGGAGGTCGAGGTCCAGGGCCTCCCGGTCAACATCCAGGACGTGCGCTTCTCGGGGGCGATCTCAGGCGACGGCGAGGCCATCGCCGACGCCCGGCTGTACGGGGAGGTCGACGCCCGAGACATCGCGCCCGCGGTCGGCGCCAGCGCCGATCAGCTCTGCGAGCTGCTGACCTCCTACCTGGGCGTGGAGTGCGTCGAGTGTACCCTCGACCTGGAGCCGGTCTGCCTGCGCATCGAGGTCGAGGAGATCTCCGGCGAGCGGGTCGCCGGCCTGCGGGTTGCCCCCAACCCCGATCCGCAAGAGTGCGAAGAGGGCGACGACCGCGACCAGGCCCGCGCTCAGCGTCTGAACGCTCAGTAGCTGAAGTAGCCGATCGGCCACTCGTACTCGAAGCTGCCGGTCGAGGCGTCGAAGCTGGCGGTGGCCGCGACCGCGTACCAGCCGTACTCCGGGTAGTAGACCGCCAGCGAGCCGTAGTCCTCGCCGCGGACGTAGCCGTAGGAGAAGACCTGCCCGTCGTAGGCGCCCGCGTCCAGCCCCGCGCAGCCCTGGGCCGTCGAGCCCGAGGTGCTCAGCGTCAGGGCCCACTCGCAGCTCTCGCAGGGGGCGGCCGCGCTGGCGACCTGCACCACCTCGCTGTCCACCTGGCAGGCCGTGCTACCATCGGCCGCCTGGAACCAGGCCGTCTCGGTGCCCTGGTAGGTCCAGGCGCCCTCCACCCGCGAGAGCGTGGCCGCGCCGCTGAGCCCGGCGATGCCCTGGGGCGGGGTGGTCGTCCCCGTTCCGGTGGTCCCGGTGTCCGGGTTATCGAGGACCACGGGGACATGACCCTCGGCTGGGCCTCCGCGGCCGCAGGCGAGGGCAAGGAGCAGGAGCGAGGTGGACATCGAGCCTCCAGAGGCGGACCAGTGCCGCATCCGTATCAAGCTGGACCCGGCTGGGAAGGCAGGGCCAGCCCGCAGGCCGCGGCGATCGCCTGGAAATCCGCCGGCGGGGGTCGGCAGAAGGAGAGCCAGCGCCCGTCGATCGGGTGCCGGAAGCCGAGGAACCAGGCGTGCAGGAGCTGGTGGTCGAGGGGATCGAGCAGGGGCTTGAGCTCGGGCGGGACCGGGGAGCGACCTCGGTAGAGGGGGTCGCCCAGGACCGGGTGACCCAGGTGGTGCAGGTGGACCCGGACCTGGTGGGTGCGCCCCGTCTCCAGCTTGCACTCGATCAGGCTGACAGCCCCACCCTCGCGTGCGCCGGGGATCGCGAGCCTCGCCCGCCCCCGAACCCACCACCGTGTCAGGGCGTGACGCCCCCCGGTCGGCACCACGCAGAAGCGCAGCCGGTCGCGGGGGTGGCGCCCCAGGCGGGCCTCGATCTCGCCCTGATCGGCCGCGGGCGAGCCCCAGACCAGGGTCAGGTAGCGCCGCTCGAGGTCGTGGGTGGCGAAGTCAGCGGCCAGCTTCTCCATCGCCTCGGGCGAGCGGGCCACCACCATCACCCCGCTGGTGCCCTTGTCCAGCCGGTGCACGATGCCCGGGCGCTGGCCATCGCCCCCGGCCTCGTCCAGCAGGTGCAGCAGCCCGTTGACCAGCGTGCCGCTCTCATGGCCGCGGGCCGGGTGGACCACCAGGTCGACCGGCTTGTCGACCACCACGAGGTGCTCGTCCAGGTACAGCACCGGCAGATCCATCTCCTGCCGCTCCAGCGTGCTCGGCGGCGGAGCCGGGTCCTCCACCCGGATCTCCTCGCCCGCCTTCAGGTCCTGGCTGGGGCGGGCGGCCTTGCCCTCGACCTCGACCCTCCCCTCGCGGATGAGGGCCTGGACCCGCGCCCGCGAGCGCCCCAGGGCCCCCGCCAGCCAGGAGTCGAGGCGCCCTGCTCCCGCCGGCGCCACCAGCCGGTGCACGGTCGGCGAGGGCTCAGCCACGCTGGCGCTGGAAGAGGGCCATATAGCCCCCCACCACGTCGCGATCGCCAAGGCTCAGCACCCGCACGATCTCCTTGAGGTACCCCCGCACGAAGGTCGCCGCCGGGAGCTGGTCCCAGGCGTTGGCCTCGAGGGCCTCGAGGTAGCGGAACGAGATGCGGGTCGACTGGGCCATCGACTCCAGGCTGAGGCCCCGCTGCTCTCGCACGGCCTTCAGGAAGCGCCCATCGTAGCCGAGCTGGAGGGCGAGGCGGTCGATCGGATCGGCCGGCTCGGCGCCGGCCTGCAGGCCCGGATCGGTGCCGGAGAGGTCGGAGAGCAGCTCGTCCAGGGGATCGAGCTGCTGCGGGACCCGCCCGAGCAGCTCGACCAGGGCCGTGTCGCCGGCCTCGGCGAAGCCGGGGTCGGTGGGGGTGACCTGCACGCTGACCGAGCCGGAGGCCGTGGCCTCCAGCGGCGCGGGCGCGGGCGGGAGGGCCATCCGCAGGCTGGGCAGCGGCGCGGCGGGCTCGGCCACGCCCGGGAAGGGATCGCCGACCGGGAGCTCGGTCAGGGTGCGCACCACCCGCAGGGCCGAGATGGCCGTCGGGTCGACCAGGGCCTCGGCGTGCCGGGACCAGAGCTGCTCGACGTCCGCCGGCACGCCCCGTTCCGAGGTCTTGCGGAAGGCGTCGTAGCGCCGCCGCCGCAGGGGATCCCCCAGCACCGCCCGGGCTTCGCGCAGCCCTCGCTCCTGGGCCTCGAGGATGCGCACGTCGGCGCCCTGGGCGCGGGCCTGACGCAGGCGACGCACCAAGGCGGCGAGCTGCTTCTGGAAGGCGGACTCGACCTCGGCCGGGCTGGCCGCGTCGGTGAGGGAGAGGCGCTCGTAGAATCCCTGGGGCATCGGCGAAGGCTAACGCGGCCCCGCGCAAGCGTCCGCGCGGGTGTCGAGGCCGGCCGCGCGGCTCTCGAGGCCGACGGCGGCCAGGGCCTGGAGCAGGAGCGCCTCCTCGCCGGGCAGCAGCGTCCGAGGATCGAGCACCAGCCCGTCGC
Source organism: Deltaproteobacteria bacterium UBA2385 (assembly GCA_002343455.1). Lineage (GTDB taxonomy): Bacteria > Myxococcota_A > UBA796 > UBA796 > UBA2385 > UBA2385. Next base: position 13,363 of record DDSR01000403.1, on the reverse strand, counting down.
GGGCCACCCGCGCGACGACCGCGGGCTCACCCAGGCGCAGGGCGCGGGCCAGCCGCTCGGGCCCGGAGACCGGGACGAACACGACCGGCCCGGCGAGGGCGAGGCCCGGGTAGGCGCCTCCTCCGCTGAAGGCCTCGTCCTGCTCCACCCGGGCGCCCGCGATGCGGTCGGCCAGCCGGTGCGCGCGCCGCGTCAGCTCCTCGACGCTGGCCGAGAGCGCCGCCCGCACCGGGATCTCGGCCTCGCGCCCCTCGGCGTAGACCTGGAGGGTGCCCTCCAGCGCCGCCAGCACCAGCTTGTCCAGGCGCAGGGCCCGGTAGAGGGGGTGGCGTCGGCAGGCGTCGACGAGGCTGGCCCGACCGGCCAGGATGCCGGCCTGCGGGCCTCCCAGCAGCTTGTCTCCCGAGAAGCAGACGAGGTCCACCCCCTGGGCCAGCACCGCCGACACCAGCATCTCCCCGTCGGCGCCGTCGGCCTCGGCCAGGGCCCCGGGGAGGTCCCGCAGCAGCCCGCTGCCGAGATCCTCGATCACGGGCAGTCCATGTTCGGCGGCGAGGGCCACCAGGCCGGCCCGGTCCGGTCGCTCGGTGAAGCCCAGCATCCGGAAGTTGCTGGGGTGGACCCGCAGCAGGGCGGCCGTGCGCGGGCTGATCCCGGCCCGAAAGTCGGCGACCCGCGTCCGGTTGGTGGCCCCGACCTCGACCAGCCGGGCCCCGCCGGCGCTGACGACCTCGGGCACCCGAAAGCTGCCGCCGATCTCGACCAGCTCGCCCCGGCTGACGATCACCTCGCCGTCCCGGGTCAGGGCGGTCAGGGCCAGCAGCAGCGCGGCGGCCCCGTTGTTCACCGCGATGGCCGCCTCGGCCCCGGTCAGCTCGCGCAGCAGCCCCTCGACCCCCGCGAGGCGCCCACCGCGCCGGCCTCCTTCCAGGTCCATCTCCACGTTGCAGTAGCCGGCCGCCACCTCGGCCACGGCGCGGGCGGCGTCGGGGTGCAGGGGGGCGCGCCCCAGGTTGGTGTGGATAGGGATGCCGGTCGTGTTGATCACCCGGCGCAGCTGCGGCCGCGCGAGCTCATTGGCCCGCGCGCAGGTCGCCTCGACCAGCCCGGCGGGGGCGTGCTCCTCCAGGGAGCGCCCCTCCAGCAGGGCGGCCCGCGCCAGGGCGACCACCTCGCGCGCCGCCCGCACCGCCAGGGCGTGAGGCAGCGCTGCCAACCGGGGGTCGGCCAGCAGGGAGGAGATCGACGGGAGGGCGCGGAGAGGCATGGAGTACTGGAGCGAGAGGATACGCCAGGGCGGTGACCACGCTCCTCTACCTCCTCGCCGCCGCCTTCAGCATGGGCCTCACCCTGCGGGCCTGGGCCGGCGATCGTGCCGACCCCGTCCGCCGCGCCTTCGTCGTGCTCGGCGCCCTCTTCGCGACCTACTACGGCGGCTTCGCGCTGTTCCTGCTGCCGGGCATGTCGATGGCCCGCTACCTGCAGTCCGGGGTCGCCGCCTTCATCCCCGCCGCGATGCTCTGGTTCCTGGAGCGGCTGCTGGTGCACCGCTACGAGCCGCCCAGCAAGCTGGTCGTGCGCATGTGGCTGCTGGCGCCGCCGGTCACGATCGCCTTCCTCGTCGTCGACATCCTCCTCTACCGGGACGTGCCCCGGGGCAGCCCCGCCGAGGTCCTGCTGGGGATCTGGTGCTACGGCGGCCTGCTGCTCAGCATCCAGCGGCTGTGGAGCGTCCACCAGCACACCGACAGCCGGGTCGAGAAGGCCCGCATCCGCTACCTGCTGGTGCTGATCGGCCTCTCCTTCGCCTTCGCCCTGACCGAGGATCTGCTCCGCGGGATGGGGCCCGTGCCCGACGTCAGCGGCGGAGCCAGCCGCCGCGCGGCCGAGCTGCAAGGCGTGATGCCGCCGATCAGCACGGTCTTCACGACCCTCTTCCTCTACTTCCTGTACCAGGTCGTGCAGCTCACCCGGCTGCTCGATCTGCACGAGATCTTCAGCCGGGTCCTGACCCTGGGCGCCGCGGCGCTGCTGCTGGTCTTCGTCGACGGGGTGGCCGTGCTCTGGCTGGGCGGCCTCTCCGAGAACCCCGTCCACGGCACCTTCCAGATCTTCCTCGCCAGCCTGCTCTTCCTGGCGGTCTACGACCCGCTGCGCAGCCGGGTGGAGGCCCTGGTCGACGCCTCGATCAACGCCCGCGGACGCCGCCTGGAGTCCGAGGTGGCCGAGCTCGACCGGGAGCTGGGCCGCACCCTCTCCCTGGGAGACCTCGCCCAGGTCCTGCTCGGCCGCCTGTACGGCTCGGGGCGGGTGCCGGCCTGCAACCTCTACCTGCGGGACCCCGACACCGGCCTCTACCGCCTGCTCCAGCAGCGAGGTCCGCGGGCCGACGCGCAGATGGAGACCTTGTCGGGTGAGCCCTTCGCCTCCGGCTTTCAAGCCGGCGACCGCGCCTATGTGCGCACCGAGCTGGAGCGGGTGGCCCGCATGGAGAGCCCCCGCCGGGCGCGGCGGCTGGACCCCGAAGACGCCGCCACCCGCCTGCGCACCATGGACGCCATGGGCAGCGACCTGACCCTGCCCTTCCGCTCGGGCGACCGCATCCTGGGCTGGCTGAACCTGCGGGACGAGGCCTGGTCGGACGGCTTCTCCCGGGACGAGGTGCGGCGCCTCGCGGCCACCGTGGACCGGGCCGCCCTGGTGCTGGAGAACATCCGCACGGTCGAGAAGATGAAGGAGCAGCACCGGCTGGCCGCGCTCGGCACGATGGCGGCCGGGCTGGCGCACGAGATCCGCAATCCCCTCGCCGGCATCAAGGGCGCCGCCCAGCTCCTGCACGGCGAGCGCGACCCGGCGCTGGTCCGCGACTTCCTGGACGTCATCGTCGGCGAGACCGACCGCCTCAACCGGGTCGTCACCCAGTTCCTCGACTACGCCCGGCCCTTCGAGCTGCGCACCGCGCCGACCGCGCTGGCCCCCCTGGTGCAGAGCACCGTCGACCTCGTCCGCCGCGCCGAGCTGCCGCCGGCCCTGCGCTTCGAGTGCGAGCTGGATCCCGAGCTGCCCACCGTCGAGGTCGACCCCGACATGATCCGCCAGGTGCTGCTCAACCTCGTCCAGAACGCCGTTCAGATGCAGCCGGACGGGGGCCGCGTGGTGATCTCCACCCGCTCGACCCGCCTCCGCAACCGCCAGGGCCAGGCCCTACCGGCGGTCGAGCTGCAAGTCACGGACGAGGGCCCCGGCGTCGCCCCGCAAGACATGGACAAGCTCTTCATCCCCTTCTTCACCACCCGCATCGACGGGAACGGGCTCGGCCTCGCCCTCTGCCGCCGGCTGGTCGAGGCCCACGAGGGCGAGATCCACGTCCGCAGCCCCGCGGGGCAGGGCGCCACCTTCCTGGTGCGCCTGCCCGTGCAGCAGGCGATCCGGACCCTGCCTGACCGCGAGGTTCAGGCCTCCTCGCCGGGGACCACCGCCCTGCGGTAGTGGCGGACGACCTCGGCCGCGAGCTCGACCTGGTCTTCGAGCACCAGCAGCTTGCCGAAGCCCAGCGCGCCCCCCGAATCCACGCCGGGGAAGGGGCCCGAGCGGCTGCCGCCGTGGATCGCGTAGACCACCCCGGCCTCGACCAGCATCCGGCCGATGATCGCCTCTTCGACCGGGCCCTCCAGGGTGGCCACGGCGACCAGGTCCTCGGTGGCCATCCGGTCCCGCAGGCTCTGCCACACGGCGGCCTCTTCCGGGCTGGAGGTCCGCGCGCCGCAGCTGCGGCACTCGGCTGGGTCGTCCATGTACTCGCTCTCGCACTCAAGGCAGATCCGCATGTTCACCTCCTTGTCGACAAGGTAACGAGGCCCGGACCCGCCTACACGCCGACTCCCCCCGGTTTCGGTCCGGGCGACCTCGCCGGGCAACGGCTCCGCCCCCAGGTTCACCACGCCCGACGACTCTGGGGTACGCTCTGGCCAGCCCACCGGGAGCTTTGACTGCGAATTCTCCTGGACCGTCGACCCGTGCTCGTCCCTCTGATCCTGCTGACTGCCCTCGGCTGCGGGCCCGACAAGCCGGGAGCCGACGGCACCGCCGGCACCGTGGACTGCCCCACCCCCTCCACCTGGTACGTCGACGCCGACAGGGACGGCTACGGCGCCGGGGCTCCCACCGGGCAGGGCTGCGTTCGCCCGGACGGTCATGTCGCCAACGACCGGGACTGCGACGACCACTCTGACGCTGTGAACCCAGCAGCCGAGGAGCTCTGCGACGGCGTCGACAACGACTGCGATGGCCTGACCGATCCTGGCTCTGCTGCCGATGCGGTGGACTGTTGGCGGGACGCCGACGACGACGGCTACGGCGACCCCGAGGCCAGGGAGCCGGCCTGCGCCTGTGAGCAGGGTTGGGTAGCCGACGACTCCGACTGCGACGACACGAGCGCCGCGGCGAGCCCCTCGGGAGTGGAGGTGTGCAATGGCCGGGACGACGACTGCGATGACCTGACCGACGAAGGCCTGTCCGGCACCTGGTACCTGGACAGCGACGGCGACGGCTACGGCGACGCCCTGACCGAGGTGGAGGGCTGTCCCGGCATCGACGGGGACTGGGTCGACCTCGGCGACGACTGCGACGAAGCGGACCCCGGCATCAACCCGGGTGCCCACGACCTCTGCGACGACGACGTAGACCAGGACTGTGATCTGCGCGTGGACGAGTGCGGCTTCGACGCCGTGACCCTGCCGGGCGATGCCTGGTGGACGGCCTACCGCGACCCGGAGACCAGCAACTGGGGCCTCATCGGGCGCTCCATGGTCGCTGCCGGCGACTCCAACGGAAATGGGAAGCAGGAGATCCTCGCGCCCATCCTGGTGGATCGCTGCGATCCCTTGTGCGCCGTCGACTACCAGTACGCGCTCCTGGAGGCACCCGCCCATACGTCTGGTGGAGCTCGCGCCGTAGAGATGGACACCATCGCGTCCTGGGCCGTCTTGGACGATGAGGACCGGTACTGGACCGCCACCGGGGCCCTCGACGACATCGCCATCGCGGGTGTTGATCTCGACGGTGACGGCACGGGCGACTACATCATGGGAGGAAAGGGGGCCCGCCTGTCCGACCATTCGGAGTTTGGCGTCTCGAGAGTCGATCTCTGGTACGGAGAGCCCGTGTTCGGGTCGACCCTAAGCGATCCGACCGACCTCGACACAGCGCTTACTGCGCAGGTCAGCTCCGACCCCTACCTCAACGCCGTTGTATCTCTACTGGAGCCACCCCAGGCGGGTTCGGACTGGGTCCTGGCCGCAGGCACCTACCCCGACGATGATACACTCGAGGGAACGGCCATTCCCTTCGTCTACCTCCTTGATGCCAGTCATTTCAACGGATCGTCATCACCCGACGACGCTATCCGCCTGTGGTCTACTCGACCGTACCTTGCAGGGCAGAGCATCGAAACCGGTGATATCGACGGCGACGGAATCGGCGACCTGCTGGCCTCGTCGGAACAGTACACGTGGGGCCTGCCCCCCGGGAGAATCTGGGGATTTCATGGTCGATTTGACAGCGATCGCACCATGGATGATGCCGATCTGGTCGTGGACGGCGTCGCCGACGATGATTTCTTTGGATTTTCATTTACCTTGGTGAGTGACTTCAGCGGCGACGGATTGCCTGAGTTGATCATCCACCAGGTTGAGCACTGCGGCGAGAGCGAGCTCTGCATCCGCATCTTCGACATCGACGACGATTGCCCAGACGGGGCCTGCACGGCCGTCGATGCCTCCGCAACACTGGCCTCCACCTCCACCGTTGGTACCCACAACTACTATGTCCCCAAGCTCGTACCTTCCATCTCGGATGCGACCCGATACGACCTGGCCGTCACGGTCGGTACCAACGCGGACGACGGCTCCTACGTTCAACGTGTCCTGTTCCATGACACACCGATTGAAGGCGTCCGGCCGGTGTCCGAGGCGAGGGCCGAGATCCGGACCGACGAGCGCGACCTGGAGAGCTCGGGCTTCGGGTCCGAGGTCATGGGCGGCGTCGACTAGGACGGAGACGGCCTGCTCGACATCGTCGTCGGCGAGTACTACTGGAACCCCAATGTCCGCACCGACGGCCCGCGCGGTCGGTTCCACGTCTTTCGTGGCGACACGCCGCCCTGAACTACAACCTACAACCCTCAGACCACCTCGACATCCACCGTGCCCTGGTGCAGGCGCAGCTCCAGGCGGTCCCCCGACACCAGGCCCGCGGCCTCTCGCACCGCCCGCCCCTCTTTCAGGGCCACCGCGTAGCCTCGCTCCAGCACAGAGAGCGGAGACAGGGCGCTCATCCGCCCCGCCGCACCGGCCAGGGCCTGGCGGCGTCGAACCAGGTCCCGACCGGCGGCCTCGTGCAGGCGGGTGGAGAGCTCGTCACAGCGGATCCGCGCCTCGACCACCCGCTGCCGTGGATCACGCAGGCGCAGGGAGCGCAGACGATCCCGCCGCACGCGCACCTGCCGCTGCATGGCCTGCTCCAGCCGCTGGCCGTAGTCCGCGAAGGTCGCCTCCAGGGCGGCCTGCTCGGGGACGACCAGCTCGGCGGCATGGCTGGGGGTCGCGGCGCGCACATCGGCGACCAGGTCGGCGATGCTGACGTCGACCTCGTGCCCGACGGCGCTGACCACGGGCAGCGGGCAGGCCGCCAGGACCCGCGCCAGGGCCTCGTCGTTGAAGGCCGCGAGGTCCTCGGCCGAGCCCCCGCCGCGACCGACGATCAGTACATCGCTGCCCCCGTGGCGCACCAGGCGTTGCACGGCGGCGATGATCTCGGCCGGCGCGCCATCCCCCTGGACGCGACAGTCCGCGAGGTAGACCGGCACCCCCGGGAAGCGCCGCTCCAGCACCTTGAGGATGTCGTGGAAGGCCGCGCCGCTACCGGAGGTCGCCACGCCGATGCCCCGCGGCAGCCAGGGCAGCTCCCGCTTGCGCCCCGGGTCGAAGAGCCCCTCGGCCTGCAGCTTCGCCTTGAGCTCCTCCAGCCGCCGCTGGGCGTCGCCCTCGCCTGCCTTGGCGATGCGCCGCACCAGCATGTTGTACTTGCCCTGCGGCGGGTAGACGTCGAGCTGGCCGGTCAGCACCACCACCTCGCCCGTGCGCGGCTGCCAGCGCAGGTGCTGGTTCCACCCGCGGAACATCACGCAGGAGAGGCTGGCGCCCTCGTCCTTGATCGAGAAGTACCAGTGCCCGGAGCGGTGGGCGGTGAAGCCGACGATCTCGCCGGTCACCAGGACATCGGCGAAGGTGCCGCCCAGGACATCCTTGATGAGCAGGGTCAGGGCGCTGACGGTGATGGGCTCGCGGTTCATGCGGTTCCCGAGGGGCTGGAGTAGGAGGTTCGGCGGCGGCGGCGGGCCAGGGCCAGATCCTGCATCAGGCCCCAGCAGAGCAGCAAGCCCAGCAGGACCGGGGTCAGCAGCAGCAGGCGCGCCGGCAGGCCCGGATCGTAAGCGAGCACGACCTCGTGCTTGCCCTTGGGCACCGACACGCCGCGCAGCGCAAAGAGGGTCCGGTACAGGGGCGCCTCTTCGCCGTCGATCCGGGCGGTCCAGCCCGGGTACCAGGTGTCGTTCTGCACCAGCATGGCGGCGCGATCCGCGTCCACCTTCAGCACCATCCGGCCGGGCAGATCCTCGACCAGCTCGACGGTGCCAACCGAGCCCGCCTGGCAGCCGGCCAGTCCAAGGCTGCCCTCGGGCACCTCGACCAGGGGCCGATCGGGGTCCAGCCCCTCCAGGAAGCCCGCCAGATCGGCCTCGACCTCTTCCGGCCGGACCTCTCGGACGCAGGAGCTGAGCCAGGCCGCGGGGCGGGCCCGCTCGTTCTCGTAGAGGTGGACCCTGCCGTCGGCCAGGGTCGCGCGATGGTCCATGCCGTCGACCCGGACCTCGTGAACGCTCAGCAGGTAGCGGAGGCCCAACAGGTCGACGATCGTGTGGTTGGCGGCGAGGCGCTCCCACTTGTGGGGGCCCTTGTCGCCGACGTCCAGGCCGGCCTTCCACAGCAGCAGCTCGGTCCGCAGGATCAGCAGCGGGGTCGTCAGGATCACGTCGCGCGTGCCGTGCAGCAGGCCCAGGCTGCTGGTGATCAGCTGGTTGTCCAGCGTCTCATCCTGGCGGCGGTCGACCACGCTCAGGCGATGTCGGGTCGAGAGGTCCACCCGGGACAGGGCCTCGGGCACCGCCTCGGCCTGGGCGCGCGGCCAGCGCCCGTTGTAGTCGGCCCCGAAGCGGTAGAGGTCGGCGTAGAGCAAGGCGGCCAGACCGAGCGCGGCCCACCGCGGCCCGAGCCGATCGCGGGCGGCGACCAGGCCTGCCGTCAGCAGCAGCATCCCCACCGGCCAGGCCACCCGCGGCGACCAGGGGGTCGTGCTGCGCTCAAGCTGGGAGAGGATGTTCTCCACCTTGGCGGGGATCGCGGCGGGGTCCTCGGGCTCCGGCCCGGGGAAGAGCACCTCACGCAGGGGGTGCGAGGCGATCTCGGGCGGCGGAGGAGGGGCCTCCAGCCGGGACTCGTAGCGCTGCACCAGCGTCTCTCGCAGGGGCTCTTCGACCGCGGCGAGGCCCAGCCGCAGCCCGGAGAGGGAGAGCAGCAGCAGCAGCGCCGCCCCCGCGATGCCCATGCCCAGTCGGCGCAGCTTCTCGGCGGGGGCCCGCAGCCAGGCGTCCAGGCCCAGGGCCGCGAGCACGCTGACCGCCATGGTCAGGACCAGGCTGAAGCGCACCGGAAAGCGAAAGCCGTCCAGGCCGGGAACGTGACGAAGCAGCGGCCAGAGCAGGCCGAGGTTGCCCAGCATGAGCAAGGTCGCCAGCAGCGCCGCCCCCAGCCAGAAGAAGCGGGCCCGCGGCGAGGGGCCCTCGCCCACGCGGGCCGCGGGGAGGATCAGCGCCAGCACCGCCAGCACCAGGGCGGGCGCCCCCAGGAAGAAGCTCATCTCCCAGTGGTTGAGGCCCTGGCCCCAGTAGTTCGTGCCGCGATGGAAGTAGGTCTGCTGCACATCGGCGGGCGTGTCCCGGCCGAAGAAGTCCGGCAGCAGGGCGTGGACCAGCTCTTGCGGGGGCAGGGCGCCGATGTTGCTGAAGACCGCGTCCACTCCCCCCTGCCGCATCCCGAAACGGGCCAGCTCCAGCGTGGCCAGGAGCTGGGGCGAGGCCGCCAGCAGGCCCATGAAGGCGCTCAGCGCGAAGGGCCCCGCCTGCCGCTGCCAGAGCGCGACCGAGCCGCTCAGCAGCAGCCCGAAGGCCGCCGCCTGGGGGTGGCCCGCCGTCGTCATCAGGTAGATCGCCAGCCCGATCCAGGCCGGCCGGCGGGCGACGATGGCCCACAAGACCCAGGGCAGCCAGGCGACGGCGTTCTGCATGCCCAGGTAGACCGTATGGCTGGCCAGGAAGCCCGAGAAGCCGAAGGCGATTGCCGCGACGAGCGAGGCCTCGGGACCGAGCTTGTGGGCCCGAGCCAGCAGCCAGGCCCCCAGCGCCGCCAGCAGCGTGTGCAGCAGCACGCTGGCGTTCATCGCGAGCGTCGGCGGCAGGACCATGAAGAGCAGCATCGTCGGCGGGTAGAGGATCCCGGCCTGACCGTCGGCCAGCAGCGGGAAGCCGTTGGCGACCCCGGGGGCCCACCAGGGCACCCGCCCCTGGAGCCACTCCGAGGCCGCCCAGGCCCGCCAGGGCAGGTGGTGGTGCCGCAGATCGTGGGCCCAGAAGATGCCCTCGCCCAGGGCCGCGTCGGGCGCCCAGGCGAAGGTGAGCAGGATCAGGAGCAGGATCGTGACGAGCAGGGGGGCGCGCTGCATGGCCCTCCGCCTAAGGCGACGGGGCGATCCCGGCCGCCTCACGGGCCGCTCGAATGCCTCGATCCAAGGTCAGGATCGCCCCATGTCGCCCAAGGTCCAGCGATCGAGCCTGCGCCAGGATCTCCTCCGCCTGGTCCAGCCTGCCCAGGCCCAGCCGCGCCAGGCCCAGCATCGCCAAGAGCTCGGGCCGCTCGGGCGAGCTCGCCACGGCCTCGGCCAGCAGGCGCTCCGCCTCGGCGAAGCGCCCCTCCGTCAGCGCGCGCCGCCCCAGCACCGAGCGCGGCTGCCAGAGCTTCGGGCCCCACTGGACCGAGGACTCCAGCAGGGCCAGGCCTCGCTCCGTCTCGCCGATCGTCAGCAGCGCCTCGCCCAGGGCCGCCTCGGCGACCGGCGACCAGGGGTCGATCGTGCGGGCCTCTCCAAAGGCACGAGCGGCGTCGCGGATCTTGCCCTGCCGCATCCAGGAGGTGCCCAGGTTGACCCAGGCCCCCGGATCGCAGGGGTCCAGCTCGAGGGCCCGCTCGGCCATCGTCCCGGCCGAGCGCGGGTCGCCGTTGTCGAGGATCATCGCGGAGAGGTCGACCAGGGCGCCGACGTGCCGAGGCTCGGCCTGCAGCAAGGCCCCCAGGCGCTGGGCGGCCGACTCCAGCTCGCCCCGCTCGATCTCCTGTCGGGCCTTGAGGTGCTCCTCCTCGATGCGAGGCGCGAAGCGCGGGCGGGAGAGGAGGCCGCAGCCGAGCTCGTCCGCCGAGGGGATCGCCGCCAGGGCAGGGAGGGGCAGCCCCGGGTCGAGCGGAGGGAGTGCCAGGGGCAGCGCCAGCACCAGCAGCCCCGCGAGCTGGAGCCCCAGCGCGCGGCCTCGCTGCTGGACCAGGCGGGCGAGGCTCAGCCCGCTCAGCAGCGGCAGCAGGACCCAGACGATCCGCCAGTCCGAGGGCTGCAGGCCGCCGAGGGCCAGCGCCGGCGGCAGGCCCAGGGCCAGCGCGGCGACCATGCCTCGGCCGGCGAAGGGCCAGTTCAGCGCGGCCAGGGCCAGCGCGGCGAAGAGCACCCCCAGCCCGCCCAGGTACAGCAGGAGGTGGGCGCGCACCAGGACCAGCGCGAGGGTCCTCTGCGGCGCGGAGCGCACCTGGGTCCAGGCCACGGACCACCAGTGGCGCTCCTCCTCCTCGGGCGTGAGCCAGCGGCCGGCCTGTCGAGAGGCGATCAGCCGTGAGCGCTCGGCCCGGGCCAGAGGCTCGTCGGGGAGGCGCAGATCGTCCCTCGGCTCGGAGCCCGCCCAGGGGTGCAGCGCGCGGGCATGCTGGAGGCCCTGCCCGAGGACAAGCTCGAGGCCCGACGAAGCCAGCGGCTCGTCGGTGTCGGCCTGCCGGGCGGAGAGGCCGATCGGCGCCAGCAGGCCGACGACCAGCAGCAGCAGGGCCAGGGGTCGACCCAGGTGGGCGAGCAGCAGCAGGGGCAGGGTCCAGAGCAGGCGGGGCTCCTGGAGCGCGGCCAGCCCCAGGCTGAGCCCGGCCGGCGCCATCCACCCGATGCGCTCCGCCCCCAGGCCGGCCAGCCCGACGGCGACCAGCACCAGCAGGCCCACCTGCTCGGCCGCAGGGTCGACGGTGCCGACCAGGGGCAGCAGGGCCACAAGCAGCCCGGCGCACCCTCCGGCCAGTCGCCCCGCCAGCCTCGACGCCAGGGCCGCCGCCAAGGCCGACGTGGCAGCGTGGACCGCCCCGCCCTGCAAGGCCGCCACCCCCGCCTGCGCCAGCTCATCCACGGCGCCTGCCGCGTGGATCCCCAGGCCCAGCAGGCCCGCCCCGGCCGGGATCCCCCATCGCCAGCCCTTCGTCACCCCTCAGCCCTGCCCGAGCGCCGCCGCCAGCCGCTCCAGTTCGCCGCGGCCGCCGCCGAAGAGCGGCCAGCCATCGCCGACCAGCACCGTCTCCAGCCCCTCCAGCGCAGCGAGGCGCTTCAGGCTGCGAGCGGCGGCCGGGCGATCCTTCAGCTTGCCGTCGGGCAGCACCATCAAGGACCCCGCGCGGTGGGCCCGCACCAGGTCCCCGGTGATCAGCGTGTCCGGATCCAGCCAGAGCGCCAGCTCGCCGGGGGTCTTGCTGCCGTCGAGCGCCAGGACGCGCATCCCGGGCACCACCTCCTCCCCGTCCTGCAGCCAGCGCCGACAGGGCAGCGGGAAGGTCTCTTGTTCCGCCGCGGGCCCGGCCAGCTCGGCGCCCAGGATGCGGGCGAGCGAGGCGGCGGCCCGGGTGTGGTCCGAGTTGGTGATCACGATCCAGCGGGTCGGCCCCAGCGAGACGAGGTGGTCGAGGTCGTGGGTGCTCATCGGCATCGGGTCGATCAAGACCGAGCCGCCGGGGCGGACCCAGGCGTAGCCGTTGAAGTCGACGTTGCGCTCGGCGTCGAAGCCGGCCCAGGTGTAGAGGTCGGGGCGGTGCAGGGCCTTCACGAGTCGCTCCAGGAGGTGGGCATGCCTATCGCGGCGGCCGCCGCCGACACCTCGCCCTCCCCCCGCGCGCACCTCCTTTTGCGGGTGCGCAACTGTTTTCGCACCGGTCGACTCCGTGGCGTGTCAAACGGGTGACGTTCCCCGTTGGCCCTCGCCACCGCTCAGGCGCGAAGAGGCCAATTCCATCGCGCCCATCTGCACATGAACAAAACGACCGACCGGTCGGTTCTCGCGAGGAACACATACCGACCGGTCGGTCACAAATGTAGGACCGCCTCTCTCGGGAATTCACGCCCCGTCGACATTGCCGTGCCGCTGCAAAGCGTCTAAACTACTTCTGCCCCCCGCAGGTGCCCCCCGCCGCAGCCCCCCTCCACAGCCCCACGTCCGAATCCCGCCCCGAATCCGCAGGAGCATGCTCCCCATGACGACGCCATTCTCCACCGTCGCTGAAGCCATCGCACTCGCCGGCACCCACTGGCCCAAGAATGGCTACACCTTTCAGGACGAGGCGGGCGCCGAGACGCCCTACAGCTTCAGCGAGATCGAGCAGAAGACCGCCAGCCTCGCCTACGGCATCCAGGCTGCGGGGCTCAAGAAGGGCGACCGTATCGGCATCATCGTCGTCGAACCCGAGCAGTTCGTCCTGACCTTCCTGGCCGCCCTGCGGCTGGGCGTGGTGCCTGTGCCCCTCTACCCGCCCCTCTCGATGGGCAACCTCGACGCCTACGCCCAGCGCACGGCGACCATCCTGCAGAGCGCCGGCGCCCGGATGCTGGTCACCTCGGCGCGGCTGCAGAACCTGCTCTGGAGCCAGGTCGACCTCGTCCCCAGCCTGGAGCGCCTGGTTCGCGCCGAGGACCTGGTCGCCTCCGGGACGCCGACCTTCCCGGAGATCGCCCCCCAAGACATCGCCTTCCTCCAGTACACCTCGGGCAGCACCAGCGATCCCAAGGGCGTCGTCGTCACCCACGCCAACCTGGTCGCCAACTGCAGCGCCATCATGGGCCCGCACGGCCTGGACCTCAACCACGTCGACGACGTGGGCGTCTCCTGGCTGCCGCTCTACCA
>DDSR01000258.1 GCA_002343455.1 Deltaproteobacteria bacterium UBA2385 | reverse complement strand
AGCTCGTACTCGACCGGATCCTCGATGGTGAGGATGTTCTTGTCGGGCGTGTTGATCTCGGACAGGGCGCTGTACAGCGTCGTCGTCTTGCCGGAGCCGGTCGGTCCGGCGACCAGGATGATCCCGTGCGGCAGGCGGATCAGCTTGCGGAAGTGGCGGAGGGTGTCGGGGTCCATGCCCACGCCCTCCAGCGAAAACACGCTGCCCTTCTCCAGAAGGCGCATGACCACCCGCTCGCCGTGGCGCACGGGCATGGTCGAGACGCGGATGTCGATCTCGCGGCCGGCCATCCGGGTGCGGATGCGGCCGTCCTGGGGGATGCGCTTCTCGGCGATGTTCAGGCCGGCCATGATCTTGACGCGGCTGACGATGCTGGCCTGCAGGCGAGGCGGCGGCTTGACCACCTCGAAGAGCACGCCGTCCACCCGAAAGCGCACCGCGAGCTCCTTCTCGAAGGGCTCGATGTGGATGTCGCTGGCCCGCTCCTTGGTGGCCTGGGTCAGCAGCGAGTTGACGAAGCGGATGATCGGCGCCTGGTTGGGGTCGTCGAGCAGGTCCTCGGCCAGCTGCAGATCGTCGGTCTGCTTGCCCTGGCCCTCGTCGATCTCCTCCATGACGGCGCTGGCGGTCTGGCTGGCGCGGTCCCAGGCCTTGTTGGTCGCGTCGCGCAGCACGGTCGGGGCGACCAGGATGGGGCGGACCGGGCGGTGGAAGACCAGCCGCAGATCGTCCAGGCCGGAGAGCGCCGTCGGCGAGGAGATGGCGATCAGCACGCTGCCGTCCTCGTCCAGCCAGAGCGGCAACACGCCGCTCTCGCGGGCGAGGCCCAGGGGCAGGCCGCGCACCAGAGCCGGGTCCATCCGGTCGATGTCGATGCTCTCCAGCATCGGCAGGCCGGTCTGCTGGGCGAGGCTGCGGGCGATCAGCTTGCCATCGACCGACTGGGCGCGGACCAGGCCCTCGATCAGGTCCACGCCGGCCTTGTCGGCCGCAACGCGGGCCGACTCGATGGTCGCGGACGAGACGCCCTGGCGGACCAGGATGCTGTCGATGGACTCGCGGCGGATGGACATAAGAGGAGCGTCTCGCTCAGGGGGTTTCGGCGGGGGAGGCGGGCTCGGTCGGCTCGGCGGGCTCAGCCGGCGGCGGCTCCGGTTGAGCCTCGGCTTCGCGCAGCATCACCCGACCCTCGGTCGACTCCACGCTGGAGGTGCCGATGGTGACGGTGGTGTCCGCCTTGGGGGTCTTGGTGCGCCAGGGGCTGGGCTGGTCGATCTTGTTCATGCTGTACTGCAGCAGCCCGGAGAGCTCGGTCTCCTGCTCGTCCCGGCTCTTGCCGTAGAAGCGCCGGATGAACTCCTCGCGCTGGGCCCACTTGATCCGGTAGACCTCTTCCAGGTCGGCCGGCTCGTCGATGATGTGGGGAGTCAGGAAGATGAGCAGGTTGGTCTTGCGCGCCACGGTGCGTCGGCCGCGGAAGAGGGCGCCGATCAGGGGCATGTCGCCCAGGATCGGCACCTTGGTCTCGACCTCGGTGTCGGTGCTGCCGATCAGGCCGCCGATGACGACGGTCTGGTTGTCCTTGACGACGACGACGGTCTCGGCCGAGCGCTTGCTGGTGATGAAGCCGGCGGTGGTGGCGTCCAGCCCGCTGTCGTCCTCTTCCACCTCGGTCACCTCCTGGAACAGCTCCAGGGTGACGAAGTTGGACTCGTTGATCTGCGGCTTGACCTTCAGCGTCGTGGCGACGTCCTCGCGCTGGTAGCTGATGATCGGGTTGTTGTTGTTGTCCCGGCCCGAGGAGACGGGGAAGGGCACGTTGCGGCCGACGATGATCTTGGCCTCTTCGTTGTCCATCGTCAGGATCTCGGGCGAGGCGACGATGTTGACGGCGGAGTTGCTGGCCAGGGCGTTGAGCGCGATCCCGAAGGCGGGGATGGAGAGCGTGGTGGCCGTGCCCGAGGCCGGGTCGCCGACCGAGACGTCGATGCTCTTGCCGTAGACGCCCAGGGCGAGGCCGGAGAGGCTCTCGGCCGAGAGGCCGAGCGAGGAGCCGCCGAGCTGGGCCGAGCCGACAGAGAGGCCGCCATCGCTGCCCGGCACGCCGGCGTGGACGCCGAGCCCGAACTCGACGGTGCCGTCGCTGGCCATCTCCAGGATGACGGCCTGGACGAAGACCTGCTTGCGGCGCACGTCGAGCTGGGCGATGACCTGCTCGAGCACCTGGAACTGGTCGGGGGTCGCCACGATGACCAGCGAGTTGGTGTTCTCGTCGCTGGTGATGCGGGTCCCGCCGTCCAAGGCTGCCACCGCGCTGCCGGCGGAGTCCTCGGCGGCGTCGGGAGGCGAGCCGGGAGGGGTGCGGATGTTGCGCTGGTTGGCCGTCGTCCGCGATGCGGCGCTGGAGCTGCTGCGGCTGCCGGCCTCGGAGAGGTTGGAGAGCACCGTCGCGACGTCCTGGGCCTTGGCGTGCTCCAGGTAGAGCACCTTGATCATCGCCCGGCTGGAAGGATCGACGTCGATGTCCAGCTCGGCGATCAGATCCTCGATCTTCTTCTGGCCTTCTTCGTTGGCCAGGACGATGATCGAGTTGGTGCGCTCATCGGTGATGATCTTGTCGATGTAGCTGCCTTCTTTTCCCACGGTGCTGGCGGTGCTGGCCTCGGCCGCCGGCTCGGCCCCGCGGCGCTGGGCGGCTCGTCGGGAGGCGGCGGTCCGGTTGGCCGCGGTCGGAGCGCTCTGCGAGCCGCTGGAGGTGGCCTGGGTCCCGTAGATCTCCTGGATGACCCGCTGGATCTCCGAGGCCTGGGCGTGCTGGATGGGGAAGATGCGCAGCCCCGACTTTGGCGCCGCGACGTCGAGCTGGCTGACGATCCGGTAGACCCGCCGGATGTTGACCGCGCTGTCGGTGATGATCATCGTGTTGGTCGGCGCGTAGGCGATGATCTTGGCCTTGGCCCCGGCCAGGTCCCGGACCACGCTGACGATGTCGGTGACCCCGACATTGGTGAGCTGGATGATCTGCGTGACGTAGTTGTCGGTGTAGGGGATGTTGCCCTGGTAGTACTCGTTGAGCGGAGCGTTGGCGGCGGCGCTGGTCGCGACGACCTTGGTGAGCTGGCCGACCGTGACGGTGGTGTAGCCGGCGCTCTCCAGGGCAGAGAGGAAGGCCTCGTAGGCCTCCCCCACCGTGACGGGCTTGTGGCTGATGATCGTGACGTTGCCCTTGAGGTCGTCGGTCAGCAGGAAGTTCCGTCCGGTGATCTCGGCGAAGTACTTGATCAGGTCGACGATCGGCGTGTCGACGAAGTCGATGGTGACCGTCGTGCTGCGGCCCTCGAGGATGGGCGGCTTGCCCCGCTCGCCGCTTCCGGCCGGCGCCTCGGCGGTCGGGAGAGGCTTGGAGCCCCCGCCGGCGGCGCGGCGCAGGATGGCGTCTTCCGGGGACTCGTCCTGGGGAGGCGGTGGCCCCTCGGTCGCGGGCGCGGCCTGGGCCGTCGACGAGGCCAGGACGAGCGCGAGCAGCAGCCCGGTCAGCCACGAGGCGGGCAGGGGGGAGGGGACGAGCGGGGAAGGCGACAGCATGGGCTCCTCGGGGCTGACGACGGGCGTCGGCGCGGAGGTTCGGGGAGAGGGGTGCGGCATCAGCGGACCTCGTACTCGAAGGTCTGCTTCTGGTTGCGGCGGGTGATCTCGAAGCTGAAGTTCTTGTCCTTCTGCAGGGTCTCGTAGGCGTTCATGGCCGAGCTGACGCTGTTCAGCGGCTTGCCGTTGACGGCGTGCACGACGTCGCCGTTCTTGATGCCGAGCTTGGAGAAGAGCGAGTTGCGCCGCACGCCGGAGAGGCGGTAGCCCTCGACCGAGCCGTCCGCGCCCTTGTGGGGGGTGACCCGGATCTGGCTGGCCAGCTTCTCGGGGTCCTTCATGGCCTCCTCGACCAGCTTGGCGTCGACCACGAACTTGGTGTCGCTGACCTTCTCGACGCCCTCGTCCTTGTCTGCGTCACCGGCCAGCGAGCGACCGGTCGGCAGCTTCTCGGCCTTGGCGTCGAGGTCCATGGAGATGTACTCACGGGAGCCGTCGTTGCGCTCGATCACCACCCGGCGGGGCTCGATGCCCACGACCGTGCCCTCGTCGAAGAGCGAGTCGCCGACGCCGTAACCGCGGGCCTCGGCGCCGCCGGAGCGGGCGATCAGGGCGGAGCTGTACTCCAGCGGCTCGGCGACGACGGTCGCCAGCAGGCGGGCGTCGAGGTCGCTCTTGGCCTCGGGCCCCTCGGCCACGGTGCCCGAGCTGGACGCGCCGACGGCGGCGGAGTCGAAGATGCTGCGCTCGACGATGGCCTTGACGTAGTCGCTGCGTGAGCTGCTGGAGGGGCGTCGGACCCTGCTGACCGCAGGGGCGTCGGCGTCGTCCCCCGTGGCCGCGTCGGGTGCCGGTCCCGGGTCACCGGGCTGGGCGAGGCTGGAGCCGTCGGGCATGGCCAGGAGCCTGGCGATGCCCATGTCGACCGCGAAAGCCAGCGCCCAGGCGGCGAGGCCTGTGGCGGCGAAAGCGGCGATGATGCGGGGAGGTGGCCGGGCCATGGTCTCTCGCGGATCGCGCGTGGAAGGGGCGGGTGCGCCTACTGCAATAGCAAGATCCAGGCCAGCCGTCGCTTGCCCCTCGGGCGCACTCTCGGCAGGCCCTTTGGACAACCTGTCAGGCCGCGCGGCGGCGGCGGCCGGGCACGCCTGACAAGCTGTCAGGTTGGCGCGATCCGCACCTTGATCAGCCTCCCGTGGCGTGGTCTCCGGTGGGCAAAAAAGGGGGAAGGTCCGTTCGACGCGCTCGCTCGCCGTGGGCTATGCTCGGGGACGCTCAGGAGGGTGGGGTGTCGACCCACACACGGACAGTGGTCTTCACCGACCTCGCCAACTACACCGATCAGCTGGTCGGCAAGGACCGCGATGGCGTGCGCAAGCTCGTGGCTGACCACGAGAAGGCCGTCGTGCCTGTGCTGGAGCGCCATCGGGGGCGGGTCGTCAAGAACCTGGGCGACTCCTTCATGGCCTTGTTCGACTCGGCCACCGACGCGGTCCGCGCCGGCGTGGACCTGGTGGATCGGGTCACGGCCGACGCCTCCTTCACCTTTCGCCTGGGCATGGCCACCGGCGACGTGGAAGAGATCGACGGCGACGCCTTCGGCGAGGCTGTCAACCTCGCCAGCCGGATCAACGCCAAGTGTCCGGCGGGCCAGATCTGGTTCAGCGCCACCACCCTGATGTGCATGAACCAGTCCGAGGTGGGCTGGGAGTCCGTCGGCCGCTACTCGCTCAAGGGCATCGTCGGCGAGACCCAGGTCTATCGGGCGGTGCCGATGCAGCGCTGCTGGCTGCCCGACCCCATCGTCGCCGCGCTGCGCGGCGGGCGCCTCGTGCGGATCGTCCGGGGGCAGCCGCTGCCCAGCCTGCCGCCCGACCCGGTCGTCTTGCTGGAAGGCTTCGACCCCGGGAGCGCCCCTCTGCAAGAGGTGGTGGACTCCCTCCCCGTGATCGACCCGGCCGCCCTGTGGCTGGCGGCCTTCACCATTCCGCCGGCCGACCGGGATCGCTGGACCCGCGGGGGCCATGGCCTGGTCATCGCCCAGTCCGCCGCCCTCGACCGGGCGCTGCGCGAGACCCGTCGCCCACCGGCCCACACCTCCAGCGCCGACACGATCATCCTGGATGTTTCGGGGACCTCGGTGCTGGAGCTGGTGATGTCCGGCCTCGCCCTCCCCGCGGTGCCGATGAGCGAGGTCGTCGCCGGCTACAGCTACGACCTGCTCAGCGACGGGCGCTGGATGAACCGCAGCGACCAGGGCGTCGGCCGGGTCGATGTCTCCGCCGATGGGGTGCGCTTCACCGCGATGGCGCCGGGCATCCTGGTGGCCGGCCAGCAGCTCCTCCCCGGCGAGACCGTGGTGCTCCGCGGCGGGGAGAACCTGCAGGTCCCCTCCGGCCTGATCTCGTTCGTTCGGCTCAACGGGCGCGCCTACATGGGCCTGATGGTCGCCGACACCCTCTCCCGGCTGGGCATCGCCCCCGGACAGGTGGCCGAGGTAGGTCGCGAGCCGAACCACCCCGGCCTCGCCCTGCCGGACCGCCGTGGCCAGGAGAACATCCGCTGGTGTGTCGGGTCACGCGCGGCGCGGGCTCGCGAGAGCGGCTTCACGCTGGATCGGGTCCTGGCCGGTCGCCACCAGGCGGCCATCCAGCTGGGCCCCTCGGGCGCGACGGTGTCCAGCCTCCACGATCGCTGCCCCACCTACATCCTGCAGGGCGACGCCTTCGAACAGGTCGTCACGCCGCGGGGCACGGTCCCGGGCGACTTCATCGTCACCGGGACCAGCGTGATCGCCGTCCGCGAGCCGGCCTCGTGAGCGGCGCCTGCGCGTGGGGTCCGGGCCGAGCCTGATGGCGACCGGGTTCCGAGGAGGCCGAGGCAAGCGGGGGAGCGGGCCGGCGCTGCCGCCGCGTGGGCCCCGTCGCGAAGGGCCGCCCGCGCGGGTGCCGGCGGGACTGGGGCGGGGCCAGCTCAGCGTCAACGGCTACAGCGAAGGCTGGCTGCGGCGGGGCTTTCCCTGGGTCTACCGGGACGAGCTGACCGGCGGCGAGCAGGCCCTGGCCGCGGGGAGCACCGTGTCGCTGCGTGCGCCCGATGGACGCTCGCTGGGCAGCGGGATCTGGAGCCCCGCGGGCAAGGTGGCGGTGCGGGTCTGGCGGACCGACGACGGCCCCATCGACGCCGCGCTGATCCGCGCCCGCCTCGACGCCGCCCGACGCCGCCGGGCCCTGCCGCCGCAGACCGACGCCTGGCGCTGGGTCCACGGCGAGAACGACGACATGCCCGGGGTGCGGGTCGATGTCTGGGGGGACCAGCTCGCCATCGCGCTGGAGGATCCCTCCCTGGCGGTGCTGCTGCCCGCGCTGGTCCAGGGGCTGGTCGAGCTGGGCGCCCCCACGGCGATCTGGAGGGCCGATCGACCGACGGACGAGCCCTCGACCTCGGTTGAGGCTCGCGGCCTGCTCTGGGGCGAGGCGCCCGAGACCGAGGTCGTCGTCTCCGAGCTGGGCCTGCGCTTCGCGGTGCGCCCGGGAGCCAGTCACGATGTCGGGCTCTTCTGCGATATGCGCGAGGCCCGGGCCTGGCTGGCCCCGCACCTCGCCGGTCGCCGGGTGCTCAACCTCTTCGCCCACACCGGCGCCTTCTCGGTCCAGGCGGCGGCCCACGGCGCGGCCGAGGTCCTGACGGTCGACCTCTCGGCCACCTGGCTGCAGCGGGCCCGACAGAACATGGTCCTCAACGGCCTCGATCCCTCCAGCACCCGCTTCATGGAGGAGGACGCCCTGGCGGCGCTCGATCTCCTGCGGCGCAAGGGCGCGCGCTTCGACCTGATCATCGCCGATCCGCCCTCTTTCTCGCACGGCCCGCGGGGCGAGTGGTCGGTCACGCGGGACCTCGGCCGGCTGGTGGCCTCCTGCTGTCGGGTGCTCGATCCTGGCGGCTGGCTGATGGTGGCCAGCAACCACGGCGGCCTGTCGCCCAAGGACTTCGGCTCGATGATCCAGTCCGGCGCGTTGAAGGCCGAGACGCCGCTGCGGCTGCTGCACGAGGCCGGCACGCCGCTGGACTTCCCCGCGGCCCTCTCCTTCCCCGAGAGCCGCTACCTGAAGTGCTGGGTCCTGGGCCGCTGACTCAGGGGTTGGCCGGGTAGACCCCGCCGATGTGCTCGACGTAGAGGAACTCGGCGGGGATGTCCAGGCTGTGGCGGACGATGGTCTCGCCGGTCCCGGTCGAGATCTCGTCCAGCACGCCGACCTTGCCGAAAGAGACCAGGGTGCGGTCTTCGATCAGCGGCTGGGCGTTGCCCAGGTAGTAGGTCTGGTAGCAGGTCGGGGAGCTGTAGGACCAGGTCTCCTTCGCGCTCAAGGTGGCCTCGTCCAGCTCGATATGCGCCGCCCAGGAGCAGTCCGACTCCTGGATGATGCCCTGGTTGAAGACGGTGAAGCCCGTCTCGGTCGGCCAGACGCTGTGGGGGTACTTCAGGATCGGGGTCGGGTTGGGCGCCTGGAACTCGCCCTGCTGGCCTCCCATGCTCCAGAGCACCTCGCCGTTCTGGCGATCGATGGCGAAAGCCATGTTGATGTCGCGCATCGTGGTGAGGACCTGGTCCTTGTCCCGGTCGAGGTACAGGTAGTTGCCATGCGACCAGCCCAGCGAGCCGGGGACCTCCATGGACTCGCCGCCCAGCGATGCCTCGTCGACCTCGACGTGGTCCCAGACCGACCAAAGGGTCGAGCGGGAGCCGTCCAGCCCGTACTGGAAGATCTGATCGCCCATGATCAGGCGGGGGCCGCTGGAGAGCTGGGCCTCGCGGACGTCGTAGCCCATGACCAGGAAGCTCTCGTCGGTGATCAGCGCGAAGTCGTGGTGCGAGTCGGCCAGGGTGATGCGCCAGACTTCGTCGCCGAAGAAGTCGACCCGCACCAGCTCGATGTCCTTGCTGTTCTGGATCCGGTCCATCATGATGACGCCCTTGCCGTCCTGGGTCATCCGGGCGCGCTGGGTGTCGAGGTGATCCCCGCCCCAGGCCCAGACCATGCGGCCGTGGTGGTCCATCAAGGTGGTCCAGCGCTTCATGTCCAGGGCGATCGGGGCCAGGATCAGGCCCGGGGTGGCTCGGCTGCTGTCGCCCAGCACCGTGCGCGGGCGAGGGATGTCGGCGCTGAGCTGACCCGTGCTGAACTCGTAGCGGCTGGAGGTGGACTCGACGCCGTCCTTCACGCCGACAAGCTCGAACCAGCCCTCGCTGACCTCGGGCACACCGACCATGATGCCCTCGTGCTCGGAGGCGACATCAAGGACGGGGGTCTCGAAGATCATCGCGCCGCCCACCTCGCCGAAGCGGACGAAGCTCTCGACGGGCTCGGTCGTCTGCCATCGCACCGCGAAGACGGTCGGGACGACCGTGCTCTGCTCAAGCTCGATGTCCTCGAAGCCGACGCTGCCAACGATCTCCTCGCCCCTCTTGATGTCGGTGCAGGCGAAGAGCGAGAGAGACAGGAGCGGCAGCAGCATGCGAGAGTTCATCGGTTCTCCTACCGACAGGGTAGCCGAGCCATCGGCCAATGGTAGCGAACGATGCATGCGGTGACATCTCCCGCACATTCTCCTCACACGGCCAACAACCCGTGACGAAGACCACCATCGCTGACCAGCAGGCTCTCCCGCTGTAGGGCGGTCAGCACCGCCTCCAGGACGCAGGCACCGGCCAGGAGGTAGTCGGCCCGCTCGGGAGAGACCGCCGCCCAGGCTCGCCGCTGGGCAGGGGTCGAGTCCAGGAGGCGGTCGATCCACGTGCGCAGATCGGCGCGGGTCAGGCGGCTGCCGTGGACGGCCTGCCGGTCCCAGGCGCTCAGCTCCAAGGTGGAGGCCGCCAGGGTGGTGGCCGTGCCGGCGACCGCGACGACGCTGCGAGGGTGGCGGGCGGGGGCCAGGGCCTGGCAGAGCTGCTCGCAGTGGGCCCGCAGGCGGGAGAGATCCCGGGGATCGTAGCGCTCGGGCCGCTCGCCGAACCAGGCCTCGGTCAGGCGCAGCGTCCCGAGCTCCAGGCTGGTCTGCAAGGCGATGCGCTCGCCCTCGCCCGAGACGACCTCGGTGCTGCCTCCTCCCAGGTCCACAACGGCCACCGAGCCCAGCGGCAGGGCCAGCCCGTCCAGGGCGCCCAGCCAGGTCAGCCGGGCCTCTTCCATCCCGGAGATGACCGGGATGCTGAGCCCGAGCTCGTCCTGGATACGCTTCAGGAAGGTGTTCGCGTTGAGGGCCCGCCTGGCCGCGCTGGTGGTCGCGGCGCGGATCTCGGCGGCGGGGACGCCCAGGCCGGCGGCGGTGGTGACGAAGCGGCGCAGGACCTCGATCGCCGCCTCCATGCGCTCGGGCCGGAAGAGCCCGCGGTCGCCCAGGCCGTGTCCCAGGCCGACGACCACCGCCTCGTCGTGGACGGTCTCGCCGGCGGCGTCCCGCACCAGCAGCAGCAGCGAGTTGCTGCCCATGTCAATCGAGGCCCGGGGTCGGGGGTCGTCATTCATCGTTCACGCCAGCTGCGGGGACCAGGAGGGGTTGGTGTAGCCGCCCTTGCCCTGAGTGAGCTGCACCTGGTGGCTGCCGTCGGCGGTGGCCATCCAGATGTGGGGGCTGCCGGTGCGGGTCGAGGAGAAGGCGAGGTAGTTGCCGTCGGGGCTCCAGCTGGGATCCTCGTTGTCGCCCATGCCCTGGGTGATGCGGGTCAGGCCGCTGCCGTCGATGCGCACGGTGAACACGTCGAAGGAGCCCGAGCGGCCCACGAAGGCGATGCGATCGCCGGTAGGCGACCAGACCGGGTCGGTGTTGTGGTTGCCCTGGAAGCTGACCCGCTGGGCGCCGCTGCCATCGGCGTTGGCGATGTAGACCTGGGCCCCGCCCCCGCGGTCGCTGACGAAGGCGATGCGGGAGCCGTCCGGGCTGAAGCCCGGCGAGACGTCGATCCCGGGCGACTTGGTGACGCGGGTGAGGACCTCGCCGGTGCGGCTGTCCAGCATGTAGATGTCGGGGTCGCCGTTGGCCGAGAGGGTCAGGGCGATGCGCGAGCCGTCTGGCGACCAGCAGGGCCCGGTGTTGATCCCGGTGCGCGAGGAGAGGCGGGTGATCTTGCCGCCGGCCAGGTCCGCCACGAAGCAGTCGGGGTTCCCCGAGGCGTAGCTGGTGAAGGCCAGCCGGGTCCCGGTCGGGCTCCAGGCGGGCTGCAGGTTGATGCTGCCGTTCTGCGTGATGCGGGTCAGGCCGTGCCCGTCGAAGTCGACGACGTAGATCTCCTTGTTGCCCGAGAAGGTCCCGGCGAAGGCGAAGCGGGTGCCGAAGGGCGCGTACTGGCCGGTGATGCGGAAGACGATCTCGTTGGCGACCTTGTGGGCCAGCGAGCGCAGGGCGTCGGCGTTGCCGGTGAAGGCCTTGGCGCCCAGCCGCCGCCGGCCGGGCACGTCGTAGACCCAGGCCTCGGCGCGGAACCGGCCCGCCTGCTCGGAGAGGACGGTCTTGCCCAGGCCGACCGAGCCGGGCACATCCCAGTCCTCGAAGCGGAACTCGCCGGGCTGGACGCCGGTCCCGGCGGGCTCGATGTAGGCGGCCTCGCTGATCAGGTTGAACCAGCCGGACAGCTCCAGATCGCGGCGCACGATCTCGTAGAACTCGGTGGCCTTGGCGCTGCCGCCGATCGGGCGAGGCAAGGCCAGCGGCACCTTGGTGGAGCCAGGGGCCCCGACCACGATGTGGATCCGGCCCTGCTCCTGCGGGACGGGGTCCTGGGCCCGGGCAGGCCAGGGGAGGGCCAGCGCAGCGGTGCCGGCGGCGAGTCCGGAGAGCAGGTGGCGACGGGTGGTCATGGAGCGCGGCCCAGGAGAGGGGGGAGGAGGCTACTGCAGATCGCGGGCGGCGAGGGTGATCAGCACCCCCTGCGAGGCGCTGTCGCGGAACCGGGCCGGAGGAGCGGGCAGGGTTCCGGTCTTGGCCAGGGCCAGCACCGCCGAGCGGTCGAAGCCCGAGTCGCCCGATGATGTGTACACCTGCGAGTCGCCCATCCGTCCCTGCTCGGTCACGATGACGACGATCTCGACCTTCAGATCGGGGCGGGCGGCGATCGTGGCGGGCAGGGGGGTCCAGTTGGGCAGGATGGCCGCCCGGCAGGCGGCGATGTAGCGCGCCAGCTCGGGATCCATGCTGCCCGTGCCCGCCCCGAAGATGGCGTCCTTGGGATCGACCCCGTTGGGGTCGGTGCGCGTGCGATCGACGTCGCCCAGGACGGCGTTGGGGTCCTTGACCAGGGCCTCGCGCCGGGCCGCGTTGAGCAGCGCCTCGCGGTCGTTCGTCCGGTCCCGGGGCTTGTCCTCGCCCTTGGGCTTGGGGGCGTCGTCCTTGTGGATCACCATCTCGCTGGCGTTGGGCGGCGGCGGCGGCGCGTCCGCTGCTGTGCTGGCCCCCTTGGGCGGATCGGGCGTCCGGGTGGGCCGGTCGGGCATCGCGCTGGTCGACTTGGGCAGGGCGACGGCCTGGACCTGCATGACCTTGCTCATGTCGATCAAGGGCGCCGGATCGGGCCCGCAGTGCTGGGCGAAGAGGGCGACGGCGAGCAGGGCGAGGTGCATTCCCACCGAAGCGACGATCTCCCAGCTGGGGCTGCGAGCCTGCCAGGAGGGCATCGTGCGGGCGCTCACGGGGTCGTCCCCGGCTGGGTCACCATGCCCATCCGGGCGATGCCGGCGGTGGTCGCCAGGGCCAGCAGCTGGGCCACCTTCTCATAGGGGACCTGCCCGTCGGCCTGCAGGAAGACGTCCTGGTCGGGGTTGTTCTCGGCGATGGCGACCAGCTTGGGGCCGAGCTCTTCGAGGGTGAACTCGTTCTTGTTGATGTAGTACTTGCCGTCCACCGTCACGCTGAGGATCATCTGGGTCTCGGCGTCCACCGTCATCACCGGGGCCTGGGCCCGGGGCAGCTCGACCTTCATCCCGGTCGTCATCATCGGGGCGGTCACCATGAAGATGATGAGGAGGACCAGCATCACGTCCACGAAGGGCGTGACGTTGATCTCGGACATCATGCCGCCCTCGTTGCCTCCAGTGCTCATGCCCATGGTTCACCTCGAGGCGAAGTGCCGCTTGACGATGTTGAGGAAGTCGCTGGCGAAGTTGTCCATGTCGGAGTTCACTACCCGAATGCGGCTGCTGAAGAAATTGTAGGCCATGACGGCGGGGATGGCCGCGCCCAGGCCGACCGCGGTGGCGATCAGGGCGTGGGCGATGTCGCCGCCGACCGTCGCGACCGTGGCCTGCCCCGAGGCGTCGATCTTCTGGAAGGCCCGCAGGATGCCCCAGACCGTCCCCAGCAGGCCGATGAAGGGCGCCGTCGAGCCGGTCGTCGCCAGGAAGGGGGTCAGGCGCTCCAGCGCGGTCCGCTCGGTGCTGGCGGCGCGGCGCAGGGCCCGCTCCAGGTTGTCCTGGGCGTCCAGGGTCGTCGCCAGCCCGCCGGAGGTCTGTCGGTCCTCGCGGGTCAGGCGGGCCAGCTCGGCGTAGGCGGCCTTGAACATCGCCGCCACCGGGCTGCCGGCGTAGCGCTCGATGCGGTCGTAGACCTGGTCCAGGCGCTGGCTCTTCCAGAACAGGTCCAGGAAGGCCTGGTCCTGGCGGGCGGCCCGGCGCAGCATGCTGGCCTTGTTGAAGATGATCACCCAGCAGCCGATGCTCATGCCGACCAGCGCCAGCAGCACCCCCTGAACGACGAAGTCCGCTTCGAGCAGCAGCTCGGCGATGCCCGGCTGGGTGGTGGGCGGGACCTGGCCGACGGTCGCCAGGTAGACCTCGAGGACGGGAAGCATTGGGGCTCCGATGGTCGGTGGGACCACGCTCGGGGCGAGAGGTTCGGGGATGAGGAGAGGAGGGCAGGGGAGAGGAGTGGGAGGCCCGCGGTCGCGCGCCTCGCGCTGGAGGAGCTCAGACGCTCGTGAGGCTGCTGCGGTCGCCCGTCCAGCCGCTCATGCCGGCCGAGACATTGTAGACCTCGCGCCCGCCGATGCTGGCCAGGAAGGCCGCGGCCTGCGCGGATCGATCGCCCGTCTGGCAGATGAAGAGCAGGTGGGTGGTCTGGCCGAGCTCCCGGTAGCGGGCGGGCAGCTCGTCCACCGGGAGGTGGATCGCCTGCGCGGCGTGATCGGCCTCGAACTCCGACCGGGTCCGCACGTCGACCAGCTTGAAGCGCTTGTCGGTCTCCAGGCGGTTGACCGCCTCGTCCGAGGCCAGCTCGCGCACCTTCCAGGCGGCCTCGCTCGGGGCGCCAGCGCCGCTGCCGGGCTGCGGGGCGCGGCCCTCGACCTGGGCGAGGTGGGAGAGGATCTCCTCGACCGAGGGCATCCCCTTGGCCGAGAGGCTGACCCGGCCGTCCTTGCCGATCACCGCGAAGCCCAGGCGGGTGGTGGGCCGGATCCGCCCGGAACAACCGAAGCGCCGTGACTCGACCGCCAGCGGATCGTAGAGCAGGAAGAAGGGCAGGTCCAGCTCGGCGCGGACCTGCCGGAGCTTGTCGGTGCGGGCCGTGCTGATCCCGAAGACGACGGTCTCGAGCTGCTCGAGCTGGCCCATCTGCGAGGCGAAGGCCCGCAGCATCTGCGCGGTCGCCGGGTCCGCGGCGTCGCGGAAGAAGACCAGCACGATGTTGAGGTGACCCTTGAAGTCCGACAGGCGGATCCAGGTGCCCTCGTCGGCGGTGAGGGACAGGGGCGGCGCAAGGCTGCCCGCGGGGAGGGCGCTCATGCGCAGCGTCTGCTTTACCAGGGAGAGCAGGGGCACGTTCTTCGCCAGGAAGGAGGCATCGGGGAGCTTCGGGAGCCGAGAGGCGCTCGGGCTCGCTTAGCGCGAATCCATGCGGTTGGGCAAGCCCTCCGCGCCCTCAGTCCTCGGAGGGGAGGCTGACCTCGACCGCCTCCAGGATGCTGCCCTCTCCCCCGCTGCGCCCCTCCCAGGCCGCCGAGAAGAACGCGGTCAAGACGGCCCCCTGCTCGCGCACCTGCTTGCGCGCGCTCCAGGCGCCGAGGCCGGTCCCCAGGCCGGGGATGACGCTGCCGACTCGCTTGCCGGCCATGCCGACGGCCCGGGCCGCCACCGAGCGCGCCAGGGCCTTGCCCGAGAAGGTCTGCATCTGCAGGCTGCTGCGCACCAGCCCGGGCACCTGCGAGAGGTGGGTGGTCTGCATCCCGTCGCGGGGCAGGTCGATCTTCCAGGCCGCTGCCAGCGCCCGGGTCAGCAGCAGGCGGCCGGGCTCGCTGTCGGTGTCGTGGCCCCAGACGGCGGCGAGGCGTTGGGCCAGGCGCAGGCTCTGCACCAGGGACAGGCCCAGCTCGGGCGCCAGGGTCATCAGCCCGCCGAAGGCGCCGGCCGCGCCCCGGACCCCCGCCAGCCGGGTCGCGCGACGGACCAGCAGCTCGCTGGAGCGCTCCATCGCGGAGCGGGTGGGCCGATTGCCGCTCTGCGGATCCCAGTGGTCCAGCCCCGAGGAGCGGAGCTCGGCCCGGACCACCTCGCCGGGCAGGCTGGCGAGCGCGTAGAGAGTCGGCAGGACCTCGCCGTCCAGCCGCTCGCCCAGGTCGACCACGCCGTCCTTCAGGGTGGTGCGCAGCAAGGACTGGAGCAGGGCCCGCAGCTCGGCGCCGGGATCGTCGGGAGGCGCGGACATCGCTCAGGCCGGGAAGGCGGTGAGGGAGGGCATGTCCTGGGTGCTGCCGTAGCGCCCCCGCTCGTCGCGCGTGATCCGGGCCATCGCGCAGGCGGGGTCGTGGGTGAAGAAGATGCGGCCGTGGCGAGCGACGAGGTCGTCCAGCAGGGCGACCTTCTCGTCGAGCAGGCGCTCGGGGAAGCGGTCGTAGCCCATGTGGATCGAGCGATGCACCCAGGGCCTGCCCGGCACCAGGTCGGCCCCGAAGATCACGGGTCCGTCGGGGGAGGGGATCTCGATCAGCATCATGCCCGGGGTGTGCCCGTAGCTGATGTGCAGGGGGTACTCGGAGCCCAGGGTCTTGCTGAAGACCACCGCGCCCTGGACCTCGGGGCCGGGGTGCGAGACGATCTCCAGGCGGCCGCTGCCTTCGAGCAGGGCGGGCAGCTCGGGGATGAAGCTGGCGCGGTCGCGATCGTGGGGGTTGCGGGCGCGCGCCCAGGCCTCGGCCCCGACGACGAAGCGGGCCCGGGGGAAGAGCAGCTCGGGGCGGGCGCCGGCCTGCCAGGCGGAGAGCAGGCCGCCGGCGTGGTCGAAGTGCAGGTGCGAGAGCACCACCACGTCGATGTCGGCGTGGCTGAGCCCCAGCCGATCGAGGCTGTCGAGCAGGCGGTGCTCGGGCTGCAGGATCCCGAAGCGGTCGCGGGAGTCGGGGTCCATGAAGGCGCCGATCCCGGTCTCGCTGAGGATGGTCCGACCGGACTCCTGGACGAGCAAGGCCCGGCAGGCGAGGGCGATGCGGTTGCGCTCATCGGGAGGCGCCCAGCGCTCCCACAGGGCCTTGGGCGCGTGGCCGAACATCGCGCCGCCGTCCAGGCGCTGGCCGTTGCCTTCGATAGAGCTGATCACACGCGGCATCCGAGTCCTCCCACCTCTGGCCTATCACCGCTGACAGGCACCGGGCGCGGGAGGGGGCTGGCCCTCGAGCTGGGGAGGCAGCCAGCCGCTGACCGCTCGCGGCAGGGTCAGGCTGGCGCCGGCGACGGTGAAGCGAGGGGGAGCGCCCTGGTAGCCGCCGTCGAGCAGGGCGCAGAGGGCGTCGGCGTCGGTGCCCGGGGGCAGGTCCAGGCCAGCGGCCCAGCGCCCGCGGAGCTCCTGGGCCCTCCTCAGGGGGTGGTCTTCGGGCAGCTCGCTGGCGCCCGGCCACCACACGAACTCGTTCTGCAGCCAGCCCTCGACCCCGGCAGAGGGGCCGGCGCAGCCCGTGCAGCGCAACAGCATCCGGTGCGGCAGGACCCGCAGCACCTCCACCCGCACCCCGGCCTGCTCCAGCAAGGCCAGGGTCTCGCCGCCCGGGCCGACGATGCTGGTGGGGGCGCTCGAGGTCCAGGCCGAGAAGGGCAGGGCAGGGGTCGGGGGCGCTGCCGGGGCGGCGTGCTCCTCCTGGCGGTCTCCCTCGGGCGCGCGCAGGACCGGGTCGCGGTCGGGGGCCCAGCAGGCGATGGAGGAGAGTAAGAGGCCGGTCACCCGCGCAAGCTACTCCAGGCTCGTGTTCATCCGCTGGGGAACGTCCGGACATGCCCACCCTCCGCCCGCTGCTGCGACCTGGATCCCGAGTCGGGATCATCGCCCCCTCGGGCGTCTTCGATCCCGAGCGCCTGGAGCGGGGCATGGCCCTGATCGCCTCCTGGGGGCTGGTCCCGGTCCCGGCTCCCGCCCTGGGACGGCGCTTCCGGTACCTCGCCGGCAGCATCGAAGAGCGCCGTGCGGACCTGCGCTGGGGCCTCAGCGCGCCGGATCTGGACGCCGTCTGGATGGCCCGGGGGGGCTTCGGCATGGTCCACCTGCTCGACGGCCTCGACGCGCTCAGCCTCGACCGGCGGCCGATCATCGGCTTCTCGGACGCCACGGCCCTCTTCTGCGCCCTGGACCGGCGTCGCGCCGGGCTGCGGGTTCATGGGCCGGTGCTGCAGAGCCTCGCCGATCTCGCCGACGCCGACAGCCAGGAGGCCCTCCGCGCGCTCTTGATGGAGGGGCGGCGGGCGCACCTGCCGGGGACTCTGGTCGCGGGTCCGGCCGGCCCGGTGCGGGGGCGGCTGGTCGGCGGCAACCTCTGCATGCTGGCCAGCCTGGCCGGCACGCCCTGGGCGCTCGACGCCCGCCGGGCGGTGGTCTTGCTGGAGGACGTCGGCGAGGTCCCCTACAAGATCGACCGGACCCTGATGCAGCTGCTGCACTCCGGCGGCTTCGCCGGCGCCCGGGCGGTGGTCCTGGGCAGCTTCACCGGCTGTCCGGTCCCCGAAGGCGCCGACTGGACCCTGCTCCAGGTGTTGGTCGAGCGGCTGAGCCCGCTGGGCGTCCCGATCCTGGCCGAGCTGCCCGTGGGCCACGGCTCGCGCAACCGCGCCTGGGTCCATGGCGGGCAGGTCCGCCTCGACTCCCAGGGGCTCCGGCCGATGGGTGCGTTGTGATGGGGGTCTCGCAGGTCCTGGCTGCCGCGGTCCAGGCCGGTGTCGTACCGGGAGCCGCCCTCGCGGTGGTCGGTCCCCAGGGCCCGCTCCTGCTGCACCACCTCGGCCAGGCCGAGCTCCAGCCGCGCCCGCGCCCGGTGCAGGCCGACACCGCCTGGGACCTCGCCAGCCTGACCAAGATCCTCGCCACGACGCCGCTCGCCCTGGCCCTGGCCGAGGACGGGCTGCTCGATCTGGACCGCCCGCTGCGGGCGCTGCTGCCCGATGCGCCCGAGGGGGTCAGCGCCCGCCACTGCTTGCAGCACAGCAGCGGTCTGCCCGCCTGGGCGCCGCTCTTCGAGGAGGTGATCGCCGAGCGGTCGAGCTGGGGCACGGCCTCGCTGCGGCAGAGGCTGATGCAGCGCGCCCGGACGATCCCGGCTGTGGCCGCCCCCGGGCGAGCCCACTGCTACAGCGATCTGGGCTTCCTGCTGCTGGGGGCCGCCTTGGAGGCCGCGGGCGGCGATCGCCTCGACCGGCTCTGGGAGCAGCGGGTGCGCGCGCCGATGGGCCAGGATCTGCGCTGGGGCTGGCCTGGGGCGGCCGCGACCGAGGACTGCCCCGAGCGAGGCCGGGTGCTGGTCGGCGAGGTCCACGACCTCAACGCGGCGGTGATGGGAGGGCTGGCGCCGCATGCCGGGCTCTTCGGCGACGCCCTGGCGGTGGCCTCGGCGGGAGCCTGGCTCCTGGCTTGCGGCCGAGGCGAAGCGCGGGGCTTGCGGCCCGAGACGGTGCAGCGGGCCTTCACCGAGGCGGGCCCCGGCAGCCATCGGCTGGGCTTCGACAGCCGCAGCCCCGAGGGCAGCAGCGCGGGCCGACACTGGCCGCTGGACGGCGTCGGGCACCTCGGCTTCACCGGGACCAGCCTGTGGCTGGCGCCGACCCAGGGCGTCGCCGTCGCGCTCTGCACCAACCGGGTCCACCCCGAGGTCGAGGGCGGGGCCCGCCCGGGCCAGCCGCCCGGACCGCGCACCCTGGCCTTCCGCGCCCTGCGCCCTGCCGTCCACGAGGCGGTGGTGGAGGAGCTGCGCCGCGAGGGCCTCTGGCTCCAGGCCGGGCGGCCGTCCGGTCCATTCCCGATTACCTGACTCGCTCCCAGGGAGGTGACTCATGTCTGCAACGCTGCTCTTCTTCAGCGACTTCGTCTGACCCTACTGTTTCATCGCCGAACGCGGCGTACTCGGCAGGCTTGTCGAGGCTTTCGAGATCGACTTCGAGTGGAAGGGCTTCGAGCTCCACCCGAGCACGCCCCGCGGCGGGATGCCGCTGGCGGAGCTCTTCCCTGGGCGGCCCCTTGGGCCGATGCAGGAGCAGCTCGGGCGGTTCGCGGCCTCCTTCGGGGTCTCCATGCGCTTCTCCGACCGCCTGCCCAACACCCGCCGACCGCTGGCCATGGCCGAATTCGCTCGTGAACGCGGGCGCCTGCACCCCTTCCGCGACGCCGCGATGGACGCGCACTGGCGGGACGGACGGGACATCGAGGACACGCAGGTGCTCCGGGAGCTGGCGTCGAAGGCAGGGCTGGACCCGGACGAGGCCGTCCAAGCGGCGGACGGCGCCGAGATGCAGTCCAGGGTGGACGCGCTCGGCGACGAGGCCCGTCGCTGGGGCGTGACGGGAATCCCGACCTGGTTTTTGCTCCCCGATGGCTGGAGTCCCGGCGGGCCTGCGCTGGCCAATGGTGCGCAGCCGGTCCGGGTCGTCGGCTGTCAGCCCTGGGAGACGGTGCTGGCCGCCTGCATGCGCGCGCAAGTCCCGCGGCGCTGAGGGATGAGAGGTGTGTGTGCCCGACCTTCGTGATCCGAGCCTTCGTGATCCGAGCCTTCGTGATCCGAGCCTTCGTGATCCGATCCTTCGTGATCCGAGCCGCCGTTCGGTGCTCCAGGGCCTCGCCGCTGGAGCCGTCCTGCTGAGCTCTCCGCCTGCTGCTGCCGCTGCCGAGCCGCCGACCCCGAAGGCCTGGGTCAACTTCGTGATCAACGTCCAGAACTTCCGCTACCTCAGCAGCAGCGCGGAGATCGTCGGCAAGCTCTGCGACCTGTTCTCGAAGGCGGGGGTGCAGGGCGACTTCTACCTGACCGGCCCGATGGTCCAGCGCTACGCCCAGTCACACCCCGAGGTCATCGAGAAGCTGAAGGGCCAGGGCATCTGCACCCACAACCGTCCTCCCCATCCGATCTTCACCGGCTTCGAGGGCCGGCTGCGGGGCCTGAGCGGCGAGGCGCTTTCCAGCCGCATCAACGACTTCGAGACCCGCGCCCTGGACCTGGCGACCGGAGAGCTGCACCCCGAGGAGCCGGGGGGCTTTGCGCTCATCGCCGCGCTGCTGGGCAAGGCGCCCTCCTGCGTGGCCGTGCCGACCCGGGACCCGGCCATCAAGGAGGCGGCCTGCCGCTGGTACAAGGAGCACGGGGCCAAGGCGGTGGTCTGGACCCACAAGGCTCAGGATCTGGGCGACAGCCCCTTCCAGCTGAAGCATGGCTTGTTGGCGCGGCCGTCGGACATCACCATCTACCAGTGGACGGCACGCGGCGAGGCCAAGGAGAGCTTGTGGTGGAACCGCTACCGGACCGGCGAGCCGTCGACCGATGGCCAGCCCCACGACTACATCGAGCGGCAGGTGGAGAGCTGGAAGGGCACCCGGCCTCCCTTCGTGACGGCGCTGATCCACGAGAACAACTTCACGCGCCGCGGCAAGGATCCCTGGACCTACACCTTCTGGATGGACGCGGAGAAGTCCGTGCCCCGAAGCCCGCCCTTCGACCTCGACGCCAGCGATCCCAGCCGGCCACGCAGCGAGGCCGAGCAGGGGCGGATCCTGCAGGCCTACGCCCGGATGATCGAGCTCTGCGCCAAGAAGTACACGGTGGTGACGATGGCCGACATCGCCGCGATGGCCGGACTCTGAGGGCGCTCAGTCCTCGCAGCGGGTGTCGGTGACGATCAAGTAGTTGTTGGACTCGTCACACTCCTCCGCGTAGTTCACGCCGACGTCGTCTTCGTCGGCCATGACGTAGACGGGGCGGCCAGCCAGGCGGGCGTCCCCGACCTCGATCCGGGCGACGGCTGAGACCTGGCCGGCCTCGGTGACCTGGTCCACCCAGACCACGTCCAGCAGGACGCGCTCGCCGTCGTCCTCGTACCAGGCGATCAGCGGCACCCCGGCGCGCAGTGCGCCGGCCCCCTGGTTGGCGATGGCCACGTCCAGCACCAGCAGGCCCCGCGCGCAGTCCTCCTTGCAGACGCGGACGGCGGGGGCCGCGTCGGGCCAGAGGCCGCCGTTGCTGGGGTTGGGGTCGCCGCTGCGGAAGCTGTTGTGGGTCGGCCAGTTCGGCGTCGGCGAGGCGGGGATGCCCAGATCGTCGTCGATGTTGGTGACGCTGTAGGCGTGCTGGTTCCAGACCTGGCGGCCGGCCTGCCAGGCCCGGCTGGCGCTGCTGAGCGCGTAGATGCCCAGGCGGGAGCGGTCCTGGTGGCCGCCGCCGTTGGGGACCAGGATGTCGACCGAGCCGTCGGCGTCGATGTCGGCGATTGTGGGGTACTCGTGCAGCGTGCGCGAGGCGTGGCGGGTGTCGACCAGGCGGATCTCGCCGGTGGCGCCGTCGAAGATGTAGAGGGCCAGCTCGTCGGCGTAGACGATCTCGGGCAGGCCGTCGCTCTCGAAGTCGAAGGCGATCGAGCCGGTGGCGTGCGAGCTCTGGTCGCTGACCGGCTGGCTCCACAGCACCCGGCCGTCGGCTCGGTAGACCGCGTAGGCCTCGGCCGAGCAGATCCCGATCTCGGGCACTCCGTCGGCGTCGACATCGGCGATCGTGGGCGGGCCGCCGTTGCCCCCGTCCCCCAGCTCCCAGGACGAGATGGGGCCGCAGTCGGCGTCGAAGATCCGGACCTGGCCGTCGCCGACCACCAGGAAGTCCCCGCGGCCGTCCAGGTCCAGGTCGGCCACGCCGTTGAAGCCGTCGTTCGGGCCGTCGGCCTGGCAGCGCACGCTGCCGTCGGCGTTGTAGACCGTGCGGCCGGCGATCAGCTCCTGCTGGCCGTCGCCGTCCAGGTCGGCGATCACGGAGTGCAGGCCGATCTCGGCGTAGGCGTAGTAGCGCCCGCTGTCGCGATCCCCCTGCCAGGCGAGGCTGCCGTCCTCGCCGTTGAGGACGAGCGCGCCCAGGATCACCTCGGGCTTGCCGTCGGCGTCCAGATCGGCCAGGGCCGGGGCGTGCCCGGCGCAGTCGATGCGCAGATCCTGGGCCACCCAGGCGGCCGTGCCATCCACACGGAAGGCCGCCACCGAGCAGCTCATGTCGGGCGCCGGGGGCGCCGGGGGAGGGGGAGGCAGGATCGGGTTGCCCGTGTCCGCCGGGCCGTCGCCGCCGCCGTCCCCGGGCTCGGCCGTGTCGGGATCGGTGCCGCCGCCGCCGCCGCCGCCCCCGCCGCCGGTGATCAGCTCCACGACCAGCGCGATCTCGGCCTGCCCGTCGCTGTCGACGTCCCCCAGGGCGACGTTGCTGTAGCGGTAGGGGAAGATCTGGTCCTCGAAGTTCGAGGGCCGCTCGATGGTCACCAGGACCGAGCCGTCGGCCCCGCTCAGGACGCGCAGCCTGCCGTGCTTGCTGCTGCCGGGGGTGGCGTCGTCGGTGACGATGACCACGTCGGGGATATCGCCGCGGCCGATGATCCCGTCGCCATTGTCGTCGGTCAGGTGGCCCACCACCGGGGCCATCACCACCTGGTCGCTCTCCGGGTAGTTGCGGAACTCCTCGACGCTCCACAGCTCCTCGGGGTCCAGGGGTGCCACCGCGACCTCGACCACGCAGCTCTCGTTGACCGAGACCTCGTCGTCGATCTCCGGAGGCCCGCAGGCCCCCCACTCCGGGTCGCTCCAGGTGCCCCCCGTGCCGCCCTCTTCGTGCGGGCTGGGCTTGGTGAGCCCGAAGTCGCTGCACGATGGCCCCAACGCCGCGCTTGCCGCGAGGAGAAGCACGAAGCGTGAGCGAGGAGGCATCGGCTACCCGTGCGAAGGACCGCACCCAATCTACCCCGATTCTCCGTCATTTGCCCGACCAACCGGCCGGGTCGACGTCCGGGCTCGAGGGCCAGGGTGGAGCCCCAGGAGGCGGCGCGATACATTCGCCCGCCCTCCTTCGAGCGTTCCGATGACCGATGGACCCCGCTGGTTCGAGCAGGCGCCACCGCAGCCCCAGGGAGGGCCGCGGCCCAACCGCACCGACGGACCCCAGCTCTGGACCAAGTGCCCGTCCTGCAAGGCCCTCCTCTACAAGGAAGACCTCGAGGCCAACATGCGGGTCTGCCTGCGCTGCGGGCACCACCTGCGCCTCTCCGCCCAGGAGCGCATCGACTGCCTGGTCGACGCCGGCAGCTTCGAGCGCCACGACCAGCAGGTCCGGCCCCTCGACCCGCTGCAGTTCGTCGACTCCCACGCCTACGAGAAGCGCCTGCGCGACACCCAGACCCGCACCGGGCAACCCGACGCCTACCTCGCCGGCAGCGCGCGGATGGACGGTCGTCCCGTCCAGGTGGGCACCTTCGACTTCTCCTTCATGGGGGGCTCGATGGGCTCGGTGGTGGGCGAGCTGATCACCCGCCAGATCGAGCGGGGGGTCGCCTTGCGCCAGCCCGTGATCATCGTCAGCGCCTCGGGCGGGGCCCGGATGCAGGAGGGCGTGCTCTCCCTGATGCAGATGGCCAAGACCAGCGCCGCCCTCTCCCAGCTCCGCGACGTCGCCCGGATGCCCTACATCAGCGTCCTCACCCACCCGACTACCGGCGGGGTCGCCGCCAGCTTCAGCATGCTGGGCGACCTGATCCTGGCCGAGCCCGAGGCCCTGATCGGCTTCGCGGGCCCCCGGGTGATCGAGCAGACCATCGGCCAGACCCTGCCCCCCGGCTTCCAGACCAGCGAGTACCTGCTCGATCACGGCATGGTCGACCAGATCGTGCCCCGCCTGCAGCTGCGGGAGACGATCTGCCGCTTCCTCGGCCTGCTCTGCCCCGCGGGCTGACGCATGCTGGACCACCCCATCCTCAGCGACGCCGCGCGCAACGGCGTGCGGCTGGGGCTCAACCGGATGGGCCGGTTCCTGGACGCCCTGGGCGCGCCCCACCTCGCCGTGCCGACCCTGCACATCGCAGGGACCAACGGCAAGGGCAGCGTCGTGCGCACCGTGGCCAGCCTGCTCGAGGCCGTCGGGCTGCGCACCGGTGAGCTCACCTCGCCCCACCTCCAGCACGTCAACGAGCGGATCCGGGTGCGGGGGGTGCCGATCGCGGATGCCGCCCTGGATCGCCTGCTCAACGAGGTCGCCCTGGCCCGTCGCCGCTGGAGCGAGGAGCTGGGCGACGAAGGCGCCGAGGCCGGGGCGCTGACCTACTTCGAGCTCTCGACCGCGGCGGGCTTCCTGCACCTCGCGCAGGAGCAGGTCGACGTCGCCATCGTCGAGGTGGGGATGGGAGGCCGGCTGGACGCCACCAACCTGGTGCGCCCCGAGGTCAGCGCCATCGTCTCCATCGGCATCGATCATACCGCCGAGCTGGGCCCCGACATCCCCAGCATCGCCGCCGAGAAGGCGGGCATCATCAAGGCCGGCGTCCCGGTGGTGCTCGGCCCCCTGGACGGCGCGGCCATGCGAGTGGTCCGGGCCATCGCCGCGGATCGGGGGGCTCCGCTGGTGCTGCCGGGCGAGCAGTACAAGGTCGGCGCCAACCGCCAGGGTCAGCTCTGGTTCGAGATGGGGGCCCTGCAGCTCGCCGAGGTCCCGCTGGCCCTGCCGGGGCACCACCAGGTCGACAACGCCGGCGTCGCCCTGGCGATGGCCAGCCTCTTCCTGCAGAGCCGCGGCGGGCTCCCGGTCCAGGCGGCCGTCGATGGCCTCGCCGCGGTCCGCCACCCTGGTCGGCTGGAGTGGGCCACCCCCGACCTGCTGCTGGACGCCGCCCACAACGTCGCCGGCGCCACCACGCTGGCGGCCTACCTGCGCTCCCTGCCTCGCCAGGGGCAGCGGACCCTGCTCTTCGGCTCCTCCTCCGACAAGGACCCGCGCGCCATGGCCGTCGCGCTCGAGGGGCTGGTCGACCGCATCGTCACCACCCACTGCGCCCACCCGCGCGCCCTCTCCGCCGGCACCCTGGCCGAGGCCCTGATCGGCATCGGCGTGCCGGTCCTGCCCGCGGGCCCCGTGGAGGAGGCGCTCCCGCTGGCGCGAGCCGGAGGCGGCCTCGTCATCGCTGCCGGGTCGATCTTCCTGGCCGGCGCCGTCCGGGAGCTGGTCGGCATCTCGTGAGCCCGGGGCTGCTCCTCCTGCTGGCGGCGGGCGCGCCGGGGCGAGCGGAGGAGGTGGCGGCTCCGCTCGACCGCTCCGAGATGGTGGAGATCGAGGCCGGCTGGCTGGAGCTGCGGGGCTCGGTCGTCGAGGGCGGCGAGGGGGTGCAGGCCCGCCTGGGAGCCGACCTGCTGACCGCCGAGCGGCTGCGCCTGGACCGCAGCTCCGGCAGCCTGGAGCTGTGGGAGGGCAGCTGGACCCGCGACGGCCAGACGGTGCGCTTC
The DNA here is from genome assembly GCA_002343455.1 of Deltaproteobacteria bacterium UBA2385. Taxonomy (GTDB): domain Bacteria; phylum Myxococcota_A; class UBA796; order UBA796; family UBA2385; genus UBA2385. Next base: position 4,642 of record DDSR01000258.1, on the reverse strand, counting down.
GCCCGGGCGGAGCTCTCCCTGGAGGGAGGCGCCGGGCTGGCCGATGAGATCGATCTGGAGGCCGGTCGGCTGCGCCTGAGCGCGGCGAGCCTGCGCTGGCGAGCGTCCGGAGAGCTCGACGCCCGCGGGGTCCGCCTCAGCACCTGCACCTGCGAGCAGCCCCCCTGGGAGGTCCAGGCCCGGGAGGTCAGCCTGAACGAGCGGGCCGCGGCCTGGCGAGGCGGGGTGCTGCGCCTGTGCGGTCTGCCGGTCCTGCCCCTGCCCCCGGGGCGCTTCGCGCTGGAAGACCGCGCTTCGGGCCTGCTGCCCCCCGAGCTCGGCTTCGATCGGGACGGGCTCCGCGTGGGCCTGCCGTTCTACCTGGTCGCGGGCCCCGGCGCGGATCTGACCCTGACGCCCGAGCTGCGCACGGGACGAGGGGCTCGTTTGCGCAGCGAGGGGCGCTGGGCCGTGCCGGGGGGGCAGGGCATCGCGCGCCTGGACGGGGGCTGGGACACGGTCCTGGGGCAGGCGAGGGGAGGGGGCAGCCTCAACAGCGGCTTCGCCGACGGCCCCTGGCGGCTGGCGGGCGAGGGCAGCGTGGTCTCCGACCGCAGCTACCTCTCCGACATGGGCGAGAGCTACGAGAGCCGCGGGCTGCCCTGGGCCGAGAGCCGACTCGTGGCCGGCTGGCGAGGTCTGCGGCTGGAGCACGACAGCTACCAGGCCCTGGGGGCGCCGACCGAGGGGGAGCCCAGCCAGGTCCAGCACCTGCTCGGCTTCGTCGCGCGCAGCCCCGCGCGCAGCCTGATTCCCGGGCTGGCCCTGGACGGCGGGGCGCGGGTGGACCTGCTGGGGGAGGGGGCCGCGGCCTGGCAGATCGAGCCGGACACCTTCCTGCGGGCCGAGGCCGATCTGCGCCTCGCGGGCGGCTGGAGCCCGGGGCCCTTGCGGGTCGAGCCTCGGGCCCGCCTCGCCGCGCGGACCTGGACCCTGGACCTCCCCTCCATCCTGGCGCAGGCCGGGGTGGACGCCTGGCTCCCGACCTGGGCTCGCCTCGGCTCGGGCTTGCTGGTCGGCGAGTGGGGGCTGCGCTTCGCCGCCGCCGCGGAGGAGGGGACGCTGGTCGCCCCGGTCGGCGAGGAGCCCGCCTGGACGCCCTGGTCGGTGGGCCCCGCCGCCCGCGGTCGCCTCGTGTTGCCCGGCGGCGTGCCCCTCTTCGGTGGCGGCGAGCTGCTCTTGCAGGAGGACGGCCTCGCCCCACGGCTCTGGGGGCAGGCCCGGCTGGAGGCCTGGGGGCTGTTCGCCATGGCCGAGCCTGGGGTGCAGGACCTCGCCCTGCGCTACGAGGACGACGCCCTGACGAGCGCGGTGAGCCTCGTCCGGACCGAGGGGCTGCTGCAGAGCCGCTCCGAGCTCCGCCTGCGTCGCGCGGCCTGGGAGACCGGCTACCGCGCCCAGCTGGACATCGAGGGCGCGCAAGTCCTCAGCCACGGGCCGGTGCTGGGCTGGAGCTCGCCCTGCGAGTGCCTGGAGCTCGCGTCGAGCCTGCTCTGGAGCGTCGACCGGCAGTGGCCGGCGGCCTCCCTGCGGCTGGAGCTGCGCTGAAGGCCGCCTTCGCCTCCATTAGTATGAGGATGTGAGCGTGCCCGACAATAGCCGCGGCCTCCCGTCGCCCTCCTTGGCCCCCTCCGGCGGCGCCGAGGGGCCGATGGATCCTTCGCGCTTCTTCGAACTCTCGCTCGACCTGCTCTGCTTCGCCAACACCGAGGGCTATTTCCTGAAGGTGAACCCCGCCTTCATGGCGACGCTGGGCTGGACCGAGCAGGAGCTGCTCGCCTGTCGCTTCCTGGACTTCGTCCACCCCGACGACCTGCAGTCCACGCTGGACCAGCTCGCCCAGCTCGCCGCGGGCGTCCCCACCATCGGCTTCGACAACCGCTACCGCTGCGTCGATGGAGGCTGGCGCTGGCTGAACTGGCGGGCCTCCTCCGATCCGGCCGCCGGGGTCATCTACGCCGTGGCCCACGACGTCACGGCGCTCAAGCAGGCCGGCGACGAGGCCCGGCTGGCCCTGGAGCTCGCCCAGCGAGCCAGCGAGAGCAAGAGCATCTTCCTCGCCAACATGAGCCACGAGCTGCGCACCCCGCTCAACGCCATCCTCGGCTACAGCGAGCTCCTCCTGGAGGAGCTGGAGCCGCTGCTGGGGTCCGGCCCCCAGCAGGCCCACCCCGTGGCCGCGGACCTCGACCGGATCCGCCAGGCCGGGATGCACCTGCTGCAGCTCATCAACCAGGTGCTGGATCTCTCCAAGGTGGAGTCCGGCCAGCTGGAGGCGCGGCTCGAGGACATCGACCTGGGCGAGCTGCTGCGGGTGGTCCTGGGGGTCGTGCGCCCCGCCGCGGTCGCCCAGGGCAACCGGGTGGAGCTGGTGGCGCCGGAGGACCTGGGCGCGCTGCACACCGACGAGGTGATGCTGAGGCAGATCCTGCTCAACCTGCTGTCCAACTCGCTGCGCTTCACCCGCGACGGCACGGTCTGGCTGCGGGTCGAGGCCGTCGGGGAGGAGCGCCTCCGCTTCGAGGTGGAGGACACCGGGATCGGCTTCGACCCGAAGGACCTGGGCCGCCTCTTCCAGCCCTTCGTCCAGGCGGACTCCTCGACGACGCGGCGCCACGGGGGGACGGGCCTGGGCCTCAGCATCAGCCAGCGCTTCGCCGGGATCCTGGGTGGGCGCATCGATGGCTTCGGTCGGCCCGGGGTCGGGGCGCGCTTCTGGTTCGAGCTGCCACGGCGGCCGCAGCCCGTCGGCGCCTCGGAGCGGCCATGACGGGCTCCGGCTCGCCGCTGACGATCCTGGTCGTCGAGGACAACGAGGTCAACCGCGAGCTGATCGTGCGCCGCCTCGCCCGCCTGGGCTTCCTGCTGCGGGTGGCGGAGGACGGCGAGCAGGCCCAGCGATCCGTCCTGGAGCAGGCGCCCGGGCTGATCCTGATGGACCTGAGCCTGCCGGTGGTGGACGGCTGGGAGGCGACCCGCCGGCTGAAGGCCGACCCGCGCTTCCGGGCCATCCCGATCATCGCGGTCACGGCCCACGCCATGAGCGGCGATCGAGAGCGGGCCCTGGCGGCGGGCTGCGACGAGTTCGCCACCAAGCCGGTCGAGTTCGCCGCGCTGCTGGAGAAGATCCGCGCGCTGACCGGCGGCTGAGCTGGGGCGCTCCCCGCGGGCGCGCGCTGCTCGTCTGCAGGGCAGGGCTCAGGGCAGCGAGGCGACCGCCTTGGCCAGCTTCTTGTCGGCGGCCAGCAGGGGCAGCAGCTCGGCGGTGCGGTCGCGGCCCTCGCAGCCGCCCAGGGCCGCCGGGTTGGTGCAGAGGCCGACCGAGGCTCCCGCGCCCTTCTTCATGCGGCCGAGGGCCTCTTCCAGCAGGGGGAGCAGGACCAGGCCCTCGGAGGCGAGGCCGCGCTCCCAGCTCTGACGGGCCTGCCTGGCCGTGGCGAGGGCCTCGGCGTCGCCGGCGTCGATGTCGTCCATCAGCGGGGCTACGGCGCGGTCGAAGGCGTCGGCGCGCCGCTCCAGGCGCTCACCGGCGATGGCCCGGGCGAGGGGGGCCAGCTCGATGAAGCCCTCGGAGCCGGTCAGGGCCACGACGGGCTGGGCCTGGGTGGGCAGCGTCAGCTCGGGCCAGGGCAGGGCGGCGATGCGCGCGATCTCGGCCNNTCGGCCTTGAGCGCGGGATCGGCGTCCATCGACGCGGCCAGGGCGGGGCTGAGATCGTCGCCCGCGCAGGGGGTGCGGCGGGCCATCAGGGCGGCCATGCCGGTGCCGCCGAAGCACTCCTTGACCTCGCGCCCGGCGCTGAGTCCGGGCAGGGCGCGGGCCAGGGCCGCCTCGAAGGCCTGGACGTAGCCATCCTGGACCTGGTCGACCTGGGCCTGGGCGCTGATCCGGGCCTGGACCGCCGCGGTGCGGGTCTCGGTGGCCCAGGCGAGGCCCGCCTTGCCGACGCTGTCGTGGGCCAGGGCGGTCGCCAGCTCGAGGTCCTCGACCGCGGGCGAGAGCTTGCGGAGCTGGCCCTCGATCGCCAGGTAGCGCGGGCCGACCTCGTCGGTGGCGGACTTGAACAGGGCGCTGGCCCCTGCCACCTGGTCGGGATCGTAGAAGGCCGGCGAGGCCGCGAGGGCGGCGCCGAGCAGCAAGGGGATGAGCACGAGGGCCTCCGCGCGGGCCACCGTCTCGGTCGGGGCCATCCGCTTCATGATAACACCCGACCCGTGTCGACCCTCCCTCCACCGCTCGCGCTGCCTCCTGGCAACGAGGAGCTTCGCGCCCGCCTGCTGGGCCTCTTTCACGCAGATCGCCTGCACCACTGCATGATCTTCGAGGGGCCTCCCGGGGTGGGCAAGGGGACCTCGGCCCGCTGGCTGGCGATGGCCGTCAACTGCGAGCGCAGCGGCGATGCAGCAGGGGCTGGGGGAAGTGGGGCTGGGGCAAGTGGGGCTGGGGCTGTGCCCTGCGGGGTCTGCTGGTCCTGCCGCAGCATCCTGCGGGACCAGCACCCCGACATCATCCAGGTCGGCCTCGATCCCGAGAAGGCGACGCCGATCATCTCGGTGAAGCAGGCGCGCGAGCTGCTCTCCCAGCTCAGCCTGCACCCCTTCCA
>DDSR01000461.1 GCA_002343455.1 Deltaproteobacteria bacterium UBA2385 | reverse complement strand
CCCCTGCCCCCCATCCCCGCGGCCTCCTCGAACTCTCGCGCCGAACCGGCCGAGGCGGCGGTCCTCCCCGAGGCCCTCAGCGAGCCCCTGGAGCAGGTCGGCGCCCGTCCCCCGATCCGCCTCGCCGATCTGAAGGCGCGGGCGAGCAGGACCCCGGTCTTCTGGGTCCAGCCCGAGACCGTCCCGGCGCTCGAGCAGGCCGGCGATCCCCTCAGCTTCCCGTTCTGCCTCTTCGTGCTGCGACCCGGCCAGGCCCTGCGGCTGGGCCAGGAGCTCGGCCAGGGCGCCGTCGCCTGGATCCAGACCGCCGCCGAGGCCGAGTTCCTCAGCCGCTCCCTGGATCAGCGCAGCCGGGTTCACGAGATCCGCTTGAGCGTCTCCCCCGGGGAGGGGCTGGGTCGCCGCGCCACCCTGATCCTGCGCCACCACCTGGAGGGCCCCCTCCCGGACTGGGCGGGGGATCCCGCCGGCAGCATGCCGATGCTGGTGCGGAGCCAGGGGCGCACCACCTGGTGCGACGCGCTCCACCTGGACCTGCCCGGCTGCAGCGCGGTGCTCGAGCTGCGCGAGGGCCGCTTCGATCCCGAACGGGGCCCGGCCAGCCTGCTGACCCTGGTGCGCCGACACGCCTGGCGGCTGCTGCTGGGTCGCCTGCCTCCCCCCGAAGCGGACCGACAGGCCGTCGTGACGCTGGCCACCGCCTTGCTGGCGGTGGGCCTCTGCCAGCACTTCCTCGACCCGGCCCCCGCCTCGCTGGCCCTCAGCCTGCCCGCGGAGTGGGGGCCGCTCGCCGCCGAGCTCCGCCGGCTGCCCCTGGCCCCCACGCCGGAACAGGACCTCAGCCTGGACGAGCTGCTGCTGCGGATGCACGAGCCCGAGCCCCAGCGCGCTGTGGTGGAGCTGATCGACCCCCAGGCCCTCCGTCGGCTGGGTCCCATCAGCAAGCGGCTGGGCTTGGAGCACTTCTGCGTCGCGGGCGAGCCCGATCGGGTCCTGCTCTCCCTGGTCCTGCCCAGCGGCGGGACCTTCCGGCGCTGGGTGCGCGGCCGGGCCGACGGCGGCGGCCCCGGACCCCACGCAGAGGCGATCCTGGCCCTGGCCGACAGCCTCCGCGCCCGGATCGCCCCTCCCGGCTGGTCGATCGCCCAGCGGCTCGGCCCGTGCCTGGCCCTGCTGCTCCCCGAGGGCCAGCCTCCCCCCCCCGAAGGGCTGTTGCAGTCGGGGCTGCGGCTGCTGCTGGACGAGCTGGTCCGGATGGTGGCCGGCGACCGCTGGAGCGAGCTCTTCACCGACCCCGCCGACCAGGAGCGGGCCCGCCAGATCGGGCGCCTCGCGCTGATCTCCCTCAGCGTCCGCCTGCGGCCGGCCAGCGTCCGCTGCCTGCCTTCCAGCGACACCCTGACCTGGTGGACCCTGGATGATCTTGCCGATCCCGAGCGCCGTCTCACGTTGGCCCCGCGACACGGCGTCCGCGTGGTCGAGCCCGAGACCGTGCTGCTGAGCTGGGCCGAGCTGCGGGCCCTGCAGGCGGCGGGGATCCCCACCCCCTTGCGATTCGACGATCCCCCCGAGGTCTGGACCCGGACCCCCGACCCCGAAACGCTCGAACCCCAGGGCTGGCTGCTGCGCGAGCCGCTGCGCGTCCCCGGCCTGGAGGGCTGGGTCGGCCTGCGGCGGCCCTACGACCCGACCACCGCGGTCTGGGTCCAGGACAGCGGCGAGCTGCTGGCCCTCTCCTCGCACGACGGGCAGCTCCCCTGCCACGGCATGGCCTGGTCGCTCTCCTCCGACGACACCGTCAGCCCCTCTCAGCGGGCCATGATCGAGCTCGCTCGTGTCGCCCTCTACCAGTCGCTGGCCGAGGGCCTCGTCCACGAGCCCGATCCCCTCTGGAGGGCCGAGGCCGAGCGCTACGCCATCGATCTGGCCGTGATGGCCTGGAGGCGGGCAGGCACCCTGCCCCCCACCGCGACCAGCCTTCGCTTGCTGAACGGGCTGAGGCTCCAGGCCGAGGACGGGGCCGATCTGGGCAGCCTGAAGGACTGGCTGGATCTGCCGCCCTCGCAGCGCCCGACGCCCCGTGGCCATGCAGCGCTCTACCAGCGGGTCCAGCACGATCCGGACCCAAGCGCCCGCCCCGGACTGCTTCCCGCCCAGGGCCTGAACGAGCTCAGCCGCCGCCTCTCCCAGGCGCTCGCCGCCAGCCTCCCAGGTCGGCCTCCTCGGGTCTTCCTGACCCAGGTCGAGGGCCGAGCGAGGCTGGCTGCCCGCTGGGTGCCCTCCGAGTCCGAAGACGAGACGCTCAGCCTGGAGGTCGACCCCCGAAACCCGCTCGTCGCCGAGGCCCTCGCTCAGGGCGGAGAGGCGGCCAGCCTGCTGTTGCTGGAGCTGGGCCGTCTCAGCCAGATCGCGCTGAGCAAGGCGGGCACGCCCATCCCGCTCTTCGCGCTGCAGGATCGGCTCTTGGGCCCGCCGCCCGCGTGATCCTCACAGGCTTCGGCTCGACGGCGCGGCCATGGGCAGCAGCGGGACCACGATCGCCCGCGCCCCACGCCCTTCGCTCCAGCTCACCAGCCCCTCCACGGCCGGCGGAGACGCAGCGAAGCGACGCTCTCGGAAGATGTGCAGCCCCGTGGGAGGGCGCTCGCCCGGAGGCGGGGCCTCCCAGGGGTCGCGGTGCCGATCGCTCGGCACATCGGCGGCCAGCAGCTCGCGAGAGAGGTGCAGCACCAGCGCTCCCCGAGCCGCCGGCGGGGCCTGCTCGGGCAGGGCGAGGCCGGGGAACCAGAAGGGGCCGACCCGGGCGCGGCTGAGGCGGGTGACGGCGCCCTCCAGGCCGGACTCGACCGCGCCGTGCAGCGCCAGCAGGCTGCCCGAGGCGTGGCGGGTCAGCAGGTGCTGCACGCCGATCGGCAGCTCCACCCAGGTCTCGGCCTGGATGCGAAAGCCGTCCTGTTGCAGGGCCTCCGGGGGCAGGGAGAGGTCCAGGCTGATCCGCTGCCAGCAGCCGTCGGGCGCGATGCGGTCGTGGACGACCAGGACCTCGGCGGCGCGGCCCAGGCGGCGCAGGCGGGCCGTCGCGCGGCTCAGCGGCAGCAGCTCCACCCCGCGGAGGAAACGATGGGTGGCCTGCCGGGAACGCAGGCGGGCACCCAGGCGAGGGTCGGCCCGGCTGGCGAGTGCCAGCTCGTCCTCTGCGAGGCCCTCGATCGTCGAAGCGCGGGCCACCTCGGCCTCGGCCCGGGCCCGCTCCATCCAGGTCCAGGCCGGCATGCCGGTGGCCGCGTCGATCTCGGCCGGCGCCAGCAGATCGCCCGAGAGCTCCGGCTCCATGGCGCGCAGGTGGGCGAAGGCCTCGGCCAGAGGCACATGCTGGTCGCTGGGAGAGAGGGCGTGCAGCCCGGCCGCCAGGGCCCGCAGGTAGGGCCCCACCCGGCTCTCGGGGAGCGAGGCGCTCACAGGCGGCGTCCCAGGGCCTCGACCTCGCGCTCGGCCTCCTCCCGCAGGGCCTGCTCAGCCAGGGCGCGGGCGCGATCCCGGTCGAGGCGCTCCAGGTTGTCCCGCAGCGCCTGCTCCTCCAGCGCGCCGTCCGCCTCCAGCTCGCGGGCCAAGGTCGGCAGGACCTGCACCAGCAGCCGCTGCGACTGGGCGATCTGCTGCTCGGTGGCGGCGATCGCCGAGGCCAGGTCCTGCATCGAGCTCTGCAGCTCGTCGACCACCATCGGAGCGTCCGCGACCATCCCGAGGGCCTGAATCCGGCGCCCGGCGGCCTGGACCGAGGCTGTCGCCGCCACCAGGAAGCGCGACATGTCGGCGTGCAGGCGCTGCAGCGTGTCCCGAAGCTGGCGGGTCGGCTCGACGTATTGCTGGGCCAGGCGCACCCGGGCCAGGGCCAGCTCCAGGTTGGCCCCCTCGCTGCGCACCTGGAAACGCAGCCGATCGATTCGACGCTCCGCCTCGGTGCTCGCGAGGGCTTCGAGCTGCACCAGCTCGGCCTCCAGGGCCTGGATCTGCCGGGCCGCGCGCTGCTCTTCGGCGTGGCCCGCCTGGGCGTCCTCGTGGAGGTCGTCCAGCTCGGCCTGGAGCTGCAGCGCGGCCAGCTGCAGCTCGTCGCAGAAGGCCGCCGCCGCGCGCAGACGAGCGCTGACGGCCTGGTAGCGCGTCGTCAGCCCCTCGGTCGCCGAGCGGCGGGCCAGCGTGCTGCGGCGGCGGTTGAGCTGGCGGGTCAGCGCCGCCAGCAGGCCCCCTTGTTGCGCCCGCGCCTCAAGCTCGTCCAGGCTGTGCCCCGCCCGATCCAGGGAGCCCAGCTCGGCCTTCAGCCCCTGGCTGAGCTGCTGCTGCGAGGCCAGCAGCGCGCCCACCCGCTCTTGCGCGACCCCCTGCTGGCGGTGCAGCTCGTCGCGCCGCCGGGCGAGGGCGGCGGCGGTGGCAGGTGCGCGGGAGCGGGAGCGGTCGGGCACGGCCTCGCCGGGGGTGGAGGAGGTGCGGCCAGCTTGCCGCGGACCACCTCCTCGCGCAACCCGTCGGGCGCGGTAAGATGCGCTCCCTCCCCTCCCCCCTCCCCTAACCC
>DDSR01000388.1 GCA_002343455.1 Deltaproteobacteria bacterium UBA2385 | reverse complement strand
TCGGCGTTGCCTCGCTTCAGGGTGTCGATCTTGCGGGTGTCGCAGCTCAGGCTGGAGGTCACGCACTCGTCTTCGGGGGGGCCGGTCGTGACCGACTGGTCGCAGAGCGGATCGTCGGCCCCGCCGTCGCCGCCGGTGTCCGTCGGGAAGCCGCCGTCGGTGTCGCCCCCGCCGTCGCTGCCGCCGCCGTCCGAGCTGCCACCGCCGTCGCTGCTGCCGCCATCGTCGCCGCCGCCGTCCCCCGGATCGGAGGTGTCCAGGGGCTGGTTCGGGCCCTTGAAGATGGCGCAGCCGGTCAACACGCTGAGCAGCAGGGGCAGGGCCAGGCGCATTTCTCCTCCGGGCCTAAGGGTACCCCTTGCGCCGGACCCCTGCCAGGATTTCAGCCGGCGAGCCCCTCCTCGCCCGCGGCCACCAGCTCGGCGTAGCGCCCGCCCAGGGCCATCAGCTCGGCGTGGCTGCCCTGCTCGACGATGCGGCCCTCCTGCAGGAAACAGATCCGGTCCGCCGCGACCACCGTGCTGAGCCGGTGGGCGACGACGATGGTCGTCTTGCGGGAGAGGATGGCGGAGACGGCGTCCTGGACCAGCGCCTCGGTCACCGAGTCGATGCTGGCGGTGGCCTCGTCGAGGATGACGACCGCCGGGTCGTGGGCCATCGCCCGGGCGAAGGTGAGGAGCTGACCCTGCCCGACGGAGAGGTCGGCGCCGCGCTCGCGCAGGACATGCCCCCAGCCGAGCTCCTCGATGAAGCCGTCGGCGTGGACCAGCCGGGCCGCCGCCTGGCGCTGGGCGGCGTCGATGCCCGGGTTGTCCAGGCTCAGGTTGAAGGCGATGTCCTCGCTGAAGATCTGGATGTCCTGCCGCACCGAGACGATGCGCCGGCGCAGATCGCCCAGCCCGATGCTGGACAGCTCCCGCCCGTCCAGGGTGATGCTGCCGTCGTAGCCGGTGTAGCTGCGGTCCAGCAGCCGGGTCAGGGTGGTCTTGCCGCTGCCGCTGGGGCCGACCAGGGCCACCACCTCGCCGGGGCGGACCTCCAGGTCGATGCCCTTGAGCACCTCGTCGCCGCCCGGGACGTAGGCGAAGCGCACCCCGCGAAGCTGGATATGCCCGCTGACCTCGCCCAGCGGGCTGGCCGTCGAGCCGGCCTCCAGCGGCTCGCTGATCCGCAGCAGGGCGCCGATCTTGACCAGCGCGGCGAAGGCCCGCTGGATCGTGGCCAGCTTGTTGCTGGCGTCGCGGAGGGGCAGAAAGAGGCGGTCGAGGTAGTCGATGAAGGCGACCATGGTGCCGGCGCTGAGCACATCGGCGGGAGAGAGCTCCATCCCCGCCATGCGCAGGGCCTCGCCCGAGCCGACCCAGAGCAGGGCCCCGACGACGACGCTGGAGAAGCCGTCGACGATGCTGAAGAGGGCGGACTCCAGCACATTGCTCTTGGTCGCCGCGCGCCGGACGCGCAGGTTGTGCTCGTCGAACCAGCGCTCGGCGGTCGCCTCGTGCCGGTAGAGCTGGATGATCTCGACCCCGTCGATGCGCTCGGAGAGGTAGGTGTTGACCGCGGCGACCGCCTCGCGGACCTCGACGAAGAGCCGGCGCAGGCCGCGGCGCATGCCCTCGATGGCCAGGATCAGCAGCGGCGACAGGGCCAGGGTGACCAGGGTCAGGCGAGGGTTCATCGCCAGCATGGCGACCAGGACGCCCAGGACCACCAGGGCGTCCAGGACGATGGTGAAGCCGCCGGCGGTGACGGCGTCGCCCAGGCTCTCGATGTCGCTGGTCAGGCGGGTCATCAGCCGCCCGGTGGGCTGCTTGTCGAAGAAGCGCTGGGAGAGCGAGAAGAGGTGGCGGGCCATCGCCTGCCGCAGGCGCAGGATCGTCCGCGCCCCTGCCCAAGCCAGCACCATCGTGTAGGCGATCTGCAGCAGCCAGCTGAGCAGGGCGATGCCGAAGATGGCCAGGGCCAGCTCGGTCAGCCCCTCGGCCTGCTTGGGGACGAGGTGCTCGTCGATGGCCAGCCGCAGCAGCCAGGGCTGGGCGAGGCTGAGCGCGGCGATGATCGGCCCCAAGGCCAGGGCCAGGATGAAGGCCCAGGCGTCGGGGCGGGCGTGCGGCCAGGCCATCTTCAGCAGGCTGAGATCGGACTGGCCCTCGCCACCCAGCGCGCCCTCTTCGCTCCTGCTCGCGGCCTTCATCGGGCCCCCACCAGCGCGGGCTCGGCGGGCCCCTCGCTCTGGACCCGCCAGGCGTCCTGGTAGGGGCCCGGCCGCGCCACCAGCTCGCTGTGGGTGCCCTGGTCGATCAGCCGCCCCTGGTCGAGCACCAGGATGCGGTCGGCGCGCCGCAGGGCGCTGAGGCGGTGGCTGACGATGAAGGTTGTGGGCTTGCGGGGGCCGCGGGCGTGGCGCACCAGGGCCTCGACCAGCCGGGCCTCGGCCTCGTGATCGACCGCCGAGAGCACGTCGTCGAGCACGACCAGGTCGGCCTCTCGCGCCAGGCCGCGGGCCAGGGCGACCCGCTGGCGCTGCCCGCCGGAGAGCATGATGCCGCGCTCGCCGACGACGGTCTCCAGGCCCTGGGCGAGCTGGTTCAGATCGGGGCCCAGCGCCGCCTGCTCGGCCGCCCGGAGGGCCGCGGGCAGGTCGACGGGCTCCTGCAGGACGATGTTGCGGGCGATGCTCTCGCTGAAGAGGAAGGGGCGCTGCGGCACCACCGCGAGGCGATCCCGCCAGGCGTCCAGGTCCAGGGCCACCAGGTCGGCCTCGCCCCCCTCGGCCCCCCGAACCGTGACCATTCCCGGCTGCGGGTTGAAGACCCGGGCCAGCAGGCGCACAAGGGTCGACTTGCCGCTGCCGGTCCTGCCGAAGAGGCCCACCACCTCGCCCGGCGCGATGTCCAGGTCGATCTCCTGGAGCACCAGCCGGTCGGGCTCGTCGGGGTAGGCGTGGCTCAGGCCGCGGATGCGGAAGCCCGGCCCCTGCCCGGCGGGCAGCGCCTGGGCGGCCACCCCCCCCTGCAGCTCGGGGCGCTCGACCGGGGCGTCCAGCAGCTCGAAGATGCGCTCCAGCGCCGCCCGGCTCTGTTGGACCACCGAGAGCATCCAGCCCAGCGAGCGCAGCGGGCCGGCCAGGGTCGCCAGCAGGGCGGCGAAGGCGGCGATCTCGCCGACGCTGACCTCGCCCGACAGGGCCATCGGCCCGCCGATGCCGATCAGGATGGCGATCGCCGAGCTGCTGGCCAGCACCAGCAGCGGGAAGGCCACCGAGCGCAGCCAGGCCATGCGGATCGTCAGCGAGAAGAGGCGCTGGTTGCGCAGGTCGAGGCGCTTGAGGAATGCCTCCTCGGCGACGAAGCCCTGGATGGTGGAGATGCCCTGCAGGCTGCCCAGGACCTGGTCCGAGAGCAGGCCGGTCTCGGTCTGGAAGGCCCGCTGGCTCTCCAGCAGGGCGTGGATGCAGAGGTGGACGACCAGCAGGCCGACCAGCAGCGGGGCGATCACGAAGAGGGTCAGGCGCGGGGAGAGGGCCAGCATCTGGCCGCCGGTCATCAGGAAGGCGGTGCTGACGTTGACCAGGGCCAGCAGGCCGAAGCCCAGGGCGAGGCGGGCCCAGGTGATGTCGTTGCTGGCGCGGCTGATCAGGTCGCCGCGCTTGTGGGTGGCGTAGAACGAGGGCTGCAGGCGCAGCAGGCGGGCGAAGATGTCGCGGCGGACCTCGTACTCGACGTCGCGGCCGGGGTTGAAGAAGAGCACCCGCGACAGGGTGCGCACCGCCATCAGGCAGGCGCCCATCAGGGTGATCCAGCCGGCGTGGCTCCAGACCGCGTCGCCGGCCGCCAGGGCGTCGATCGCCCGGCCGAGCTCGACGGGGATGCGCACGGCGATGCCGTTGGTGGCCAGCATGGCCAGGACGCCGCCCAGGTAGCTGCCGCGGCGCTTCCACCCGTAGTCCCGGGCGAGGCGGAGGATCGGGTGCACCTCAGCTCCGCGGCTTCGGGTGGGGGCCGAGCTGGTGGCGGAGGGCCGGGTCGATCCGCAGGTGACCGGCGAGCAGATCGCCGCCGATGATCAGGCGGGGACCGGGTCCGTCGCTGAGCTCGAGCGGGGCGTGCAGCTCGACGCTGCCCAGCAGCAGGCGCCAGGTGCGGCCGGCCTCGCGCAGCCCCAGCCAGTGGCTGCCCAGCCACAGGCCGCGCTCGCCGTGCTCGTTGTCCACCAGCTCGCCGCTGAGCACCGCGCCGTGCAGGGCGGTCGCCAGGGTCGCCGGCAGGCTGAACCCGTCCAGGTCGGGCAGGCTGACCCGCTCCTCGACCCCGGCGATCGGCAGCGCCGAGGCCCGCGCGGGCAGCAGGTCCTCGTCGCCGTAGGCGGTCAGATCCGGGTCCCGCCACCAGCTCGGGGTCGGGCCGGAGGGCTCGCCCTCACGCCGCTCGCCCCGCGCGCCTTCAGACAGGAGCTGCTCGCCGCTGGGGAGCGGCTCGGGGCGGAGCAGGGCCGCCATGCGGTCGGCCAGCTCCTGGAGCGCCTGCTGGGGCTCGGGCTGGGCATGCTCGGGCTGGGCCTCCTGCACGGCAAGCGGACCGGGCTCCAGCCCGAGCAGCCGGGAGGGGTCCAGCTCGGCCTCGTCGGCGAGCGGCTCCTCTTCGGGCGCGGCGGGGGTCGGGTCGCGGGGGGGCATGGCCCGAGGGGTATCCCGCTCTCAGCCATGCTCCAGCGCGACTTCGAGCGCCTTGCGGAAGGCTGTCACGCCAAAGCCGCCCTTGATGTCGGCCACCGGCACGCGGGCCAGCTCGCAGACGGGCAGCAGCAGGCGATCGGCGTCCAGCCCGGCGAAGCGGCGCACGACGATCACATGGTCGACCTGGCCCTGGCGGATCCGGTCGACGGCCTCTTCCAGGCTGCGCCCGGCGTCCCCGGTGATCCAGTCGGCCCGCGCCCAGCGGAAGACCTCGGAGAGGCGCTTGCGCACCTCTTCCGGGGCGTCGCCGACGATGATCGCGATGCGCCCGTCGACCAGGCCCTCGAAGGCCCAGTCCTCGGGCAGCTCGGTCCCGCCGGTCAGCTCGGCCTCGGACTGCTCGTCCAGCTTGCGGAGCTCACGAATCGCCTTGCGGAGGTGCTTGAAGCGGGCCTCCTTGCGCAGGGCGTCGTAGTGGGGGATCATCGCCGAGACGAGGCGCGGATCCTCGGGGTCCAGGCCGGCGTCGATGGCCTTGCCGGCGATGGCCAGCAAGGCTTCGTTCTCGTCGGCCACCGGGGTGGTCGCCGCCGCTCGGCGCAGCTCGGCCAGGGCCCGATCGGGGTTGAGCAGGCCCGGATCGGGCAGGAAGTCGGCCAGGTCGGCCCACCAGCGGCGGGCGTCGGCCAGCCAGGTCAGGCCCCGGGGGTGGTGGTGGCGCTGCAGGCCGAAGACGAAGCCGGGCTGCTCGCGCTTGGAGAAGCTGGTCATCGACGAGAAGACCCGGTCGAGGTCGCCGCTCATCTCGGCGGGGATGTGGTCGGGATCCACCTCGTCCTGGACGTGGCGGGCCCGGGAGACCACGATGCCGACCAGGGCCTGCTGGATCGCCTTGGGCATGCGCGCCCAGACGTCGATGCGGAAGGCCGAGGTCCCGCTGCACAAGCGGCCGAGCTCCTCGCGCACACCCTCGGTGTGGTCGATCGGCCGGCCGGGCTCGCCGAGCACGCGCAGCACCTCCAGCAGGGCCTCGTGGTCGTACTCCAGGGGGGCCCGCACGGGGGCGCTGGGCTCGGACACCGGGCCGTCGTCGATCATCGAGGCCCGGGGCTCGACGCGCCGGATGCGGCTGCGGGAGATGATCTCGGGCTCGCTGCGAGCCGAGGAGGACGGGAAGGAGGCCTGCGCGGTGGAGGGCGGCGGCAAGACGGCCGACTGCTCGTCCGGCGCACCCTCCAGCACCACGTTGCCGCCCCACATCTTCCAGGTCAGCGCGATGCGCGCCCAGATGATCATCATGTCCTTGCGCTGGCGCTGCAGCTCTTCCAGGCGATGGCGGAAACGATGCTCGAAGAGGGGATCGGTTACGCTGCGCTGAAGCAGGCTTCCGACCTCAGACTGGAGCTCGAGGAGGTTGTTGGTCGCCAGCTCGAACTCGCGCTGCAAGCTGGCATGTCCGCTCCCTTCGGATGAGGGGCCCGACTGCTCAAATCCCGACATGGATCACTCCGTAATCACCAACGGTGAAGGCAATGGAGCGCTACGCCGCCGAAGCGCCCATCAGGAAGACGGTATCACAAATCTGGAGATGGAACCATGCACGAGGCTGTAAGCCAACGAAATGCACCCTTCGTTCGTCGAATTCTCGGGATTGCCTGCGCAATAGGCTTCCTCTCGGTGGCCGGCGGCGCCTTTGGCGCGCACGCCTTGCGGGAGCTGGTCAGCCCGGAGCGGTTGGAGGTCTTTCACACGGGCACGCGCTACGCGATGGTCCACGCCGTGGTGCTGCTGGTGGTGGGCCTGCTGGCCGAGCGGCGCGCCAGCCGGGCCCTCCGCTTCGCCGGGGGAGCCTTCACCGTGGGCGTCCTGCTCTTCACGGGATCCCTGTGGGCCCTGGTCCTGGCCGACTTCGGCGCCCTGGGCATGATCACCCCCTTCGGGGGCCTGAGCCTGCTGGCGGGCTGGCTCAGCCTGGGGCTGGGCGCCTGGCGACGCGAGTGACGAGGGCCCGAACCTCGTCGGGATGGAAGAGAGCCGCGTAGTAGGCGATCGACAGGGCCGAGAACGGCCCGACGTCCATCAGCAGCAGGGTGCCCAGGTGCATCGGGATGCCGATAGCCGCGAAGCCCAGGCGCAGGTCGTAGCGCTGGAAGAGGCGCCCCAGCCGGCTGGCCCGTGCACCCTGCTGGCTGGCTCGCTCGCCCCGCCAGCGGGCCAGGAAGACCAGCAGCAGCAGGGGCGAGCTGATCTCCCACAGCCAGGTCAGGGTCGTGACCGCCTGGGTGAGGGGGTAGACCTCGGCCAGCCAGCGCATGTCGCCGCGCTGCCACTCCGGCTGCTGGAGGATGTAGTACAGGGCCGAGGCCTCGCCCCCGGGCACCCAGTGGTGGCTGATCTTCTGGGCGCCGCTGGTGGAGTACATCAGGACCAGCTGGAGCACGGCCAGCCAGCGGGGCCAGGAGGAGACGAGCCGGTCCGATGTCCAGCTCCCGGTGCGCAGGCGGCAGGAGAGGGAGAGGGTGGCGCCGGAGTCGGCCAGCACCAGCAGCCAGAGGGCGTTGGTGGCGAGGTCGTCGTAGCTGCCGCCGGCGTGGACGTTGATCCAGCCCAGGGCCAGCACCGACTGCAAGGCCAGGAAGGCCGAGAGGCGGCTGGCGAGGCCGAGCAGCAGCGCCAGGCCGGCCAGGATGCCGACCGCCACCAGCCCCCAGACCACCGTCGAGCTGGCCCCTCCCAGGGCTTCGACCAGCCAGCTCCCCGAGCTCCCCTCGCGGTAGCCGCCGTCCGCCCGGCGCAGCCAGAGCAGGGTGATCCGCCCGTGAGGCAGCATCGAGAGCACCAGCCAGAGCGAGCCCAGGGCCACCGCCATGCGGAAGAGGGCCAGCGAGGTCCCGACCTCCTGCCGCTGCAGGGCCCGCACCCAGCCCTGCCAGAGGCTCATCGTCCCTCTCCAGACCGGATCGGGCCCAGCTCACCGGCCCGGATCGGGCCCAGCTCACCGGCCCGGATCGGGCCCAGCTCATACGTCCGGGTCTGGCCCCAGGTCCGAGGGTGCTCGAAGCCGGCGCGCACCTCTTCGGGGGAGGGGGATTGCTGGCGCGCGAAGCGCAAGCGCAGGTGGGTGGCCTGCGGGAAGTCCTCGGCGGCGCGCTCGGCCAGCCAGCGGGAGAGCTGCTTCCAGCTGCGGCTGTAGCCGGGCCAGGCGTAGCGGAAGAGGGCGGAGCGCGCGCGGTCGTGGCCGAGCTGATCGGCCCGCCAGTCGAGGGTGGGATCGCGGGCGATGTAGATCGTGCGCCAGCCCTCGGCCTCGCGCAGCTCGATGTGCAGCCGCGAGGGGTGGGTGTGGGGGGCGACGAACATGCGCCAGGGCTGGTTGGTGCCCAGGTAGCGGGTGTAGGGGCGGATCGGCTTGAGGACCACGTTGCGGCCCTTCGTCCAGGCCTGGGCCAGCGTCCAGGCCTGCTGCTCGATCTCCTCCGGCCCCAGGTCCAGCCCCAGCGCGCCCAGGCGATCGGCCCAGGCCTGGAACTCCGCCTGGACGGTCGGGTCCGCCCAGGAGGCCCGGTTCATCCCTCCCTCGGGCGCCGGCAGGGCCACCAGGACGACCGCCAGCACGTGCAGCCCGACCAGCAGGCCCCGCAGATGCGCCCCCCAGGACAGGGTCTGGGGGCCTGCTTCGCTCACGGGACCGGCTCGAAGCTCAACGTGCCGCCCGGGCGGAGCTGGCCGTGGACCAGGTCCGGCGCCGCCCACTCCTCTCCGTCCACCCGGACCCGCACCTCGCTGGCGCCGTCGAGCGGGTCGACGCTGGAGAGGATGGTGAAGGTGTCCTCGCCCTCGCCCCACTCCAGGCGCTCGAAGGCCGGCAACCCCAGCAGGTAGCGGTCGGTGCCGGCCAGCGGGTAGACGCCCATCGAGGCGAAGACGAACCAGGCCGACAGCGTCCCGGCGTCGTCGTTGCCGGTGATACCGTCTGCTTCCGTTCCGTAGTACTGGTCCATCACCCATCGCACCCAGACCCGGCCCAGATCGGGCCGCCCGACCAGCCCGAACAGCCAGGGGATGTGCAGGCTGGGCTCGTTGCCATGCCAGTACCAGGCGTTGGGCACCGCCTCCAACCGTTCGAGGTCGTCGGCGGCTGTGCCCTCCATCGTCTCGATCAGCCGGGCCAGGGTGGTCTCCGGGCCTCCGAGCACCTCGATCAGCGTCTCGGGCGTCTGCGGGGCCAGCCAGAGGTACTGGCGGGCGTTGCCCTCGGCGTAGAACTCGTCCCACTGGGCCGGATCGGCCAGCTCGGCGAAGCTGCCGTCGGTGTTCCGCCCCTGGACCCAGCCGGTCTCGGGGTTGTACAGGGGCTGCCAGGCCTGGCCTCGCTCCAGCAGCAGCGCCGCCTCGGCCTCGTACCCAAGGCCCGCCGCCGCCAGCGACAGGGCGTGGTCGGAGATGGCCGTCTCCTGCGTCCAGGCCACCGAGCGGCCGATGACATCGGCCGGGTAGTAGCCGTACTCGTCCAGCAGGCCGACGTCGGGCCGCCCGCCGTAGTCGGGGACCGTCTCGCCCAGGGCCACCGCGATCGAGACGGGGGCGACGATCTCCTCGCCCCAGTCGCGCAGGCCCTTCTGCCAGGCCTCGCTCCAGACGATCACCGCCGGCGTGCCCACCATCGTCCCGCTGTCGTGCGTCGCCGCCGCCCAGCGGGGCAGGTTGCCGCCCTGCTCGACCATGCGGGCGAAGCTCTTCAGCATGTCCCGGTGCTGCTCGGGCCAGAGCAGGGTGTAGAGCGGGTGGGTCGTCCGGTAGGTGTCCCAGAGGCTGTAGTCGGTGTGGTAGAGGTGATCGCCCGGGTGGATCTGCTCGTCGAAGCCGGTGTAGCGGCCGTCGGCGTCGCTGAAGATCGTGGGCATCTGGGCGGCGTGGTACAGCGAGGTCGCCAGCTTGGTGCGGTCCTCCTCGCTGCCGCCCCAGACCCGCAGCGCCGAGATCAGCTCGGCCCACTCCGCGCGCGCTTCTTCCGCCATCTCCTCGACGCTCCAGGTCGTGGCCTGCTGGTCGAAGTTGTTCCAGGCACCCTCCTGGTCGACCGTGCTGATCGCCATCCGCAGGTGGACCGTCTCGGTGCCCGCGGGGAAGCCGACCCAGGCGCCAAGGCGGGCGTGGGGCGCCCCGTCGCTGTCGTCGACCTCCATCGTGGCGCTGGCGACGTCGGGGGCCAGGACGATGCTGGAGTCGTCGCTGCTGCTGCTGCCGGCGACCCCGGTCCAGCTGCCCCAGGTCGAGGGCAGGGTGTCGAGCTCGCCGGCGAACCAGACCGAGAAGGGGGCCGAGAGGCCGCCGTCGATGCGGGCCATGCCCCACAGCTTGCCGGTGGCCGGGTCGAGCTCGATGCTGCCGCCGCGCACGGTGCCCCCGTCCAGGGCGTGGCCGAGATCGATGATCAGCGTGGGGGCGTCGAGGGCGCCGAAGGTGTAGCGGTGCAGGCCAGTGTGGCGGGTGGCGCTCAGCTCGACCAGGACGTCGGGGCCGTCGAGGTGGACCGAGTAATATCCGGGCGAGGCCTCTTCCCGCTCGTGCGAGAAGGGGGCCTGGTAGCCGGGCTCCAGCGTCTGCGAGGCCAGGATCGGCGCGTCGGGCGAGGCGCGGTCGACGGGCATCACCAGGATCGAGCCGTAGTCGGTGACGCCGATGGCGTGCATATGCAGGTGGCTGAAGCCCTGGATGTGCGTGTCGTCGTAGTGGTAGCCGCCGCCGTGGTGGTAGGCGGGGGCGGCCCCCCACTCGTTGGCGGTGTCGGGGCTGAGCTTGACCAGGCCCCAGGGCCGGGCCGGGCCGGGGTAGGCGCAGCCGACCGAGAAGCCCAGGCCGCCGGTGCCGATCATCGGGTCGACGTAGTCGATCAGCGCGACCGGATCGGAGTCCACGACGGTCGGATCGTGGGTGTCCTTGGACGAGCCGCAGCTCCAGAGCAGCAGTACGAGCATCGGTCTCCTCCAACGGCCTCGTTCATATACTGGTAGGCTGGCAGCGGCGCGAGCTGGAGCTGTACCTGTGGAATCCGAAGTCCGCCGCTACCATGTCATCGAGGCCGTCGGCCGGGGTGGCTTCGGGACGGTCTACCGGGCCCGCCTGCTGGGCCCCTCGGGCTTCACCAAGCAGGTCGCGCTCAAGGTGCTCAACCCGGACGCCCCCGAGTCCATCGGCGTCGCCGAGCGCCTGCGGGACGAGGCCCGCCTGCTGGGCATGCTGCGCCACCGCGCCATCGTCCAGGTCGACGGGCTGCACCTGCTCAACGGCCGCTGGACCGTGGTGATGGAATTCGTCGACGGCGCCGACCTGAAGCAGGTCCTGGGCGCCACCGGTCCGCTGCCCCCCGGCGTCGCCGTCGAGATCGTGCAGGAGGTCGCCAACGCCCTGCACTACGCCTTCGAGCTCAGCCAGGACATGAGCGTCAGCGTGGCGCTGCCCCCGACGGCCGACCCGGACCGGGCCTGCCCGACCAAGGCCTCCCTGCGCCTGCTGCACCGCGACATCAAGCCCGGCAACATCCAGCTCACCGCCGCCGGCGAGGTCAAGGTCCTCGACTTCGGCGTCGCCCGCGCCGACTTCGCCGACCGCGAGTCGCACACCCAGAGCATCTACTTCGGCTCGCTCAACTACATGGCCCCCGAGCGCCTGGACGGCATCGACGACCACAAGGGCGACATCTACGCCCTGGGCGCGGTGCTCTTCGAGCTGCTGACCGGCCAGCCCTTCGGCCGCACCTCGGCCAACCGCGAGCGGCACGACAGCAAGCTGCGCGAGGGCCTCAACGTGCTCTGGCACCAGCACCCCGACGAGGCCCTCTACCGGCTCGTCGCCGAGTGCCTGCTCTTCGAGCCCTCCGCCCGCCCCAGCGCCCGCGAGCTGGAGCGCGCCTGCCGCGATCTGCGCCCCCGGCTGGGCGCGCCCTACCTCTCGGAGTGGGCCGAGCAGTCCATCCCCGAGGTGCTGACCGGCCGCGAGGCCCTGCCCGACGAGCTCTCCGGCGCCACCCTGGTCGAGGCCGCCGCCGCCTCGGGCGGGGTCACCTCCGGGCACATCCCGCGGGTGGAGGCCGGCCCTCGCAAGGCAGAGACGGTGGCGCCGACCGCGGCGCGCCCGCCCTCCCGCGGGCTGGCGGTCGGGGTGGCGGTCCTGGCCTTCCTGGTGGTGGTGATCGGCGGCGGCCTGGCGGCCTGGCGGCTGCTGCCGATGCTCGACCCCCCGGCGGCACCCGCGGCTCCGGCCGAGCCTCGGGTCGACACCCTCGGCGTGCTGGAGGAGGCCTTCCCGGCCGGCGAAGAGGCGCTCGCGCCGCCGGTCGTCGAGGAGGAGGCGCCCGCGCCGGTGGTGGAGCCCGCCCCGCCCGTAGAGGAGCGCGCCCCCGCGCCGGTGGTGGAGCGCGCCTCCGCGCCGGTAGCCGCGGAGCCCGCGCCGCCCGCAGAGGATCCCGCCTCGCAGGCCCACGGCACCGTGCGGGTCGTGCGCGGCGGCTCCGATGCCCGCGTGCGCCTGCAGGGCGAGGGGGGCAGCCTGCCCCTGGGCCGGGTGCCGGCCGGCACCTACACCATCGAGGCGCGCTTCACCGACGGCGTCGTCGACACCAGCGTGCAGATCGAGGTCGCCGACGGGGCCACCGTGCAGCTCTCCTGCCTGCTCAGCCTGCACCGCTGCCTGGCCATCTGAGGCCGGCGACTGGCGGCCTGCAGCCCCCCGCGGTGAACAGGCAGCGCGTGGCCGGCTGGTAGACGTCCAGCAGGGCCACCAGGTAGTAGACCTGCCCCGGCACCAGCTCCGGCGGCGGCCCCGCCTCGGGCCAGGCCTGGCGGGTCCCGTCGGGCTCCTCGCCGTAGGCCAGGCCGCTGCCGACGGGATCGGCGCTGGGGTCCACGTCCAGCCGCCAGAGCGTGCCCTCGGGCAGGTCCAGGTTGGGAGGGACGCCCGGGTTGCCCGCCCCCTCCTCCATCACGTAGAGGTAGCGGGCCTTGCCCCCCGTCCAGCGCACGCTGCCGTCGGCGTCCACGCCCTGGCCCTCCTCGCAGGCCTCGGGCTCGTAGACGAGCTGATCGTAGAGCGGTCCGCCGAAGGGATCCGTCGCGGCGAAGCTCTCCTGGCTGCGGCCGCGGCTGGCCAGCTCGCCGGCCAGGAAGGCCTGCATCCGCTCGGCGTCGGTCGTCAGCATGCCGGTGCGGTCGCGGCTGAAGCCGTTGTTCTGGTCGGCGGGGAAGGCCCCGAAGACCGTCGAGTCCACCCAGCCGGCCAGCACGGCCAGCCCGTCGTCGTCCAGGCCGTCCACCCAGATCGGGCCGTCCTCCAGGTGCCAGCCCGAGGGTCCGTCCGGGGCCAGGTCGCTGCTGTGGCAGCAGACGCAGGCGGTGGCCTGCACCTGCTCGGTCACCCAGGCGTACTCCGCCACCCACTCCGGGTCCGACAGGCGCGGGTCGTCCTCGGAGGTGTCGGCGACCGAGGGCGCCGACCAGTAGGGGCGCTGCCTGGCGACCACGGCGCAGTCCGCGTAGTCCTCGAAGCGCCGACCCTCCTCGGTGGCCCCGGAGATCGCCTGCCAGGTGCAGACCTGGCCGTCGGGTCCATCGCCCGGCTCCTCCCCGCTGAGCGGGTCCCGGCAGATCTGCTCGAAGGGCACGAAGGCGTCGGCGCTGGACACGCCCTCTCCCTCTTCGGCGTCCAGGCAGACCTCGCCCGGGCTGAAGCTGCCGCCGGCGAAGGTGCAGCCCAGCTCGGCCGAGGTGCAGGCCTGGGGGTCGTCGCCGGGCACGACGATGACGGTCTCGGTGTCGGTGTCGGCCCCCACGGTGCACTCCCCGACGACCTCGTCGCGCGGGCAGGCCTGGCCTTGCACGAACAGGCCGGGCTCCGCGGCGATCACCGGCAGGGCGCAGTCGGCCTGGGCCGCGTCGATCTCCCAGCCCGCGCCGGTGTACTCCTTGCACTCCGGGGTGTCGGAGAAGGGGTTCACGTAGTCGCAGCGGCCGAGCGGGGCTGAGCTTGTGCCGCTGTCGTCCGTGGAGCTGCCGGAGTCGAGCTCGCCGGGCTTGTCCGAGGCGCAGGCGGAGAGGGTCAGCAGGAGGGGCAGGCCGGCCAGGGAGAGGCGCATGAGGGGTCCGGGGAGCGAGGGTCCCCGCTGTTAGCCCTGGCCGTCTAAGGCTGCAACAGGTTTGTGCAGTGTTCCGCATCAGGCTTGTTCATGGTGTGAGAGCCGAGGCGGCGATGCGCCGGCGGTACCAGTGGAAGCTCTCCTTGGGGAGGCGCTGCTTCGTCTCGAAGTCCACCCAGACCAGCCCGAAGCGCTGGTGGAAGCCCTCGGCCCACTCGAAGTTGTCCAGCAAGGACCAGGCGAAGTAGCCGCGCAGCGGCGCGCCTAGCGCGACCGCCTCGGCGGCGGCGTCCAGGTGGCCCTCCAGGTAGGCGACGCGGCGCTCGTCGGGGACCCGCCCGTCGGGTCCGGGGGCCGTGTTGTAGGCCGCGCCGTTCTCGGTGATGTACAGCGCGGCGGGCCGGTAGTCGCGGGTGAGGCGCAGCAGCAGGCGGGTCAGGGTGGGGGGATGAATCTCCCAGCCGAAGTCGGTCAGCTGCTCGGGCCCGGGGGCGGGGACCGTCCGGGGCAGGTTGTCGGCCTCGGGCAGGCGGTCGCTGCGCACGACGCCACGGGAGTAGTAGTTGACCCCCAGGAGGTCGGTCGGGGCGGAGATCTGCTCGAGATCCCCGGGCTGGAGGAAGGGCAGGGGCCCCGCGGGCAGCGCGCCCTCGGCCCGCAGGTCGGCGATCACGTCCTCGGGGTAGGCCCCCCGGTAGAGCGCGTCGGCGAACCAG